>CALMMQ010000094.1 GCA_937868725.1 uncultured Pleomorphomonas sp.
GATTTCCACGATTGATCACTATTAATGGATAGTGAATGATTTATACAGGGTCTAGAGCACAAAACCGTGACAAACGAAAAAACTGAGTGTATGGTACGCCCCATAAAACAAGGAGAGCCAGACAAGACCGCGTAATGCTTGAAAATACAGGCGGCAGTCTTGGTTTAATTAAGTGGTCTCCAATAATCGCGGTCTGAGTCTTGGGAGGATGGTTCCGTAAAGGCGCGGTAATACGCAGCCCTTGGCTGACTGACTGGGAGGTCGTTACGTCAGACAAGTTTATGGGACGACACGCGTGACTGATAAAGACAGGGCTTCGGCCCTGTTTTTTTATCTAAATCGAAATACGTATATTAATGTATGCGGCTTCCGGAAGATTTACCCGGACCCCGCCGTACTGACCGGACACCGTGACAGACCGGTGGTGGCGGTCACGCCGTTTCACGGCAGGCGGCCGACACAATGGCGCCAGCAGGAGGGATCGGACATGAGCATTCCAGGGCCGACCGGGGGCAGCCTCGACGACGTCATTCTGCCCAACGTGCGCGACATCGGTGGCTTCAAGGTGCGGCGCGCCCTGCCCTCGCCGCTGCGGCGCATGGTTGGGCCGTTCATCTTCTTCGACCAGATCGGACCGGTGGTGCTCGGCGCCGGACAGGCGGAGGACGTGCGGCCGCACCCGCACATCGGCCTGTCGACGCTCACCTACCTGTTCGAGGGTGAAATCGTTCACCGCGACAGTGCCGGCCACGTCGAGACCATCCGGGCGGGCGAGGTCAACTGGATGACGGCCGGCGCCGGCATCGTCCACTCCGAGCGGTTTCCCGAGGCCATCCATCGCAACGGCGGCGGCCTGTCGGGCAACCAGTTCTGGGTGGCGCTGCCCAAGGCGGCCGAGGAGACGGCGCCGACTTTCAGCCACCACGACCGCGACGCCCTGCCCGTGCTCGCCGAGCGCGGCGCCCGGCTGACCGTCGTCGCCGGCGCAGCCTTCGGCGCCCGTTCGCCGGTGCCGACGTTCTCCGATCTGTTCTACGTCGATCTTCACCTCGAGGCCGGGGCCCGCTTCGAGCTGCCGGCCGAGCACGTCGAGCGCGCCGCCTATGTCATTGCCGGCTCCCTTGCCATTGCCGGTCAGGACGGCAGCTTCCCGCCGTCGCAGCTTCTAGTGTTCAAGCCCGGCGCCAGCGTCGTTATCACCGCCCTGGCGCCGACGCACGTGGTGCTGCTCGGTGGCGAACCGTTGCCGGAGAAGCGGCACATCTTCTGGAACTTCGTGTCGACCTCGACCGAACGCATCGAGCAGGCCAAGGCCGACTGGCGGGCCGGCCGCTTCCCCGGCATCGCCGGCGAGACGGAGTTCATTCCGCTGCCGCCGGACCCGCCGGGCGTGCGGATCAAGGACTGAGCCGGCCCGGCGCCGCCGCCAGCCGTTCGATGACCAGATCGAAGTAGCCGTCGGCGTCGATGTCGGTCAGCACCAGCGCGTTGCGGGGACGGTTGGTGACGGAATGCCAGTCGACCACCGTCATGCCGCGCGTCAGCTCGTCGCAGGAAATCTCAACGTTGACGGTGCGACCGGCGAACAGATCCGGCTTGAGGAGATAGGCGGTGACGGTGGGATCGTGCAGCGGACCGCCGTCGATGCCCCAGGCCTGCTCGTCGAAGCGCATGTTGAACTCCAGCAGGTGATAGAACGCTTCCATGTGCGGCGTGCCGACGGCTCGCAGCTTGGCCAGACGGGCCTTGTGGGTCAGGGCCTTGTGGGTGCAGTCGAGCGGAATCATGACGATGGGGGCGCCGCAGCCGAACACCTTCCTGGCCGCTTCCGGATCGACGTAAATGTTGTACTCGGCGGCCGGCGTGACGTTACCGCCCTCGCTGCGGGCGCCACCCATCAGCACAATGCCGGCCAACCGCCCGGCGAGCCGCGGTTCCTGCACCATGGCGAGCGCAATGTTGGTCAGCGGGGCCAGGCAGGCGAGCGTCACCGTCTTCTCCGGCCGCGACATCACCAGCTCGACGATGCGGTCGGGCGCGAAGCCCGCGGCGGCCGGTGTGGTCGGCTCGGGCAGATCGTAGCCCTCGAAGCCGGTGGCGCCATGCACATATTCGGCCGTTTCGAGCGGCCGCATCAGCGGGCCGGCGGCGCCAGCGTAGACGGGAATCTCGGTGCGGCCAACCAGCTCCAGCGCCTTGAGGGCGTTGCGCGTGGTGTGGTGGAGCGGCACGTTGCCACCCACCGTCGTGATGGCCAGGAGTTCCATTTCGTCCGACGAACCGAGCGCCATCAGGAAGGCGACGGCATCGTCGGGCGAAGGATCGGTATCGATGATCAGGGCCTTACGCATGTGAACTCCGGACTGGCGAGAGGGGCGGCACCGGCAGCGATGTTGTCCGGCGCGAAATAAGTGCTTATCCGCATGTAAGGCGGTCGGCCCTGGCGATGCAACGGCTTTGTAGCTGGTCGCGACGGGCTGTGGACATGGGCCGAAGGTCGGTCCTGCCGGGATGCTTGTCTTGGGGATACAACTACTTACATGACCTTCAAGGGCGGAGCCGGGCGAAACCCGCGCCGGTTGAGGCAACGGCCATCAAGGGAGAGCTGCATGACTGACTATCCGATCATCCGTTTCCATGGCGCGGCCGAGACGGTCACCGGCTCCTGCTTTTTCGTCGACACCGGCGACAAGCGCCTGCTTGTCGACTGCGGTCTGTTCCAGGGCTCCAAGACGGAGAAGGAACTCAACTATCGCGCCTTTCCCTTCGAGGCGAGGCAGATCGACGCAGTGCTGCTGACCCACGCCCACATCGACCATTCCGGCCTCATCCCCAAGCTGGTCAAGGACGGCTTTGCCGGGCCGGTGTTCGCCACGGCGGCAACGGCCGATCTCGCCTCGGTGATGCTGCCGGACTCCGGCCATATCCAGGAAATGGAGGTCGAACAGCTCAACCGACGCAACCGGCGGCGCGGTCGCTCGGCGGTCAGCCCCATCTATACCTCGGCCGACGCCATCCTCGCCCTGAGACAGTTCCGGGAGGTGCCGCTCGGCAGCTGGGTATCGCTGGGCGACAAGCTGCGCTTCCGGCTGTGGAACGCCGGGCACCTGCTCGGCTCGGCCTCGATCGAGATGGAGATCGACCGCCAGGGCACGCCGGTGCGGCTGCTGTTCTCCGGCGACATCGGCCCGGAAAACAAGCTGTTGCAGCCGACTCCGGAGGCGCCGAGCGGCTTTGACTTCGTCATCACCGAGAGTACCTATGGCGACACCGACCGCGAGGAGCTGACCGAAGGCCGGCGGCGCGGTGCCCTGCGCGCCGAAGTCAAGGCGGCCCACAACGACAACGGCGTGCTGCTGATCCCCTCCTTCGCCGTCGAGCGGACGCAGGAACTTCTGGCTGACCTCGTGTTCCTGATGGAGCAGAACGAGATTCCCGTCTGCCCGATCATCATCGATTCGCCGCTGGCGGCCAAGGCCTCGCAGATCTTCCGCAAGTACGCCCGCGAGCTCGACAACGGCGATCTCCTGGCCCGGGCGATGGGCTCGCGCCACGTGCGCTTTACCGAATCCGTCGAACAGTCGATGGCGCTCGACGACATGAAGGGTTTCCACATCGTCATCGCCGCCAGTGGCATGTGCGAGGCCGGGCGCATCCGTCATCGCCTGCGCAACTGGCTGTGGCGCGATGAGGCAACGGTGCTGCTGGTTGGCTATCAGGCGGCCGGCACGCTCGGCCGGCTGCTGGAGGAAGGCGCGCGGCAGGTGCGCATTCAGGGCGACGAGATCGATGTGCGCGCCCGCATCCGCAAGCTCGACCTCTACAGCGGTCACGCCGACGGTCCGGAGCTGGCTGCCTGGATGAAAGCGCGGCTGCCGGTCAACGGCGGCGTCTTCATGGTCCACGGTGAGGACCGGGCCATCGAGGGCCTGAGGCAACGCCTCGCGACCATGTTGCCACGCGAACGCATCTACGAACCGCGTCTCGACAGCGCCTTCCGTCTGGCGGCCGGCGAAGCGATCGACATTTCCGAGACGGTGGCGCCGCCGCGTATCGACCCGGTTCATGCCGGCCGAACCGATTGGCACAACGACTACCAGTCGCTGGTCCTCGACATTCAGGCGGCGCTGGCCAAATCGAGCGACGCCAAGGCGCGCGGCGTGGTCATCCGCAAGCTCAGACGGGCGCTGGCGGCCGAATGACCGGCCAGCCAGTCAGGAATGGGCGTGCCGCTCGCTCGGCTTTTCCGGGGCGAGCGGCTTGAAGAAGGCGAAGTCGGGCTTGAGATCGATGAGCGGCGTGCCATCGAGACAATCGAGGCCACGCACCAGCAGCGTGTTGCCGTCGCGGCCTTCCAGCCGAACGATGGAGGCGCCGATGGGGTTGGGCCGGATTGGCGAGCGGATGGCGAAGGTGCCGTGGGCGACACCGTCGTTGCGCGGGCATTGCTGCACGATGTCGCGGCGCGACAGGTGCAGCCAGTAAAACACCTCGAGCTGTGGGCATTTGTCGATGCCGCTGAGCGCGTCGCCCCAGGGATCGAAGATCTCGATGCGGCAGAGCGGTCCGTCGAGATGTCCCTGGCGCGGACAGTCGGACACGTCGGTCCAGGGCGTACGGATGCGGCCGATGAAGATCAGCGAGGCATCGCTGGCGCCGGGCCAGTCGACGGCCTGCTCGCCGGCACGCAGTGCATTTACAGGGGGTCTAGCCATCATTGCCTCGCAGCCGTTTCTGGCGGCGCGCCCGAACTCCGGCTATAAGCGGCAGGTCGTCACGCCAATCGATGTCCGATCGGCTCCCCAAAAGCCGCAGGGCTATATAGCGAAACTCCATGACGATTGACGAGTCCGTCGAATGCCTATTGAAGCCTCCATCACACTCAAGGGCGACGCCCTGACCTCGCCGATCAAGGGCGACCGCATCCGTCTTCTCGAAGCGGTGGCCCGCGAGGGGTCGATCTCGGCCGGCGCCCGCGAAGCCGGCATCACCTACAAGGCGGCCTGGGACGCGCTCGACGCGTTGTCCAACCTGTTCGGCCAGCCGCTGCTCGAAACCCGCACCGGGGGCAAGGCCGGCGGTGGTGCCAGCCTGACGCCGGCCGGCGTCAAGGTCATTGAGGCCTATCGCCGCATGGAAGCGGAGATGGCGCGCGTCGTCCGCGCCCTCGAACCCGACCTCGCCGGCTCCGGCATCACACCGCTCAATCTGTTTTCGGGGTTTTTCATGCGCACCAGCGCCCGCAACGCCCTGAGGGGCACCATCACCGCCATCGAGGCCGATCATCTGGCCGCCGATGTTCTCGTGTCGGTGACGCCGGATATCGCCATCCACGCCCTGGTGACGGCCGAAAGCCTGCGCGACCTCGGCCTGGTGGCCGGCCGCGACGTCATCCTGCTGATCAAGGCGCCGTTCGTCATCATCGCGCCGGGGCACGAGGCGATGAACGTGTCGGTGCGCAACCGCATTCCCGGCGTCATTTCCCGCTGCGACCTCGGCACGGTCAACGCCGAGGTGGTGCTGGATATCGGTGGCGGCAAGTCGCTGGCCGCCACCATCACCGCCCGCAGCGCCCAGACGCTCGATCTCAAGCCCGGCGACGCGGCGACGGCCCTGTTCGACGAGGGCCACGTCATCATCGCCATCGACTGAAGTCAGGGGCGAGAGACGGCGAAACCGATGGCGACCGCCAGCCAGCCGGCCATCAGCAGCAAGCCGCCGGCCGGCGCGGCGTAGGGAAAGAGGCGCGTGCCCTCAAGGGCCCGGAACACCAGATCGCCCGAGAACAGCGCCGTGCCGACGATGAGCAGCAGCGCGGCAATGCGGCGGGCGGCGCCGAGAGTTCCGCCGGCAGCGGTGAGCGCCAGCAAGGCGATGGCGTGCAGCACCAGCATCAGCCCGGCGGTATCGACGTGCGCGCCGGGAAAGGCGTGAGCGGCGGCCGCCAGGGCGGCGATGCCGAAGGCGCCGAACAGGCCGGCGGCGACGCCGATGACACGGTCGGAAAGTTCGATCATGGTTGCTCCTTGCCGTCATGGCAGCGACCGGCTGGTCGCCGCTGATGCTATAAGCGCCGTTCAACCAAGCCGGTCGCCGGCGATTCGTCAAAGCCTGCCATGCTCATCACCATCAACCAACCGGATGATCCCCGCATTGCGCCGTTCATGAACGTGCGCGATCGCGACCTCAACGACGGCCACGGCGGCCGCTTCGTCGCCGAAGGCGAGAGCGTGCTCAACGTACTGATGGCGCAGCGGCGCTATCAGGTTGAGGCTTTGCTGGTGGCCGAGAACCGGGTGGAAACCGTTGAGGCTCTGGCACCGGCCGACGATCTGCCGGTCTACGTCGCGGCCCAACAGGTGATGGACGCCATCGTCGGCTTTCCCATCCACCGCGGCCTGCTGGGTGTCGGCTGGCGCGGCAACCTGCCGACGGCGAGCGCTCTCCTGGCCAGTGCGCCGCCGCTGGTGGTCGGGCTGGTCGGCATTGCCAACCATGACAACATGGGCGGCATCTTCCGCAATGCCGCCGCCTTCGGCGCGGGAGCGCTGCTCCTCGACGATACCTGCTGCGATCCGTTCTACCGCAAGGCGCTGCGCGTCTCGGTGGGGGGCGTGCTGAAGGTGCCGTTCGCCCGCGCCGGCTCGGCCGAAGCGATGATTGCCACGCTGACCGCCGCCGGCTACCGGCCACTGGGGCTGACGCCACGGGGAACCCTGCGCCTCGACCAGGTGCCGCGCGACGGCCGGTCGGCGCTGATTCTCGGCACGGAGGGGCCGGGGTTGCCGACGGCCGTGCTCGACGTTCTCACCGGCGTGCGCATCGACATGGCCGGCGGCTTCGACAGCCTCAACGTGGCGACGACCAGCGGCATTGCCCTCTACGAGCTCAGCCGCCGGTGAGCGATCACACCGAAACCGGACGCTTCACCAGCCCCTCGGTGCCGAAGACGCGCATGTAGCGCTTGATCTCTTCCGGATCGCCGGTGGCCTTGGCCGGATTGTCCGACAGCTTGACGGCGGCATGGCCGTTGACCTGCGTCACCTTGCAGACCAGCGAAATGGCGTCGAAGTCCATGGTCGGCGACGGGGCGCAGCCGCGGAAATCGTTGGTCAGGTTGGTGCCCCAGCCGAAGCTCATCTTCACCCGCCCCTCGAAGTGGCGATAGACGCGCTCGATCTCCTCGACGTCGAGACCGTCGGAAAAGACGATCAGCTTGCGACGCGGGTCCTGCCCCTTGGACCGCCACCAGTCGATGATTTCCTCGCCCCCCTCGATCGGCGGAGCGCTGTCAGGACGGAAACCCTTCCAGTCTGCCACCCAGTCGGGGGCATCGTGCAGGAAGGCGCGGGTCCCGAAGGCGTCGGGCAGCACGACCAGCAGGTTGCCGCCGTACATGTCCTGCCAGTCTTTCAGCACCTTGTACGGCGCCTCGCGCAGCTCGGTATCGGTATGGGCCAGCGCCGCCATGGCCATGGGCAGCTCGTGGGCGTTGGTGCCGATGGCCTCAAGGTCGCTCTTCATGGCCAGAAGGACGTTGGACGTGCCGATGAACGACGAGCCAAGCCCCTCCTTGAGCGCGTTGACGCACCAGTCCTGCCAAAGATGGGAGTGGCGGCGGCGGGCGCCGAAGTCGGCGATCTTGATGGCCGGGAACTGGCGCAGACGTTCGACCTTGCTCCACAGCTTGGCCTTGGCACGGGCGTAGAGCACGTCGAGCTCGAAGCGGCGCATGGTCTTCATGACCGAGCGCGATCGCAGCTCGTTGATGATGGCCAGCGCCGGGATCTCCCACATGGTGGTGTGGGTCCAGGGCCCGTGGAAATCGAGGCAATACTGGCCGTCGCATTTCCTGAGCTCGTAGGGCGGCAGCTGGAAGTCCTTGAGCCACTCCAGGAATTCCGGTTCGAAGATCTGCTTGACGCCGTAGAAGCTGTTACCGGCGAGCCAGATCCATTCTTTCTTGCCGAGGCGCAGCGAGCGGGCGTAGTCGAGCTGGGACCGCAGTTCGCCCTCGTCGATCTCTTCGGCCAGTCGCACCGTCTGGCTGCGATTGATCACCGAGAACGTGACGTTGACATCACGATAGCGCCGCCAGATCAGCTGCAGCATCAAGAACTTGTAGAAGTCCGTGTCGAGCAGGCTGCGAACGATCGGGTCGAGCTTCCAGTTGTGGTCATGAACGCGCTTGGCGATGTCGGTCGTGCTCATGGAGTGCTCCCACCGCGGGCTGCGATGCTTGCCGACAAGAAGGCACTTCCTCCCGACACGCCACGCATCGGCCATGCCTTTCTATCGTCGACACCGGCGGCGAACACGCCTGATCGCGCACCGGCAGGTCGACGTGTGACGGACACCCGCACTCGTTCCTCTAACCTGAAACGATCTGAAACCCAAGTATCTTTCTACTTTCGTCGCTTGGCAGAACTGCCAAGAACGTCAGTGATGGGTCTGGCCGGCAGCGACGCGCTTGCGCCGCGCCAGAATGTTGACGGCTTCGACGCCCGCCGAAAACGCCATGGCGAAGTAGATGTAGCCGCGCGGCACGTGGAAGCCGACGCCATCGGCGACCAGCGACACGCCGACCAGCAGCAGGAAGGCCAGCGCCAGCATCTTGGTGGTGGGATGGCGACTGATGAACTGCGAGATTGGCCCGGAAGCGGCGAACATCACCAGCATGGCGATGACGACGGCGGCGATCATCACCGGCAGATGCTCGGCCATGCCGATGGCCGTGATGATGCTGTCGATCGAGAAGACGATGTCGATGACGATGATCTGCGACACGACGGCGGCAAAGGCCGCCTGCACGGCGCCACCGGCCTCTTCGTGCTCACCTTCGATGTCGCGGTGAATTTCGTGCGTGGCCTTGTAGATCAGGAACAGACCACCGGCGAGCAGGATGATGTCGCGCCAGGAAAAGTCATGGCCGAAGGCTGAAAACAGCGGCATGGTCAGGCCGATGAGCCAGGACAGCGTCGCCAGCAGCGCGATGCGGAACAGCAGCGCCAGGCTGAGGCCGATCGCCCGCGCCCGGCGGGACAGCGCTGGCGGCAGCCGGCCGGTCAGCACCGAAATGAACACCAGGTTGTCGATACCGAGGACAATCTCCATCACCGTCAGAGTCAGAAGGCTGGCCCAGACGTTCGGATCGGCAATCAGTTGCAGCATTTGAGAATCCCGTGTTGGCGGAAAAGACAGGCCTTGAAATGGCTAGCCTGCCCGCCGTGTTCAAGGTGCCGGTCGGCAAAAGGTGGTTGACCGGCGCCGAACGATCAGGCCAGATGCTCGCCGGCAAAGCGGACCAGCAGCTGCTGCACCGCCGCCACCAGCGACAGATAGGCCGTGGTCAGGGCCAGACCAACCTTGATCGGCGTCGACGGCATCAGGTCATAGGCGAGCGCCGCGCCGGCGAAGACGAACCACAGCACCGACACCAAGAGCGTCAGCGGCCGCCACTTCTCGACCCGCACCGGATGCACGAAGGCGATGGGAGCGAAGGTCAGGATGGACAGAGCGATGGTGATGGCGATGGTGGCCAGCTCCGGCGGCCGGAAGACGAACAGCAGGAACACGACGCCGTTCCAGACCACGGGGAAGCCGCGGAAGGCGTTGTTCTTCATCTTCATGCGCGTGTCGCCGTAATACATGGCGGACGTGAAGACGATGGCACCGGCCAGGGCCAAGGCGATCGGCGTCGAAGTAAAGCCGCCGGTGGCCACCGCCATGGCCGGCAGAAAAACGTAGGTGACGTAATCGACGACGAAATCGAGGGCCGCGCCCGAGAAGGTCGGCAGGCGACGCTCGACCGAGACGCGGCGGGCGATCGGCCCGTCGACACCATCGACGACCAACGCCAGGCCGAGCCAGCCGAAGAAGGCGGTCCAGTCGTAATTGTAAGCGGCGAACGCGGCCAGCATGGCCAGCACGATGCCACTGGCGGTGAAGGCGTGAACGGCAAGCGCGATCAACGCGTTCTGATGGCGGCTCACGAGCGTCAGATCCGTCATCGATCGGCCCTCTCCAGCGCGGTCCGGACCACTGGCGTCGTCGGACCAGAAAAAACAGATTCAGTCGTTTCCCATCCAGCCACGCGCTGCATTGCCGTCAAGATACCGTCCCCCGCAACACGCCCAGACCCAAGTCAACTGGATGATCCTACCTGAAAACCAGTCCGGTCGCCAATAGCACTCCGGCCAGCGCCAGAACAACGCCAAGCGCATAAGTGGTTTTCATGCCTTTTGCCAGCTTTTCGAACCCCATCAGGGATCCGAGCAGGGCCATAGCCACCAGATTCATCAATCCGGCGGCAAACATCACCACCATCATGGCCCAGCAGCAGCCGAGGCAGGCGATGCCTTCCTCGATGCCGACGCGGAACGCCAGCCTGGCCGAGAGCACGCCGAGTTCGGCCGGATAGGGATTGCGGCAGCGAATCAGACAGGCGAGCTTCAGCGGCGTGAACTGATAGACGCCGGCGGCGATCAGGATCGACGCCGACAGCGCCGTCCCGGCCGGCGCCATGTGCGGCGACAGAGCGCCGAAATAGGTCAAGGCCGTCTGCGCCGCCGTGCCGAGGGCCGAGAAGGCGATCCAGACGCTGGCGTAGCCCGCCGTCACGCCAGCCACCACGCCACCACCAAGGCTGGCGTAGGCGCGAAAAGTGGCCGCTGCCGTCGGCAACATCATGGCCAGGACCATGGCCACCCACATCAGAAACACGAGGGCGACGTCCTGCCAGCCCCAGGCGGCCAGCGCCGGCATCAGCGGCCCGTGCGGACCGTCGCCGACGAGAGCCGGAAACAGTCGGGCGAGGTGCTCGAAGGCCGGGGCCAGCGGCGCCATGCCCGGACCAAGCGCCCCGCTCATGTGGCCGCCGGCGACCGCCGCCGCCAGCCAGACCCAGCCGACCGCCGACAGCAACGCGACGGCCAGCGCCACCACGTGTCGAGCGTGATCGGCCAGAAAGTTCGCCAAGCGTGCGCCGCCTGCAGCCATGACATGTCCTTCCCGATGCTGGCCCGACCGCAGCCGTGCCACGCCGGCTCAGCCTTCGAGCTCGGGCAGCTTGCCCCACTTGCGGATCGACCACATCCACTGCGCCGGCTCTTCGCGGATCCAGCGCTCGAACGTCGCGTGCAGCCGGGCGGTGGCGGTGGCAATGTCGGCCTCGACGTCGTCGGTCCGGGGCATGTCGAGGAGCTGGCCGTCGATGCGGAAACGCACGCCACCAAGGCGGATGCAGCGGCCGATCACCAGAGGAATGCCGAGCCGGCGCGCCAGCGCCACCGGCAGACTGGCGAGCTTGGAGGGTCGGCCGAGAAACGGCAGGGTCAGGCCGGTGCCGTCGGGCAGATCGGACAGCATGGCGATGGCGAGGCCCTCGCGGGCGAGCGAACGCAGCTTCAGCGCCGAACTGCCACCGGTCTCCATCAGGCCGCCGTCGTAGATGCGGAGGCGCAGGCGCTTCAGGAACTGATCGGAATAGGGGTTGGCCAGGCGCCGGTAGACGGCGGCCATGGGCTGGCCAAGCTGGCGCGGACCACAGGCGACCAACTCCCAGTTGCCGGTGTGCATCGAACAGAAGACGATGCCGCGGCCATCGCTCTCGGCCGCATCGACGGCGGCGATCAGCTCGGCGCTGGCGGAGATGCGGCGCGGCTCGCGCAGGATCTGAGGGATGAGCACCGTCTCGGCGGCGGTGCGGCCGAGGTTCTCCCACATGTCGCCGAGAATGCGCTGGCGTGCCGCCGCGTCGAGTTCAGGAAGCGCCAGGCGCAGATGCATTTCGGCCCGGCGGTGGCGACCGTTGAACGGGCCGAGCTGCCGCCACAGATAACCCATCAGTGCCGACGCCCGGTCAACGCCAAGGAGGCGGAGCACGGTGGTGATCGTCTTGAGGGCCGCGAATTCCGCAATGTGCGACAGCTTGCGCAATGCCTTGTTGCCCGCCAATCGCCCGCCTCCGTTTGCCGCACCGGCCTGCCCCGCAGCGCCGCTCGCCGGTATTACAGCATTCGCTCGCCCGTCTCCACCCCGAACAAGGGCACACCCGCGTCTGCTTCAATGGGCGATGCGCAACTGCGTCAGCTTGTCGCCGATGACGCCGAAGGTTTTGATGATGTCGGTGGCCGACTGGGCGTTGAAGTACTTGTCCTCGGAGGAAGCGCACTGGCGCAGCACATCCTCATTGCCGTCGATGACGAGCACTGTGTAGATGACGACGCCGGCCGTCTTGGCGGCCGTGCATACGGCGCTCATGCGCTGGTCGGCCAACGCCCAGGCGTTCTGACCGTCGCCGCCCCAGCGGTCCTGGGTGTTTTCACCGTCCGACAGCAGAATGATAACATCCTCATAGTCGTAGCCCGTCGGCTTGGCCGGCGCATCGAGCGGCGCACCGGCGGACAGCGACTGCCAGGCCCAAGCCAGGCCGATGGCCTGATTGGTCGAACCGCCCGTGGTCATGGCGTCAATGGCCGAGGTCAGGGTCGTCCAGTCATAGGTGAGCGGCGTCAGGGCCTTGGGACAGCTCGAATACTGTTCAGCATAAAAGCGGGTGGCCGCCGTGCTCGGCGTGACGTTGGAGATATCGTAGTCGCGGTCACGATCGGTGACGCAGCCCGTCCAGTACGTCTTGTCGGAATAGGGATAGATGGAAACCGTCGTGCAGGAATAGCGGCTGCAGCTGCGGGTCGTCCCGTCCCAGCGCAGCCAGTTGGCATCGCGGTTGGCCGAACCGACGTTGACATCGCGGTTGAACGGAATGATCGACACATAAACATCGCCGGGCTTGGAAGATGCCGCCTTGAGCTTGTCGACGAGGCCGGTGGCGGCGGTCTTGAGCGCGGTGATCTTGCCCGACGCGTTCATCGAACCGGTATTGTCGAGAGCGAGCGCGATGCGCAGGCGTGTCGATGACCAGTTGGTCTCCGCGGTGGCGGCGATGGTCTGACTGGACACACCGATGACGTTCAGCACCATGATGTCGACGGTGCCACTGGCCCGCGCCGTGATCGTGGCGCCACCGTTGCGCACGTAGCTTGCAGTAACGGCAACGTTGCTGACGCCATTGGCGACGAAGTTGGCGTTGAAGAGCTGTAGCGCACGGGTATTGATGGCACTCGCCGTCATGCCGTCCGCCTCCGAGGACAGCGCCAGCACGGCGGCGTCGAGAGCGTTCTGCATTCTCTCGCGGGCGTCCGACAAGCGGGCGTAATCGACGGCGGCGCCGACCGATGTCATCACCGGCAGGATGGAAAGGCCGAAGGCCACGGCAATGTTGCCGCGCCTGTTCCTTAGAAAATCGCCGAACAGCATGGCCGGAACTCCGGGCGGGTGGTTCCGGCCATGGTAGGGGGGCGATTTGAATTCCCGCTTAAGCATACGTTTACAATTGGACGCATGCGGTGACGAAGGCGCGTCGCCCGACGTGAAAAGGGCGGAGGCCGTTTACGTTCTCAGCACCCTGTAGATGGCCGGGATGACCAGCACCGTCAGCAGTGTCGAGGAGGCCAGGCCGAACAGCAGCGAAATGGCCAGGCCCTGAAAGATCGGGTCGGTCAGGATCACGGCCGCGCCGATCATGGCGGCAAGCGCCGTCAGCAGGATCGGCTTGAAGCGGATGGCGCCGGCGATCAGCAGCACCTCGACCAGCGACCGTTCCGGCGACCGGGCGTGGCGAATGAAGTCCACCAGCAGGATCGAGTTGCGGACGATGATGCCGGCGAGCGCGATGAAGCCGATCATCGAGGTGGCCGAGAATGGCGCCCCGAACAGCCAATGACCGCCGAGAATGCCGATGAAGGTCAGCGGAATCGGCGTCAGGATGACCAGCGGCACCTTGAACGAACCGAACTGGGCGACGACCAGGATGTAGATGCCAAGCATGGCGACCATGAAGGCGGCCCCCATGTCGCGGAAGGTCACCCAGGTCACCTCCCACTCACCGTCCCAGAGCAGGGTCGGCTTGGTCTCGTCGTCGGGCTGGCCATGCAGGGCGATGGTCGGCTTGTCGAGGCCGGTCCAGTCTTGCCTGTCGATGGCATCGCGCACCGCCAGCATGCCGTAGAGCGGCGCCTCGTAGGAGCCGGCCAACTCCGCCGTCACCATTTCGGCGTAGCGGCCGTTGTGGCGGAACACCGGATAGGACGTCTGTTCCTCGGCGAGACGGACGACGTCGCCGAGTTCGACGATGCCGCGGTCGCCGGGCAGTGCGTTGGCCGGAATGGGCGTGGTCAGGAAGCGTTCGTCCACGACGCGGTCGCCCTTGGGCCGCTCGAGGCGGATGGGGATGGGCGTGCGACCGTCACCGCGATGGGAATAGCCGATGGTCGTTCCCGAGTTGAGGATGGCCAGCGTGTCGAAGACGTCGCTCTCGTCGACCTTGTAGAAGTCGAGATCGTCGCTGGAGATGGTGGCCCTGAGCTTGCGCGCCCGCTCGCCGAAGGAGTTGTCAACGTCGACGATGAACGGCACCGAGCGGAAGGCGTCTTCGACCTTGGCCGCCACCTTGCGCCGGCTGTCGGGATCGGGACCGTAGATTTCGGCCAGCAAGGTGGCCATCACCGGCGGCCCCGGCGGCGGCTCGACGACCTTGAGCGTCGTACCGGCGGGAACGGCGAGTTTCATCACGCGATCGCGGATGTCGAGGGCGATCTGGTGGCTGGAGCGCGAGCGTTCGCCCTTGGCCGTCAGGTTGACGGCGACGTCGCCCATCTGCGGTTCCGAGCGCATGTAGGTGTGACGGACGAGGCCGTTGAAGTTGAACGGGGCGGCGGTGCCAGCGTGGGTCTGCACCGACAGCACTTCCGGTAGCTGCAGCACTTCGCTGGCGACAGCCTCAGCCACGGCGTCGGTGGCCTCGATGGACGAGCCTTCCTTGAGATCGATGGTGACCGACAGTTCGCTCTTGTTGTCGAAGGGCAGCAGCTTGACCGTGACGTGCTTGGTGTAGAACAGACTGAGCGAACCGAGCGTCAGCGCGCCGATGATCAGCAGGAAGGCCCAGGAGCGCGCCTTGCTGGCCAGGATCGGCCGGGCCACGGCCTTGTAGGCGGCGCCTAGCAGCCCGCCATGCTGGTCGTGGCCGTCGCCGTGATGCAGCTTGGCCTTGCCGGCGATCTTCAGCATCAGCCACGGCGTCACCATGACGGCGACGAAGAACGAGAAGATCATGGCGGCCGAGGCGTTGGCCGGGATGGGGCTCATGTAGGGGCCCATCATGCCCGACACGAACAGCATGGGCAGCAGCGCCGCCACCACGGTGAGCGTGGCGACGATGGTCGGGTTGCCGACCTCGGCCACGGCCTCGATGGCGGCCTGGCGGCGGTCGCCGTCCGGAGCCAGCCCCCAGTGACGGGCAATGTTCTCGATGACGACGATGGCGTCGTCGACCAGGATGCCGATGGAGAAGATCAGGGCGAACAGCGACACGCGGTTGAGCGTGTAGCCCATGACGCGCGAGGCAAACAGCGTCAGCAGGATGGTGACGGGGATGACGATGGCCACCACCATCGCCTCGCGCCGGCCGATGGCCAGCCAGACGAGCGCGATGATCGACAGCGTGGCGAGGCCGAGATGGAACAGCAGCTCGTTGGCCTTCTCGTTGGCCGTCTCGCCGTAGTCGCGCGTCACGTCGACCTTGACGCCGTCGGGAATGAGGCTGCCGTGCAGGGCGTCGACCCGCTCGAGAATGCGGCTGGCGACGGTGACGGCGTTGGCCCCTGCCCGCTTGGCGACGGCCAGCGTCACGGCCGGCACGCGCTCGATATTGCCTTCCTTGTCGCGGCTCAGCGAAGAGACGAGCGCGTCGGACGTGTTGGCGTCAAAGGCGACATCGGCGACGTCGCGGACGTAGACCGGGCGACCGTCGCGGCTGGTGATCAGCAGGTTGCCGATTTCGGCCGGCGTCTTCAGCGTTTCGCCAGCGGCGACGACGATGGCCTCGCCGTTGTCGCGCACCCGACCGGTGTTGAACGACCGGTTGGCGCCCTTCACCTTGCCAGCCAGTTGCTGCAGCGTCACACCGTAGAGCGCCAGACGTTCGGGATCGGGAGCGATGCGGATGATCTCCGAGGTCTCGCCAACGATGTAGGACAGACCGACGTCGTCGATCTTGGACACTTCGGTGCGAAGCTCGCGGGCAACGCGCGTCAGGTCGTTGGCGGTGACCGGGCTGCCGGGGGTGGCCGACAGGGTCAGCGACACGATGGCCACGTCGTCGATGCCGCGGCCGACGATGGCCGGCTCGGGCGTGCCGACGGGGATCTTGTCCATGTTGGCCATGATCTTGTCGTGCACGCGCAGCACGGCGGCGTCCGAAGACGTGCCGACCAGAAAGCGGGCGACGACGACGACAGCATCGTCGTAGGTGTAGGAGTAGACGTGCTCGACACCGTTGATGCCCTTGACGATGGTCTCGAGCGGCTCGGTGATCAGCTTGGAGGCGTCCTCGGCCTTGAGACCGGAGGCGTCGACGTGGATGTCGACCATCGGCACGGATATCTGCGGCTCTTCCTCGCGCGGCAGCGTCATCAGAGCGACGACGCCCATGGCCAGAGCCGCCAGCAGGAACAGCGGCGTCAGCGGCGAGACGATGAAGGTGCGCGTCAGATTGCCGGCGATCCCGAGCGAAACCTTGGGAGCGATCATGGGACGATCACCTCTTCGCCGCTGGTCAGACCGGTCAGCACGTCGGCCATGGCCACGCCGTCGACGTTGCGTTTCTCGCCCAACACCACGGCGCGTTCCACCGTCTTGTCGCCCTGCTTGACCGACACGAAGTCGAGGCCGTGGCGGGTGACGACGGCGCCGGCCGGCACCAGCAGCGCTGCGCCGCTCCCCACCGGCACCCTGACCTGCAGCCGGGCGCCGATGAAAGCCGTGTCGAGACCGTCGACCGCCACGTCGGCCGTCACCCGGCCACCGTCGATTTCAGGATAGATCTTGGCGAGCCGCCCCGGCCGCATCGAGCCGTCGCCGGCGGCGATCTCGATGGCGCTGCCCTCCTTGAGGGCGGCGGCGTGGCGTTCGGGAATGGCGAGACGCAGGAAATAGCCACCGGAGCCGATGGTGGCAACGCTCTCGCCGGCCATCAGCACGGCCCCGCGCGTCACCGGCACGGTGAGCACGCGACCGTCTGCGGGGGCCAGCACCTCGCCCTCGCTCTGCTGTTGCACCAGCACGGCACGCTGAGCCTCAGCGGCGGCGATCTGGTTGCGGGCGACATCGGTCTGCAGGCGCAACTGATCGAGGCGCTGGGTGGTCGAAACGCCCTTGTCGACCAGGGTCTGGCCGCGCTGCAGCTCGGTTTCGGCGTTGTCGAGTTGGGCTTCGAGCGCCTTGATCTGGGCATCGAGGGCCTGGATCTGGAAGGCGATCTTGTCGTCCTTGACGAGCGCGATGACCTGACCGGCCTTGACGACGTCGCCCTCGCTGACCGTCAGTTCGACCAGCGAACCGCCGATGCGGGCGCGCGCCGCGTTGGTGTCGCGCGTCTCGACCTTGCCGTAGACGGCCTTCCATTCGGTGACCGTGGTTGGCTTGACGACGATCGTGCCGGCCCAGACGGCCGTTGTCGTCATGACGAGAGCGGTCGCTAGACCGACGAGACTGGCTTTCATGAGAGGCGTCTCTTCCAGAAAAATGACATGGCTGGTCCGGGCCGGAAGCCGGGCCACAAAAGATTCGGCATCGGGATCATAGGCCGCTGCCTGAGCGGAGCCGATAGATCAGAAGGCGCAGCCCGACTTGACGCCCAGCTTGCGCAGCACGCTGGCGGCCGGGCAGAAGCCGGTAAAGGCCGACTGCAACAGGTTGAGGCCGACAAACACCGTCAGCCAGACGAACAGCGGGTGCACGAAGACGGTGAGGACGACCGACAGCAGCACCATGAAGCCGGCAAACGCGAGAATGGCACGATCAATGGACATGGGAACCTCCGTTAATTTCTTTTATTAGTATATACTAATGTTTCGAGTCGATGCAAGCCCCCTCGCCGCGTCTTGTCGCGGCGGTGCCGAGGCTTGTCGGAACGGGGCCGGCGCCCGGTCAGTTGAGCGGAATGTCGTTGCCGGTCTTGCCGGCCTGATAGGCGGCCGACAGCTGGTCATAGGCGCCGCGGATGGCGGCGGCGCGGGCGGCCAGCGCCGAACGGGCCGGCTCGTCGGTGGTGGCGATCATGTCGGCAATGGCCCGGCAGTCCCAGAAAGCGTTGGAGCGGCGATAGCCACCCGGCTCCAGGGTGAAGACCTCCTTCAGGATCCGGAGATCGTGGGGGATGGCGAAGGCGTCGCGCGAGTCTTCATGGCTGAAGAAATAGAAGAAGTTGTCGAAGCCGGCCCAGGTGATGGCCGACAGGCACATGGAACAGGGCTCGTGCGTTGACAGGAAGATCAGCCCCTTGGTATCGGCGCGCGGCCGGCGCTCGTAGAAGCGCTTCAGCAGGTGCACCTCGCCGTGCCAGAGTGGGTTTTCGGTCTCGTTGTTGGTCTCGGCCAGCACCACCGAATAGTCGCGCTTGTCGAGAAGCGCCGCCCCGAACACCTTGTTGCCGGCGGCGACACCGGCGCGCGTCAGGGGCAGTACGTCATGCTCGATGGCGCCGATCAGGGCTTCGACGAGCCGCAGCTGCTGATGATCCTCGGTCATGACGTCTCCTGAAGCGATGGCGCGGGGCGTTCTCACTCGGATCATCACCAGTTAACCGCCCCGACGCAAGCCCGCGCGCGCGCCGGTCACATTCGCTTGTTGCACTTGCCTCTTACATTCGTTTGTACGACACTCCATCTAGATAAAAATCCATACGCCAACGGCGGCGCCCCGACGGCCGCCGGCGATGACACGACTGAGCAAATGGAAAGCACAGCGATGCGAGACAGCTTCACCTGCACAGGTCCTTCGGCCCCCTCGCGCGGTGGTTTCGCCGCCAGCCTCAACGGCCGGTTCACCGCATCCAACGACGCGCTGGCGGTATGCAACCTGCCGACGGAATGGGGTGATTTCCGCCTCGCCGCCATGGAAGATCCGGTGACCGGCGAAGAGCTGATCGCGCTCTTCAAGGGTGACATCGCCGACGGCCGGCCGGTGCTGGCCCGCATGCATTCCGAGTGCCTGACCGGCGACGGCTTCTTTTCGCTGAAATGCGACTGCGGTCCGCAGCTCGAAGCGGCGATGAAGGCGGTGGCGAGCGAAGGGCGCGGCGTCGTGCTCTATCTGCGTCAGGAAGGGCGTGGCATCGGCCTCGTCAACAAGGTGCGCGCCTACGCCCTGCAGGACCAGGGCGCCGACACTGTCGATGCCAACCGCCTGCTGGGCCTGCCGGACGACGCGCGCCGCTATGACGGCGCCAAACGCATGCTCGACGCCCTGGGCGTGCACGCCGTGCGGCTGATGACCAACAATCCGGCCAAGATCGCCGCGTTGACCGAGCTCGGCGTCAGCGTCGTCGAGCGCGTGCCGCTGCACGTCGGCGAGACGCGGCAGAACCTCAAGTATCTCCGGACCAAGGCGGTTCGCATGGGGCATCTGCCCGCCGCCTGACCTCCGGCGACAGATGGTCCTGAAAAGGCGCCGCAAGGCGCCTTTTCTTTTTGACGACAGCGACGTCAGGCGCGCATGCCTTCACGCAGCATCAGCCGCCGCAGCGGCGGCAGCCGGCGGGCAAGGCCAAGTCCGAAGCTGCGCAGGACCTGAACCGGCAGGGCATCGCTCAGCAGCGAGCGATTGAGCAGGTCGACACCGAACACCCGGCCGGCGACATCGCCGGTGCGCGCGGCAACGAAACGGTCGATGGCCGCCCGGTCGCCGGGGTCGTCGCCCTGCCCGAGGCATTCGCCGACGATCGAGGCCAAACCCGCCACGTCGCGCAAGGTGAGATTGAGCCCTTGGGCGCCGAGGGGCGGAAAGCCGTGCGCCGCTTCGCCGATCAGCACCGTGCGCGGCCCGGCAAGGCGATCAGCCTTGAAGGCCGACATCGGCCATGACTGGCGCGGGCTGACGAGACGAAAGGCGCCGAGCAGCGAATGCGCCCGCCGTTCGAGATCGGCGGCCAACACCGCGTCGGGCTGCGTCATCATCCGCTCGACAACGCGCGGCCGCTCGACGCAGACGAGCGACGACCGGCCGGGGCCGAATGGCACCAGCGTGAACGGACCGGTCTCGGTATGGAACTCCGTCGAGGTGTCGTCATGCGGCGCGCTGTGTTCGAGGTTGGCCACCAGCGCCGTCTGCGGATAGCGCCATGAGGTGACGGTGATGCCGGCCGAAGCGCGAACACGCGAGGCGCGGCCGTCGGCACCGACCACCAGCCGAGCCGCAAGCGCTTGGCCATCATCGAGCTGCAAGGTCGCGACATCCGTGGCGATGTCGAGCCGACGGAGCGACGCGGCAAACCGCGTCACCTTGTCGCCCCGGCCAGCGATGGCGGTCGCCAGCACGGCGACGATGTCGCGGTTGGCGATGTTGTAGCCGAACAGATCGCGGCCGATTTCGCGGGCGTGGAACTCCACCTCCGGGGCCCGGATCAACCGATCGGTGGCATCGACCAGGCGCATGGTGCGCAGCGGCGCCGCCACCGGCGTCAGCGCCGGGATCAAGCCCATTCGATCGAGAAAGTCGACGGACGAGCCGAACAGCGCCGCCGTGCGCCAATCGTCGCCGCGGGTGTCCGGCGCCACCAGTGCCACGCTGGCGCCGGCTGCCGCCAGGGCCAGCGCCGCCGCGAGACCAGCCGGTCCGGCGCCAACCACGGCAACATCATAGGGACGGAACGGATCGGCCATGGTTCACTCCGCAGCACATTAGGGCAGACCCTTATGTGCCGCCGCGAGCGAGGCATTGCAAGCCTGCCAAGGCGTTTCGGTCAGCGCGAGTTGCGGATGACCTGGACGTCGAGGTCGCGGATCTTCTTGCGCAGCGTGTTGCGGTTGACGCCCAAGAGCTCGGCCGCCTTGATCTGGTTGCCACGCGTGGCCGCCAGCGCCGCGCCGATCAGCGGGTACTCCACTTCCTTGAGGATGCGGTGGTAGAGGCCGGGCGGCGGCAGATTGTCGCCGAACTCCGAGAAGTACTTGGCGAGGAAACGCTCGACCGACTCCGACAGGTCCTCGTCGGCCGGCGGCTCTTCCTCGACCAGTGCCACGATGGGCGTCGCCAGCTCCGCCTCGATGAGGTTCACCGTGATGGTGTCCTGCGGATAGAGGGCGGCCAGACGGCGGACGAGGTTCTCGAGCTCGCGGATGTTGCCCGGCCAGCGATAGCGCTTGAGGCGCTCGACGGCGGCCGGTTCGATCTGCTTGGAGGGCAAGCCTTCCTTTTCGGCCACCGAGAAGAAATGGCGGACGAGATCGGGAATGTCCTCGATGCGCTCGCGCAGCGGCGGCAGCCGGATGGGCACGACGTTGAGGCGGAAGAACAGGTCCTCGCGGAACAGGCCCTGATTGATCAGCTGGCGCAGGTCCTTGTTGGTGGCCGCGACGATGCGCACGTCGGTCTTGATCGGCGTGCGGCCGCCGACGGTGGTGTATTCGCCCTGCTGCAGCACGCGCAGCAGGCGCGTCTGGGCGTCCATCGGCATGTCGCCGATCTCGTCGAGGAACAGCGTGCCACCCTCGGCCTGCTCGAAACGGCCAGCCGAACGGGCCTGCGCGCCGGTGAAGGCGCCCTTCTCGTGGCCGAACAGCTCGCTCTCGATGAGGTCGCGCGGGATGGCCGCCATGTTGATCGGCACGAACGGGCCGGTGCGGCGCTTGCCGTAATCGTGCAGGGCCCGGGCGACCAGTTCCTTGCCGGTGCCGCTCTCGCCGGTGATCATCACCGTGAGATCGGTCTGCATCAGGCGGGCGAGGACGCGGTAGATTTCCTGCATGGCGGGCGAGCGGCCGACCAGCGGCATGTTCTCGCCGGCATCGTCACCGCTCTCCAGCTTCTGCCGGCTCTTGGGCTCGGCCAGCGCCCGACCGACGATGGAGATCAGCTCCTTGAGGTCGAACGGCTTGGGCAGGTATTCGTAGGCGCCTTTTTCTGAGGCACGAATGGCGGTCATGAATGTATTTTGGGCACTCATGACGATGACCGGCAGATCGGGTCGCGCCTTTTTTATACGCGGCAACAGATCGAAGGCGTTCTCGTCGGGCATCACCACGTCGGTGATCACCAGATCGCCGTCGCCCTGACTGACCCAGCGCCAAAGCGTCGCCGCGTTGGAGGTCAGCCGTACTTCGTAGCCGGCGCGCGACAGCGCCTGGTTGAGAACCGTGCGGATAGCGGAGTCGTCGTCGGCGACGAGAATGCTGCCGGTCGGCATTTTGCGAATTTACCTTTCAGTCGGCGGTCTTTTCGACATACGCGGGTAGAAGCAAGCGGAACGTCGTGCGGCGTGGCTGGCTGTCGCATTCGATGACACCACCATGATCGCCGACGATCTTCGCCACCAGTGCAAGACCGAGGCCGGAACCGTTGGTCTTGGTGGTGACGAAGGGATCGAACATGTGAACCTGGATTTCCTCGGGCACGCCAGGGCCGTTGTCGCGGACGCAGAACTCCAGCGGCAGGCTTACGCGCTCGCGCGTGCCGGGCACCGACAGGCGCACGCCGGGGCGGAAGGCCGTGGTCAGCGCGATCTCGGCGTCCGACGTATCGGCCAGCGCCTCGGCGGCGTTCTTGACCAGATTGAGGAACACCTGCACCAGCTGGTCGCGGTTGGCAAACACCGGCGGCAGCGACGGATCGTACTCCTCGACGATGCGGATGTTGCGGGCAAAGCCGCTCATGGCCAGACGCTTGACGTGTTCGAGCACCGAATGGATGTTGACCGGCTCGCGCTCGATCGGCCGTTCGTCGGAGAACACTTCCATGCGGTCGACCAGCTTGACGATGCGGTCGGCCTCGTCGGTGATGAGCTGGGTAAGCGCCCGGTCCTCGTCGTCGGCCGACTGCTCCAGCAATTGGGCGGCGCCGCGAATGCCGGAGAGCGGGTTCTTGATCTCGTGCGCCAGCATGGCGGCGAGGCCCGTCACCGACCGGGCAGCGCCGCGATGGGTGAGCTGCTTGTCCATCTTGTCGGCCATGGTCCGCTCCTGCAGCATGACCACGATGTGACCGGCCAGATCGGTAGGCGCGGCGTAGATGTCGACGATGCGCTCGCTGCCGTTGCGCGGCGTACCGACGTCGACGCGGTACTCGTTGACCGAGGCGCCGCGTTCGCGCACCTGATCGACCAGCTGCAGCAGCGGGCTGCCGAACGGCACGAAATGCTTGAGCGGATGACGATGCAGCACGGCGGCGCTGGCCTGGAAGAAGTTCTGCGCCGAATCGTTGGCCGAGCACACCTTGCCCTCGGGATCGAGCATGATCACCGGATGCGGCAAGGCGTTGAGAATGGACGTCTCGCGGTCGACGAACCTCGATCCGCCGGACTCCTCGCCCGCTGTCGGCGTCGAGCTGGTCATGCGGCATTCCTCTCTGAATTGTCGTTGGCGCGGGCGAACCAGGCCGCCACGGCCGTTCGCACGTCCACCGGATGGTCGGCGGTGAAGACGCGGCGCTTCAGCGCTTCGCCGTCCTCGACCTCGACGTCGTCGAGGGCCCAGCCGAGATGCTTGCGGGCGACGCGCACGCCGAGCTCGACGCCGTAGAGCGCCAGCATGTCGTCGTATTGTTCCATGAGGAGTGCGTGGCGCTCGGCGAGCGAAGGCGAACGCACCTCGCCGCCACGGGCCAGCGCCTCGGCAATGCGGCCGGGCAACCACGGCCGGCCGCAGGCGCCCCGCCCGACCATGACGGCATCGGCGCCGGAAGCGGCGAGCGCGGCCCGGGCCGAGGCGGCGTCGACAATGTCGCCGTTGACCACCAGCGGCACGGCGACGGCCTCACGCACCGCCCTCACCCGGCTCCAGTCGGCCTTGCCCTTGTAGAACTGATTGCGCGTGCGGGCGTGGACGGTAATCATGCGAACGCCGGCGGCCTCGGCGCGGGCGGCCAGTTCCGGGGCGTTGAGCGAATTGTCGTCCCAGCCGAGACGCATCTTCAGCGTCACCGGCACCGAAACGGCGGCCACCACGGCCTCGATCAGCCGCAGGGCGTGATCTGGATCACGCATCAGCGCCGAACCGGAGGCGCCGGAGATGACGCGCTTGGCCGGACAGCCCATGTTGATGTCGATGATGTCGGCGCCACCGGCCGCGGCGGCCCTGGCGCCCTCGGCCATCCAGTGGGCATCGCGACCGGCGATCTGGACGACGTGCGGCCGACCGTCGCCGCATTCGGCCCGCGTCACCGTCTCAGGATCGCCCTCAAGCAGCGTTTCGCAGGCCACCATCTCGGAAACCGTCAGTCCGGCGCCATAGCGGCGGGCCAGACGACGGAACGGCAAGTCGGTGATGCCGGCCATCGGCGCCAGCAAAACCGGCGACGGGACGTCGACCGGACCGATCCGGAAGACCCCGTAATCATCACCGCTGGGCCGTTCAGCCTTGCTCATGCGTTGTGCACCAACCAACCTTGCTTACAAATTACGCAATTGATACCTTCTAGCGATAAAAGACGCAAGCGCCTTGCGATGGCGATGGTGAATCCCATATCCATTTCGCACATTTTTAGCGCGTGTGCCGGCTAAAGCGAGCAAATTCAGTGCGGAACGAAATGCAGAGCGTCACCGAACCTCCCCGTCCTTCGGTTGCCGTGATTCTCGTGGCGGCCGGGCGCGGCCAGCGGGCCGGCGCCGGTCTGCCCAAGCAATACCGCCCCCTGGCCGGCCGGCCGGTGATTGCCCGCACCATCGCCGCGTTTCTCGACTGCCCCGGCGTCGACCACGTGCTGCCGGTAATCCATGGCGATGATCGGGCGCTTTTCGCGGCCACGGTGGCCGATATCGACGACGACCGCCTGCTTCCCGCCATCGAGGGCGGCGCCGAGCGCCAGGCGAGCTGCCTGGCTGGCCTCGAAAGCCTGGCGGCCCTGGCGCCCGATCTGGTGCTGATCCACGACGCCGTGCGACCGTTCGTGTCGGCCATGACCATCGCCACGGTGATCGAGGCGCTCGACACCCACCCGTGCGTGCTGTGCGGCGTGCCGGTGGTCGATACGGTGAAGCGCGTGGCCGCCGACGGCACCGTCGCCGACACCGTGCCGCGCGACGGGCTGTGGCGCGCTGCCACGCCGCAGGGCTTTCGCTTTGCCGCCATCCTGGCCGCTCATCGCCAGCTCGCCGCCCAGGGCGTCGGCACCGTCACCGACGACGCCGCCGTCATGGAAATGAACGGCCACACCGTTCACATGGTGGCCGGCAACGAGGACAACATGAAGCTGACGACGCCCGCCGATTTCGCCGAAGCCGAACGCCGCCTGCGGGCCGCCGACTTTCTGGCCCGGCCAGACGTACGGGTCGGCACCGGCTATGACGTGCACGTGCTGGAGGCCGGTGACGGCGTTTGGCTCGGCGGCGTGTTCATCGCCCACGACCAGCGCCTCAAGGGCCATTCGGACGCCGACGCGCCGCTGCATGCCCTGACCGACGCCATTCTCGGTGCCCTCGGCGACGGCGACATCGGCCAGCATTTCCCGCCGTCGGACGCCCGCTGGCGCGGCGCCGCCTCGATCCTGTTCCTGAAAGACGCCGTGCGGCGCGTGCACGCGCGCGGCGGCATCATCGCCCATTGCGACGTCACCATCATCGCCGAAGCCCCCAAGGTCGGCCCGCACCGCGAAGCCATGCGGGCGGCCATCGCCGAGGCCTGCGTCATCGCCATCGACCGTGTCGGCGTCAAGGCCACCACCAACGAGGGATTGGGCTTTGCCGGCCGCCGCGAGGGCATCGCAGCCATCGCCACCGCAACCATAAGGCTGCCGCTATGACCGACCTGACACCGCTCAACGCTCGCGCCGCTGCCTTGCTCGACGATCTGCGCGCCCGCGGCCTCAAGCTCGCCACGGCCGAATCGTGCACCGGCGGCCTGATCGCCGCCCTGTTCACCGAGATTGCCGGCTCGTCCGACGTCGTCGATCGCGGCTTCGTCACCTATTCCAACGAAGCCAAGATGGAGATGCTCGGCGTTGCCGGCGAAATGCTCGCCGCCCATGGCGCCGTGTCGGCGCCAACCGCCCGCGCCATGGCCGAGGGAGCGCTGCGCCACTCGCGCGCCGGTCTTGCCGTCGCCGTCACCGGCATCGCCGGCCCGGGCGGCGGCTCGCCGGAAAAGCCGGTCGGCCTCGTCCACTTCGGCCTGGCCATCAAGGGCCGTCCGACGGTGCACGCCGAACGCCGCTTCGGCGACATCGGCCGGGCCGAGGTGCGCCTTGCCACCGTCGTCCAGGCGCTCGCCATGATCGAGGCAGCCATTCGCTGAGGTCATGAAAAAAGCGGCCGGGATGCCCGACCGCCTGACTTGTCCGTCCCACGCCGGCCAGCCGTCAGACCAGACGGCTCTGCTCGATGGCGGCGGCGATGAAGCTCCTGAACAGCGGATGCGGCTCGAACGGCCGGCTCTTGAGTTCGGGGTGATACTGCACGCCGATGAACCAGGGATGGCTGGGGATCTCCACCGTCTCGGGCAGCACGCCGTCCGGCGACATGCCGGCGAAGAACAGCCCGCACGCTTCGAGGCGATCGCGATAGTCGATGTTGACCTCGTAGCGATGGCGATGACGCTCGTGGATGACCTCGGAGCCGTAGATCTCGGCGATCTTCGAACCCTTGGCAAGATGCGCCTCGTAGGCGCCGAGACGCAGCGTGCCGCCCATGTCGCCGCCAGCCATGCGCTTCTCGAGGGCATTGCCCTTCAGCCATTCGGTCATCAGGCCGACCACTGGCTCATCGGTCGGACCGAACTCGGTCGAGGAAGCGTGGGTGACGCCGGCCAGCGACCGGGCCGCCTCGATCACCGCCATCTGCATGCCGAAGCAGATGCCGAAGTACGGCACCTTGCGCTGACGAGCGAAACCGGCCGCCTGGATCTTGCCTTCCGAGCCGCGCTCGCCGAAGCCACCGGGCACCAGAATGCCGTGCACGTGCTCGAGATAGGGCGCCGGGTCTTCCTTCTCGAAGACCTCGCTCTCGATCCACTCGATGTTGACGCGGACGTTGTTGGCAATGCCGCCGTGCACCAGCGCCTCGGTCAGCGACTTGTAGGCGTCCTTCAGCACGGTGTACTTGCCGACGACGGCGATGTTGACGGCGCCTTCGGGATTCTTGATGCGGCCGACGATACCCTGCCAGCGGCTGAGGTCGGGCTGCGGCGCGCCGTCGATGCCGAAGGCGGCCAGCACTTCCTCGTCGAAGCCCTCGGCATGATAGGCGAGCGGCACCTCGTAGATGGTGCCGACGTCGAGGCCGGGAATCACCGCGCTCTGGCGGACGTTGCAGAACTGCGACAGCTTCTTGCGCTCACCCTCGGGAATCGGCCGGTCGGCACGCACCAGCAGGATGTCCGGCTGGATGCCGAGCGAGCGCAGTTCCTTGACCGAATGCTGCGTCGGCTTGGTCTTGAGTTCGCCGGCCGAGGGGATGTAGGGCATCAGCGTCAGGTGGATGAACACCGCGTGCTGACGCGGCAGTTCCTGGCCGAGCTGACGGATGGCTTCGAGGAACGGCATGGCCTCGATGTCGCCCACCGTGCCGCCGATCTCGCACAGCACGAAGTCGTAGCCTTCGTTGCCTCCGAGAATGAAGTGCTTGATGGCGTCCGTGACGTGCGGGATGACCTGCACCGTGCCGCCGAGATAGTCGCCATGACGTTCCTTGGCGATGATCTCCTGATAGATGCGACCGGTGGTGATGTTGTCCTGCTTGTTGGCCGGACGGCCGGTGAAGCGCTCGTAGTGGCCGAGGTCGAGGTCGGTTTCGGCCCCGTCGTCGGTGACGAACACTTCGCCATGCTGATACGGAGACATCGTCCCCGGATCGACGTTGAGATAAGGATCGAGCTTGCGGAGCCGGGTCTTGTAGCCGCGCGCCTGCAGAAGCGACGCCAGGGCCGCTGCCGCGAGCCCCTTGCCCAAGGACGAAACCACGCCGCCAGTAATGAAGATGTACCGCGCCATGGGCCTTAAACCTATCTTTTCCAGAAGCCGTTGAGGAGAGGCTTCGTCGGTTATCCAAAACAAAAATCCTGCCGGCCGCCCCTTGGGCGCCGTAGGCACGTTTGTCTCAGCGATTTGAATCTACTCACGAAAACGGCCGCGGAGTGACCGCGACCGTCAGATGCCTGATGCAGGGCCCCGCTTACTGGGTCGGCGCGGGAGCGGCCGGAGCCGAACCGTCAGCCGCCGGAGCGGCCGGAGCCGATTCGGTGGCGGCCGGAGCCGGTTCGCTGGCAGCGGGCGCGCTGGCCGCCGGAGCGGCGGGCGCGGCCGGCACTTCGACCGCCGGGGCCACTGGCGCGTTGGCCGGCTGGGGAGTCTTTTCCTGCTGCTGTTTGACGAGGTCGTTGAGCTGGTTGAGCACGCCCTTGCCATCGCCGATCGGCGTGCCGGTGGTCGACGGCGCCGGAGCGCCAGCGGCCGGCTTGACCGAATCGAGAATCGAATTCTGGCTGCCAAGCAGGCCAGGCAGGATCGACAGACCGAGCGAGGTCAGGAAGAACAGCACGGCAAGCGTCGCCGTGGCGCGCGTCAGCACGTTGGCCGTGCCGCGACTGGTCATGAAGCCGCCGCCGCCGCCGATGCCGAGACCGCCGCCTTCCGAACGCTGCAGCAGCACGACGCCGACCAGCGCCACGATCACCATGATATGAATAACGAAGAGAACGGTCTGCATGAACTACCCGAAACCCTGAGGACCGGTGCCGAAGCGGCGGACAGGCGTCCGCGTTCCGCGGGAACGGCCGATTGTGGCGGCGTTGTACACGAAGGCGGCGACGGTTTCCACCTCTCAGTTGGCGATATTTGGAATTGGCGCCGCATTGACGACTGTGGCGGTGGCGCTATACCGCCACGCCAGTTCCCACTTTCCGGAGAGATGGCCATGCGCCTTGAAACCGAACGCCTGATCCTGCGCCGCTGGCGCCCCAACGATGTGGCGCCGTTCGCCGCCATCAACGCCGATCCCGAAGTGATGCGCCACTTCGTTTCCACCCGGACGCAGGCCGAGACCGAGGCGTCGATAGCCCTCTACGAGCGCCACTTCGACGCCGACGGCTACGGCTTCGCCGCCGTCGAGCGCAAGGCGGACGGCCAGTTCATCGGCGTCATCGGCATCCAGAGGATCGATGGCGGCGCCCTGCCGTGCGCGCCGGCTGTCGAGGTCGGCTGGCGGCTCGGCCGCGACTTCTGGCGTCAGGGCTATGCCACCGAGGGCGCCCGGGCG
The DNA here is from genome assembly GCA_937868725.1 of uncultured Pleomorphomonas sp. Taxonomy (GTDB): domain Bacteria; phylum Pseudomonadota; class Alphaproteobacteria; order Rhizobiales; family Pleomorphomonadaceae; genus Pleomorphomonas. The sequence continues at coordinate 29,300 of CALMMQ010000094.1, forward strand.
GCGATGACCGCGGGCTACGAGACGTTCGGCCTTGGCGAGATCGTGGCCGTGACCGCCGTCGGCAACCTCGCCTCGCGTGGCGTCATGGAAAAGCTCGGCATGCACCGCGCGGCCAGCGACGATTTCGACCACCCGGCCGTGCCAGTCGGCCACCCGCTGCGGCGCCACGTGCTCTATCGCCTGCGGCGCCAGTAGCCGATCGTCATCTGAGCCCCAGCGCCACCAGCGCCGCGTCGTACTCGCTGCGACGGAAGGCGCGGCGTTCGACCGCCTCATCGTCCATGCCCCAGAGCTCGGCGTTCCAGTCCTCGTCGATGTAGGCCGCCGTCCAGCCGGCGTCGGGATCGAGGAAGCGTTCGGCCACGGCCAGCGCGATCAGCGCCGAACCGGTGACCGAGGTCACGGTGTGCATGGCGGCGAGCGCCAGCGGGCGGTCGGGCAAAGCGGCCTCGACGGCGGCGGGCAGCGCCGGATCCTGATCGACGTGCACGACGCCGACAGTGTGGCGCAGGGGGACACCGAAGCGCTTCTCGGCCCAGGCGACGATCGGGTCCCAGTGGGTCTTCTGGCGCGCCACCAGCCGGTCTGGCCCCTCGGCGCGGTAGAACAGCAGATCGCTCATGGCGAAGCGGGCGATCTCCGTCTTGACGGCGCCCATCTCGCCGGCAACGCCGTCAATGGCGGCATTAACCAGCCGGGTGAGCGGCATGGTAGCGGGATCGATGAATTCTTCCTGATTGGCCCATTCGGCCTCGATGGCACAGGCGATGCGCATGTCCGGCACTTCGACGGCCTTGCGGGCCGGCGTCAGCACCGGCTTGCCGTCGAGCGTCAGGCGAAAGGCGTCACCGGCCGATTCGGCCCGCACCTCGGAATAGAAGCGCTTGGGCAGAACCCGACGGACGTTGGCCCTGGCCCGCTCGGTGGCGCGCACCGGATCGAAGGTGGTGTCAACAGCCGCCAGTCCGGCAAACAGATCGCCGTACCAGTCGGACGGCTTGTCGATGTCGTCGTCGGCCATGTCAGTTCTCCACGGCAACCAAGCGGTCGATCATGCCCGACAGCTGGTGGCTGGTCTCAACGTAAGCGTCCGGAGCGCTGGCCATCAGGTCATTTTCGCCATGATAGCCCCAGGCAACGGCAATGGCGCGGGCGCCGGCGGCCTTGGCCATGTCGATATCATAGGTGGTGTCACCGATGACGATGGTGCGCGCCATGTCGGCACCGACCGCCGCCACGGCGTCCTCGACCATGAACGGGTGCGGCTTCGACGGGCCGTCGTCGCCAGTGCGGAGCACCGTGAACAGATCGGCGATGCCGTGAGCGGCCAGAACGGCGTCGAGGCCACGGCGCCCCTTGCCGGTGACGACGCCGACCAGCGTGTCGTCGGCGGCAGCGAGCTTTTCCAGCAGGTCGCGGATGCCGGGGTACAGGGGCGCCGTTTCGTTGAGACGCGGGCTCAGTTCCTCGTAGGCGGCGCGGTAGCCGGCGGCCAGGCGATCGATCGGCGCGTCCGGCTGGTGGTCGGTCAGCTTGGCGACCGCTTCGGGCAGCGACAGGCCGATGATGGCGCGCGTGGCGTCATCGGTCGGCGGCGGCAGGCCGGCGCGCTCGAACGCCCGCGCCATGGTCATGATGATCATCCGCTGGCTATCCACCAGCGTGCCATCGCAATCGAACAGGACCAGTCTCAGCACCATTTCCCTATCCTTCTCATCCGAGAGGCAGGCCTTGGCGCAAGATCGCTGATCCGGCCAGAGCGTGCCGTCAGCGGCAATGCCCTCGCCCGCCGATCACAGCGCGCCGCCGGCCTCGGTCTTCAGCCAGGCTTCGCCACAGGCCTTGGCCAGTTCGCGCACGCGCAGAATGTAGCTCTGCCGTTCGGTCACCGAGATGACGCCGCGGGCGTCCAGCAGATTGAAGCGATGGCTGGCCTTGATGCACTGGTCGTAGGCGGGCAGCACGCAGAGATGACGCACGCCGCCGCCGGCCGCCTCGCCCTTGGCCAGCAGGGCCTTGCACTCGGCCTCGGCATCGCGGAAGTGCTGCATCAGCATGTCGGTGTCGGCATATTCGAAGTTGTGCCGCGAGTATTCTTCCTCGGCCTGATGGAAGACGTCGCCGTAGGTCACCTTCTCATCGCCGTCGCGACCGTTGAAGTTGAGCTCGTAGCCGTTGTCGACGCCCTGGAGATACATCGCCAGACGTTCGAGACCGTAGGTCAGCTCGCCGGACACCGGCGAGCACTCGATGCCGGCCACCTGCTGGAAGTAGGTGAACTGGCTGACTTCCATGCCGTCGCACCAGCACTCCCAGCCAAGGCCCCAGGCGCCGAGCGTCGGGCTTTCCCAGTCGTCCTCGACAAAGCGCACGTCGTGCAGCTTGAGGTCGATGCCGATGGCCTTGAGGCTCTCGAGATAGAGCTCCTGCAGGTTTTCCGGCGACGGCTTCAGGATGACCTGGAACTGATAGTAGTGCTGGAAGCGGTTGGGATTCTCGCCATAGCGGCCGTCCTTGGGCCGGCGCGAGGGCTGGACATAGGCCGCCTTCCACGGCTTGGGGCCGAGCGAACGCAGCGTCGTGGCCGGATGGAAGGTGCCGGCGCCGACTTCCATGTCGTAGGGCTGCAGCACGACGCAACCCTTTTCGGCCCAGAAACGCTGAAGGGTCAGGATGAGCCCCTGAAAGGACCGGCGGGGATCGTTGACGTCGACAGTCTGAGACATGGAAGGGTTTCCGTACCAAGGGGAAATTGGCGCGGAAATTAGGGGCGCCTCGCCCCCCCGTCAATCGCAAAAAGACGGAAGGCTGCCGGCCGCAAGTCCGCCAGCTGTCGGCCAAAGCAAAAGGCCGTGCCTCAAGCAGGGACACGGCCTTTCGAAGGACTGGAAGCGTTCCGACGCCGAGGCGATCAGCCGCGCGGGTCGCGATAGACGCCGGTGCGCGGATCGCGCTCCAGACGAATTTCGATGGGCTTGGGCTCGGCGTTGGCTTCCCGGAGGAACTCGCCTACCCGCGTCATCTCCCGCTTGGCAAAACGAGCCGCGTAGTAGATGCCGGCACCCAGAAGAGCAAGACCGATCACAGGAGGCATAGCGTCATCTCCTCTTTAAACAATTCCATGAGAACACTGGTTCAGTTCTCTTGCAAGCGGTTATTTTTCCCGCTTAGTTCACAATCCGTAGCGCCAATAGTGACTGCGCGCCTCGACAGCGGCGAGCGCGTCCTCGGCCGACAGCAGCGCTGGCGTACGTGTTTCTCCATATGAGCCAAAGATTTGCCGACGCAGGAAACCGCCGCCTCGGGCCACCGGGCGGATGTCGACCTTGTCACCAAACTTCGCTCTCAGGTCTTCGTGCAGCGTGCCGACGCGGTCGGCAAGACCAAGGTCTATGGCGGTGCGGCCAACCCAGAACAGGCCGGAATACAGGTCGTCGGACTCCTTGAGTCGATCGCCACGCCGGCCGCGCACCAGCGCGACGAAGCTGTCGTGGATGTCCTTCTGCAGCGCCATGAGGTGTTCGACGTCGGCCGGCACTTCCGGCATGAACGGATCGAGCGTCGACTTGCGCGCACCGGCGGTGTGCACGCGCCGTTCGACACCGAGCCGCTCGATGGCCTTGTCGAAGCCGAACGAGGCGGAGATGACGCCGATCGAACCGACGATCGAGGCGGGATCGACGATGATCTCGTCGCCGGCGCAGGCGAGCATGTAGCCGCCCGAAGCCGCCACGTCCTCGACGTAGGCGTAGACCGGTAGCTTCTTCTCCTCGGCGAGCTGGCGCACGCGTCGGAAGATCAGGTTGGACTGCACCGGCGCCCCGCCGGGCGAGTTGATGGCCAGAGCCACGGCGACGGCGCCCTTGATGCCGAAGGCCTTGTCCAGGCTGGCATCGAGGCCGCTGGCGGTCAGCGCTCCGCGGCCGGCGCCGAAGGCGCCGATCGGCCCCTGCAGCCGGACCACCGGCACCACGGGCCGCTTGCCCACCAGGGCAGCCGGCAGATAACGGGCAAAATCGACCAAGACGGTCTCCATGGTTCAGTCATTCGCTCGTGCACTGACGCATGCATTCGGTCCACGCTATGGACAACCAGCGGCGAATGAATGCGTCGAAAAGTGCACTCGCAACATATTGAATCTAGTGCAGTTTACGACACCGACCCTTGATCGGTCGCTTGCCACTAACGTCAATCAAGTGTCGTTGTCACTGCACCAGCGCATGTGGGGAGGCCGGCCGGCCTTTTCAACGTCGGATCGGCGGACGCCGCCGGCTGCGACGGGCGGCACTGGCCAATGCGGCCAACAGGGAATCTAAAGGCGTCCTTCAGAAATTACGTTTTTGCACGTATCGACTAAAGTCGTATATAGAGAGGGCAAGAGTGCAAAACCCGAAAGTGAGGATGACCATGGACCTGATGGTTTACGCCCTGATGCAATCGGGCCGGAAGGCCCGGCCGCAGTCTTCCTTCGAACGCGAGATCGCCGACGCGCAGTCGCTCGCCGAACAGGAAGCTGCCCTTCGCCCCGCCAAGCGCGGCCTCTTCCGCCATATCGGCTTCTGATCAGCCGCTGCCATTCCCCTGACGCGAGCGCCCGGCAACCAACCGTTGCCGGGCGTTTTGGTCATTCGGGCGGTATCAGCCATTACCCCACCAATCGACGCCGAGACCGGCACCCCGCAGCACGGCGTCGACGTCGACGCGCCAGGCGCCGCCCGGCTCGTGCAGCACCAGCCCCGGCAGCAGCCGCAGCGGCGCCCGCCCCTGCGGCCGACCGCGCAGGATGAGGCGGTGGGCCACCTCGCCGGCGTGAGCATGGATCGGTAGCAGTGCCAGCGAGCCGAAGCGGCTGCCGACGGCGGCGAGCAGGCGCGGCAGCTCGTCGGCGCGGAAGATCACGGTCAGCGTGCCGTTCGGATGCAGCAGCGCGGCGGCGGCGCGCAACCAGCCGTCGATGTCGGCGGGGTCGACGACGTGGGCGGCCTGCCGCTGCGGCGACGGCGACGGCCGGACCCGGTCGCCAGGGTGATAGGGCGGGTTCAAGATGACGTGATCGGCCATGTCCGGCTTGAGCCCGGCGGCGGCGCGCTGGCGCGCAGAGGCCAGTACGTCGGCCTCAATGACGCCGGCCCGGCCCTCCAGCCCGTTGGCCATGATGTTGCGCCGGGCGAGCGCGGCCGCCTCGGCGTCGCGCTCGACCAGCGTCACGCTCACCGCGGCAAGACGGGCGGCGGCGCAAAGACCGGCGACGCCGACGCCAGCGCCGAGATCGAGAACGTGGCCACGCGTCTCCGCGCCAAGGGCGGCGGCCAACAGCACAGCGTCGAGACCGGCGCGATGACCGCCGCGCGCCGGCTGGGTGATGGCCAGACGGTTGTCGAGGAAGCCGTCGACCGTCGTCGCCTCGGTCATCGCCGTCGCTCCGGCCGGAGTTCGTGGGCGAGCCCGGCGTCGGTCATCAGGCGGCGGGCGCGGATGATCTCGTCGGCGTCGACCAGCACGCGGCGCGGAAACGAACCGATCATGCCCTCGATGGCGCTGATCGCCTGATCGGCGACCAGATAGGCAATGCCGGTATCCTTGAGCAGCGCCTCGACAAAGGAAATGGTCACGAGATCGCTCGTCCGGATCAGTTCTTCCATGATCACTCCTCAAATCGTAGCATGCCGCGCCGATGAGATTCGACAATAGCCGTTTGCCGAACTAATGGTCACTCGGATGATCCGCAATGGTGTTCGCCGGCCGATGGCCGGGCATCCGGGACGAAAGTTCGGCGGCATGAGACAATGCGGTCTTGCGGACGCCAAGACCGCCCGGACAATAGGGGTTTGGCTTGGCCGATTCTAAAGAAAAACAACGGGCAGAAGCCGCCGCGAAGCCGTCGATCTCGCCGCTTGCCGACCTTGTCCAGGCTGACATGCAGCGCGTCAATGACTGCATTCTGGCGATGGCCGGTTCCAATGCCCAGATGATTCCGGACATTGCCCATCATCTCATCGATTCCGGCGGCAAGCGCCTGCGGCCGATGCTGACGCTGGCGTGCGCCCGCGCCTGCGGCTATCAGGGCGACCACCACATCAGTCTGGCCGCCGCCGTCGAGTTCATGCACACGGCAACGCTGCTGCACGACGACGTCGTCGACGAGAGCGAACTCAGGCGCGGCAAGCCGGCCGCCCGCATGCTGTGGGGCAATCAGGCCAGCGTGCTGGTGGGCGACTACCTGCTCGGTCAGGCCTTCCGCATCATGGTGGGTACCGGTTCGCTCGACGCGCTGGCCGTGCTGTCGAACGCGGCCGCCGTCATCGCCGAAGGCGAAGTGATGCAGCTCGCCGCTGCCAAGTCGCTGCGGACCAACGAGGAGCAATACCTCAAGGTCATTCACGCCAAGACGGCGGCGCTGTTCTCGGCGGCCACCGAGATCGGCCCGATCATCGCCGGCAGCGACGCCGCCACGCGTGACGCCCTCGCCGTCTACGGCAACGAACTCGGCATCGTCTTCCAGCTGGTCGACGACGCCCTCGATTACGGCGGCTCGTCGATGACGCTCGGCAAGAACGTCGGCGACGACTTCCGCGAGGGCAAGGTGACGCTGCCGATCATCCTGGCGTTGCAGCAAGGCAGCGACGCCGATCGCGCCTTCTGGTCGAAGACCATCGAGAAGGGCGAGATCGCCGACGGCGACCTCGAACACGCCATCGCTCTCCTGAGCGGTGCGGGAGCCATCGCCGCTACCGTCGCCCGCGCCCGCCAGTTTGGCGCCAAGGCCAAGGCAGCGCTGGCCGTGCTGCCGGCCGGCGCCTATCGCGCCGCGCTCGAGGAAGTGGTCGACTATTGCATCAGCCGCGTCAGCTGACCGTTGCCGCCGGACCGGCTCAGGCCCGCAAACGGCCGAGGCGTGGCTAGTCGCCCATCTCAACAATAACATTAAGTTATTATAACAACATATTGTTATATATGAATAATATCATCCAAGATAAGAGATTGATTCAACATCGCGCCGCGCCCTGGAACCGGGGCGCGGCGTTGTCGGTGCCGGACGGACGATCAGCCCTTGTCGGACACGCCGGCTTCCGTGAAGGTGGCCATGCCGTTGTGCGTATCGGCAGCGGCGCGAACGATGGCGCCGGCCACGGCGGCACCGGTCGCCTCCCCGAGGCGGAAGCCGAGATCGACGATCGGCGCCTTGCCCAACCGGGCGATGACGTCGCGATGGGCGCCTTCCACTGAAGCGTGACCGATGACGACGTGATCGACGGCGCTGGGATCGATGGCGTGCAGGATGGCAACGGCCGAAGTGACGACGTAGCCGTCGGCGACCACCGGGATGCGCTGGTGACGGGCGGCGATGATGGCCCCGACCATGGCGGCGATCTCGCGACCACCGACGCGGCGCAGCACCTCGAAGCCGTCACGGCGCCCCTCGCCGAGGCGGGCAACGGCGGCGGCGACGGCCGCCCGCTTGCGTTCGAGACCGGCGTCATCGACGCCGGTGCCGCGGCCGATCCAGTCGGCGGCCTCACCGCCGTAGAGGGCGTGATAGATGGCGGCGGCCACCGTGGTGTTGCCGATGCCCATTTCGCCGATCATCAGCAGGTCCATGCCGGCCGAAACGGCCTCCATGCCGAACGCCATGGTGGCGGCGCACTCGGCCTCGCTGAAAGCGTCGGTCTCGGTGATGTCGGGGGTGGGCTGCTCCAGCGCCAGCTCGAACACCTTGAGGCCGAAGTTGAACGAGGTGCAGAGCTGATTGATGGCGGCACCACCGGCCGAGAAGTTGGCGACCATCTGGTGGTTGACCTCGACCGGGAAGGCCGACACGCCCTTGAGCGCCACGCCGTGGCTGCCGGCGAAGATGCACACCATGGGCTTGCGCACGGTCGGTCTGGCCTGTCCCTGCCAGGCAGCCAGCCACTCGGCCAGTTCCTCAAGACGCCCGAGCGAACCGAGCGGCTTGGTGAGGCAGGCGTTGCGCGCCCGCACGGCCACGACGGCCTCACCATCGGCGCGCGGCATGGTCGCGACCAGGCGGCGGAAATCATCGAACGGCAGGCCGGACAGGGCGGAAGTCATGGCGGAAACAGTCCTTTTCATTGCGGTGTGAAAATCAGGATTTAGTGGAGTTTTCTGGAATTGATCCAGATTCACACCATATTTGGTGGCCTCCCTATACATGACTCGTTCCAGCCCGTACAAATGAAGAATGCTCAAGGATACGTTCTTCCTCCGCCTCGCCGATCTCGCCGCCTGCCTGCGCTTCCTGTCGCGCTGGCCAGTGCCACGCCTCGGCGTCCATGACGATCCGCTGGCGCTGCCGGTACTGCCGCGCGCCGCCTCGATGTTTCCGCTGGCTGGCGCCATCCTGGCCGTGCCGGCGGCGGCGGTTGGTGCCCTGCTGTCGCTGACGGCGTTGCCGCCGCTCGCCATCGGCCTCATCATGGTGGCGCTGGTGGCCGCTCCCACCGGTGCGCTGCACGAGGACGGCCTTGCCGACACCGCCGACGGCCTCATCGGCGGCGGCAATCGCGAGCGCCGGCTCGAGATCATGAAGGACAGCCGCATCGGCACGTTCGGCGCTCTGGCGCTCATCGTCGTCATCGGTCTCAAGGCAACGCTCTATGGCGCGCTGGCGACTGGTGGCGTTGCCGTCGCCCTGGCCGCGCCGGTGGCGTTCGGCGGTCTCAGCCGGCTCGCCATGGTCTGGCTCTGGCACGAACTGCCGTCGGCTCGTCCCGATGGCCTTGCCTCCCGCCTCGGCCAGCCGGATTTCGACGCCGCCGTCGGCGCCTCGCTGGCCGGACTGCTGGTGGCGCTGCCGCTGTTTGCCATTCATGGCGTTGCCGGCATGCTGCTGGCGCTCGGCCTCGCTGCGGCGAGCGCCACCGGCCTCGCCGCGCTGGCCAAAGCCAAGATCGGCGGCCAGACCGGCGACGTTCTCGGTGCCTGCCAGGGGCTAGCGGAGACGGTACTGCTCGTCGGGCTCGTTGCCCTCTGAAACTCTGATCCGGGAGGCCGCATGCGCATCACCGTGTTCGCCGTGGCCATGGCCATCCTCGTCACCGGGCTGGCGCTGCTGCTGGTGTTCGGCAACGGCTCGGCGATCGCCGGACTGGCGCCGGGCGACTTTGCCAACGCCATCTACCTGACGATCTTCGCGCTGCTCGTCGGCTCGGCGCTGATACGCGGCCGCCACCGCGTCAATGCCCGACTGTGGCACGTCGCCGTCTGGCTGGCGCTCTTCGCCATCGCCATGGCCGGCTATCGCTGGTTCCATTCGCCCTGATGATCGGCCTCGGTCCGTAGCCAGGCGCGGATGGTCGCGATCGCCGGCCGGTCAAGCGCCGCCGCCGGATAGACCAGGTGATAGGCGAGATCGCTGGCCAGACCTGCGGGAAATGGTGCGATCAGGCTGCCGTCGACGAGCTCGCGTTCGACGAGCGACCGCCGGGCCAGCGCCACGCCGTGTCCCGCCTTGGCCGCCTCGATGGCGCCGTTGCAATCGGTGAAAACGGTGCCACGTGAACTGTCGACGCCCGGTGCGCCGGCTGCCTCCAGCCACAGCCGCCAATCGTGGCGGTGTTCGTCATGCAGTAGCGCCACGTGGCCAAGATCGGCGGCGACCTTCAGGGTCGGCGCCAGGATCGGGCTGCAGACCGGCACCAAGTGATCGTCGACCAGGCGCTCGCTGGTCAAGCCGTCGTAACGGCCAAAGCCGTGGCGGATGGCGATGTCGACGCCATCGCGGCCAAAATCGGTCAGGCGGTTGGAGGCGCTGATCCGTACATCGAGGTCGGCGTGCTCAGCCTCGAAGCGGCCGAGACGCGGCACCAGCCACTGCGTCGCGAAGGATGGCGTGCAACTGATGGTGACGACGGTGAGATGGGCCTGCGCCATGACGGCGACCGTCGCCTCGCGCATCAGGCGGAAAGCTGTCCGCAGCGAAGCGAAATAGTCCTCGCCCGGCGGCGTCAGCCTCAGCTGGCGCGGCTCGCGGACGAACAGTTGGACGCCAAGGCTAGCCTCCAGCTCCCGAACCTGCAGGCTGACGGCGCCGGGCGTGACGTTCAGTTCCTCGGCGGCCCGCTTGACGCTGACATGGCGGGCGGCCGCCTCGAAGGCGCGCAAGCTGGCAAGCGCGGGCAATGGCTGGTTCATGATTTATTTTTTCTCGCCAATATCAGGCAAAAAGCTCGTTTGCATGAGCGCATTTTCACCCATACTTACATTGATCTGCAAGGCACTTATCGTCGAAACGCCAAATGATTTTGACGAGAAGTTCTCGATCATCTAGCGACGACAGGAGATCGCAGATCATGGTGGAACAACGGCGCATGGGACTGACGGAATGGGGACTGCTGATGGCGCTGTCGGTGCTGTGGGGCGGCTCGTTCTTCTTCAACGGCGTCATCGTCAGGCAGTTGCCGCCCCTTACGGCCGTCGCGCTGCGTCTGGTGCTGGCAGCGCTGGTGCTGGTGCTGCTCATCCGGGCCATCGGCTTGTCGCTGCCGCGAGAGCGGCGCGTCTGGACGGCGTTCTTCGGCATGGGACTGCTCAACAATGTCGTGCCGTTCTCCCTGATCGTCTGGGGACAGACACAGATCACCAGCAGTCTTGCCGCTATCTTGAACGCCACGACACCGTTGTTCGCGGCCATTGTCGCACACGTGCTGACAGCCGACGAAAAACTGACGCGCCACAAGCTCGTCGGCATCATGGCTGGATTTGCCGGCGTGGCGATCATGATCAGCCCATCGGCGCTTTCGGGGCTGGGGGACAGGGCGCTGGCGCAGTTCGCCGTGCTCGGCGCCGCCCTCTCCTACGCGCTCGCCGGCGTGTTCGGCCGCCGCTTCAAGGCCATGGGAGTGGCGCCACTGCAAACGGCCACCGGCCAGATCACAGCGTCGGCGGTCATGCTGGTACCGGTGGCTCTGCTGGTCGACCGGCCGTGGACGCTGCCTGGCCCCAGTCTGTCGGTGTGGGCGGCCGTGGCCGGCGTCGCCCTCCTCTCGACCGCGCTCGCCTACGTCCTGTTCTTCCGCATTCTGGCGACGGCCGGCGCCTCCCACCTCATGCTGGTAACCTTCCTCATTCCGGTCAGCACCATGCTGCTCGGCTGGCTGTGGCTTGGCGAGTTCTTGGAGGCCAGGCAATTCGTCGGCATGGCCCTCATCGCCGCCGGGCTGGTGGCGATCGATGGCCGCCTCTTGGCGGCTCTGAAATCGCGCCGACGCACACCGCCCGATCCGGATCACTTCATCGGTCAGGATATCTAAAGCGCTTTCCGAGCTGACTCTTCAGTCAGGTCGACATGAACTCGCGCCAGTTCCAATAGTTTGAGCAGGTGCTTGTCGATCAGCTTGCTTCAAACTGATCGGCAGGTGCACTCGTGACCCTTCGGGACTGAGCCTTGGCCCCGCCTCAGTCGCCGACGCGGCGAGCGAAACGGGCGGCGAGGAAGCTGACGATGACCAGTTGCAGGAAGTGGAACATCATGATCGGCGCGATGATCAGGCCGAGCGCCGGTGTCGAGCCGAACACCACCTTGGCCAGCGGCGCACCGGTGGCCAGCGACTTCTTGGAACCGCAGAACTGGCAGGCGATGCGGTCGCGCACGTTGAAGCCCATGGCGGTGCAGACGACATCGGTGATGGCGTAGACGGCCAGGAACAATACCACGGCGCCGACGGCGATCTCGACCACCACCAGCACGTCGTTGCCGCTCCAGACACCGGCTGCCACCGAGTCGCAGAACGAGTTGTAGACGATGGCCAGGATGGTGGTGCGGTCGGCGAGCTTGACCCAGCTGGCATTGCGCTTGGCCCAGGCGCCGAGCCAGTGGCGGGCGATCTGGCCGACGACGATCGGCACCAGCACCAATAGCGTCACCTTGAGGATGACCGGCAGCAGCGGCATATCGATGCCGTTGCGGCTCATGTACCAGCTCATCAACGCCGGCGTGATGAACACGCCGAGAAAGCTCGACAGCGAGGCATTGAACACGGCGGCCGGCACGTTGCCGCGGGCGATGTTGGTCATGGCCACCGATGAGGACACCGTCGAGGGCAGCGCCGCCACGTAGAAGAAGCCCAGCCACAGATTGTCGGAGAATATGCCGGGCGTCAGCCAGCGCCAGGCGATGACCAGAACGGGAAACAGCACGAAAGTGGCAAGCTGCACACAGATGTGCAGCTTCCACTGCATGATGCCGTCCTTCATCTTCTCCGGCGACAGCGTCAGGCCGTAGAGGAAGAAGACGATGGAGACGCCGTAGGTGGTGGCATAGTCGAAATGCAGCGCGCCGCCGCTAACGCCGGGCGTCGGCCAGATGAGGGCGAGCACCACCATGGCGACGAGGCCGAGCAGAAACGGATCAATCTTGAGTCTGGCGAGCATGAGCGACAGTCCGGTCGACGGCGGAGGTCATTTCGGCCGGCGCCTTGCACAATTCGCTTAGACTTTTGTCTTAACCGACGCGAGCCGTCAATCACCCGCTGCCCGGCTCTAACCAATAGCGCACCACGCTCAGAACAGACCGCCGCTACCCGGCATCGGCGGGGCTTCCTTGAGCAACACCAGCTCGATGCGGCGGTTGCCCGACAGGAACGGGTCGTCCGGAAACAGGGGATCCTTGTCGGCGACGCCGATGATCTGGGCCAGGCTGCCGGCCCCAAGACCGAAGTTGCCCATGATCTCGGCCACCGACAGGGCGCGTTCGCTGGACAGGCGCCAGGCGGCACCGCCGGGAATGGCCATGTCGCCGGTCGATTCGGTGTGACCGACGATCTGCAGCCGGCCGGGCATCTGCTGGATGACCGTGGCGATGCGCGACAGCAGGATCTTCATGCGGTCGGTCGGCACGCGCGACTGCGGCGCGAACATCGGCCGGCCGTCCTGGTCGATGATGGAGATGTGCAGGCCATCCTTCTCGTTGCGCAGCACGATCTGCTTGGAGAGCTCGGCGTAGTCAGGCAGGTCCTGCAGCGACTGACGCAGCGATTCGGCGGCGGTCAGGAACTCGCGCGGCTTGTTGTCGGCCGACTTCTCGAACTTGTTGGTGTCGACCTCGGGGCCTTGCTGATTGTAGCGGTCGTTGAACTGGCTGGCGAACTCCGACATGTCGGCCAGCGTCGTCGCCTCGGTGTCGCGGGGGTATTTGCGCTCGGGGATGCCGTTCTGTTCGATCATGCCGGCCGGGCGCTGCACCGACTGGTAGCCGAAGGCATCGCGCATCGAGCCGGCGGCGTCGTGCAGCTTCTGTTCGTCCTGGCTCGAGAACGACACGATCATCACGAACAACGCCATGAGCAGGCTCATCAGGTCGGCGAACGTGATGACCCACGGCGCGCCGCCGTGTCCGCCTCCTCCGCCGCCTTTCTTCTTGCTCATGCGCTGCTTCCGTCAGTTTACGGCTGGCCGTGGGGTCAGGCCGCTTCCTTGTTGGCTTCCGCCTTGGCGCGATGCTTGAGCGGCAGGTAGGACAGGAGCTCCTCGTGCACCTGCTTGGGACTCTTGTTCTCGCGGATCAGGATGACCGCGTCGATGATCATCGACTGGATTTCAGCCTCGTGCGCGGCCCGGTTGCCCAGCTTGTCGGACAGGGGCGACGCCATGACGTTGGCGATGACGGCGCCATAAAGCGTGGTCAGCAGGGCGATCGACATGGCCGGGCCGATCTGCTTGGGGTCGGACATGTGGGCGAACAGCGACACCAGACCGATGATGGTGCCCACCATGCCCATGCCCGGCGCGGCTTCGGAAATCTTGGCCCAGGCGGTGTGGCCCATGTGCAGGCGTTCGAACTGCAGGTCGCGCTCGCGTTCCAGCACATGGCGAATGGTTTCGGCGCTATAGCCGTCGGCGATCATCTGGATCGCCTTCTTGAGGAAGGGCTCGTCGATTTCCAGCTTTTCGAGGCCGAGCGGCCCCTGCTTGCGCGCCACTTCGGCGATCTCGGTGAGTTCGTCGAGCAGGTGCAGCGCGTCATGCGACTTATAGAAGACCGCTTCCTTGAACCCGCCGAACACGGCGATCGGGAAAGTCTTGAGCGTGTAGCGTCCGAGCAGCGCCACCAGCGCGCCAACGATGACGACGTTGGTCGCCAGGAGGTTCATGAACATCATGATGTTCGAACCTTCCAGCAGAATGGCCATGTAGAGCACGCCAAAGCCGCCGAATACGCCCAGGAGGGTTGCTATATCCATCAGTCGCCTGACGCCGGGGGGAACGAAGAACAGATCGGCCGCGACCGGCCCTAACCCCAGCTCGCCAACATTAACGATGACGCGGATAAAATGTGCTTAAGGAACAGGGTTAACGCGAGTTGAACACTCGCCCGCCAACGCAAGACGGCGCCCGAAGGCGCCGTCGATGGATGCACTCGGCGATTCGATAAGCCGTCGTCACTCGATGCCGAGCTTCTTCTTGACAAGCTCGTTCACCGCCTGCGGGTTGGCCTTGCCGCCGGTGGCCTTCATCACCTGACCGACGAACCATCCGGCGAGCGTCGGCTTGGCGCGCGCCTGCTCGGCCTTGTCGGGGTTGGCGGCCACCACGTCCTCGACCGCCTTCTCGATGGCGCCGGTGTCGGTGACCTGCTTGAGGCCACGCGCCTCGACCAGCTGCCGCGGATCGCCACCCTCGGTATAGACGATTTCGAACAGGTCCTTGGCAATCTTGCCGGAGATGGTCTTGTCGCCGATCAGGTCGACGATGGCGCCGAGCTGCTCGGGCGTCACGGGCGAGGCCTCGATGCCCTTGCTGTCCTTGTTGAGGCGGCCGAACAGCTCGTTGATCATGAAGTTGGCAACGGCCTTGCCGTCGCGCCCCTTGGCCACCTGCTCGTAGTAGTCGGCCGAGGCGCGTTCCAGCGTCAGCACCATGGCGTCATAGGGGGTGACGCCGTATTCGGCGATGAAGCGGGCCTTCTTCTCGTCCGGCAGTTCCGGCAGATAGGCCTTGAGGGCATCGACCCAGGCCGGATCGAGCTCGAGCGGCAGCAGGTCCGGATCGGGGAAATAGCGATAATCGTGCGCTTCTTCCTTGGACCGCATCGACCGCGTCTCGCCCTTGGCGGCGTCGTAGAGGCGGGTTTCCTGATCGATCTTGCCGCCATCCTCGAGGATGCCGATCTGGCGGCGCGCCTCGTACTCCACCGCCTGGGCGGCAAAGCGCATCGAGTTGACGTTCTTGATCTCGCAGCGCGTGCCGAGCGGGCCGCCGGGCTTGCGCACGGAAACGTTGATGTCGGCGCGCATGGAGCCTTCCTCCATGTTGCCGTCGCAGGTGCCGAGATAGCGCAGGATGGTGCGGAGCTTGGCAAGGTAGGCCTTGACCTCTTCCGACGAGCGCAGGTCCGGCTTGGAGACGATCTCCATCAACGCCACGCCAGAGCGGTTGAGGTCGACGAAGGACATGGTCGGGTGCTGGTCGTGGATCGACTTGCCGGCGTCCTGTTCGAGATGCAGGCGCTCGATGCCGATCTCGACCACGCCCTCGGGCATATCGAGCAGCACGCTGCCCTCACCGACGATCGGCTGCTTGTACTGGCTGATCTGGTAGCCCTGCGGCAGATCCGGGTAGAAGTAGTTCTTGCGGTCGAACACCGAATAGAGGTTGATCGCTGCCTTGAGGCCGAGGCCGGTGCGGATGGCCTGAGCCACGCATTCCTCGTTGATCACCGGCAGCATGCCGGGCATTGCCGCGTCGACGAGGCTGACGTGCATGTTCGGCTCGGCACCGAACACCGCCGAGGCACCGGAGAACAGCTTGGCATTGGAGGTGACCTGGGCGTGCACTTCGAGGCCGATGACGATTTCCCAGTCGCCGGTGGCGCCCTTGATCAGCTTCTTGGGGTCGGGAGTACGGACTGCCATGTTCATCGAAACACTCTCGGATCGAACGGACTACTCATCAGCTGCGGGATAACCCGTTTTCGCGGCGGCGTAAACGGGGAAGGCTTGCATTAGCCGCTCGTTCCGGTGCGACGCGCCACCCGAAAAGCCAAAGGGCGGCGCATTGCCGCGCCGCCCCCCACAAGAGAACGTCCGATCCCGCCTCAGTCGAGTTGCAAGCGGTAGACCAGCACCATGGTGTCGACATCGACATCGGCCTTGTAGGCAGCGCCGACCTGGAAGCCGTCGGTGGTCAGAAAATCGTTGTCGTTGGCAACCAGCACGAACACATCCTTGGGGTGGGCGGTGTCGAAGGCCGGCACGATCGCCATCGCCTCCCACTTCTCCGACAGGTCGGTCGCGTCATGCGGCGCGCCGTTGTGCAGACCGGCCTTGGCAAGTTCGGTATTGTCATTGAGGTCGACGACGGTGGTGAGACGGGCCGGCTTGACGGCGGCGTCGAGCATGCCCTTGGGCGCCACCGGCTTCAGGCCGTCAAAGTCGCTGCCGGCAATGTTGGTGGCGCCGGAGAAGTCGAGCAGGTCGATGCGACGGTAGGCCGACGTATCGCCCTTGACGCCCCAGCCGTTGTTGGAGTCGCGCGACAGCAGCAGCAGGCGGCCGTCCGGCAGCAGGGCGAGCTCGCTCTGAGCGGCAACAACCGTCTTGTCGCCATCCTTGAAGGTCGGCAGCGGCACGACGTACTCGGCCTTGAGCGTCAGCTGGTCCGGGTTCGACGCATCGTAGACCAGGGCGCGGGTGTTCATGCGGGTCGACTTCTTGTCGCCGCCGTCCTGGCGCGTCGCGCTCTGCAGCACGACGGTCAGCGTCTTGTCGGCCGGGTTGAAGGCCATACCCTCAAAGCCCTGATTGTTCTGGCGGCCGGTCTCCGGATCCTCCGGATCGGGCTTCGACGCCCCCGGACCGGGATTGTTGGAGGCGAAGTTGACGGCGCCCTTGCGCATCGGCAGGAAGGCCGGCGGCGGCAGCGTCGCCGACAGCATCTGGCCGGCGGCCGAGACGTGGTAGACGGCCGGGCCGTACTCGTCGGAGATCATCAGCGAGCCGTCGGGCAGGCGGACGATGGCCTCCGGGTCGAGACTGACGGCGCCGGTGACGGCGCCTGGCAGGTCGGCGCCGTTGGCCCTGTTGAGGCCGACCGGATCAAGGCCGGTCAGCGACTTGCCGGTCTTGTCGGTGAGCAGCACCGTGTCTTCGAGCTTGAGCTCGGCAACCGCAGCCTTGCCGGCGGCGGGAGCGGCAAAGCTGATCGAGAGCGTGTTGAAGCGGATGCGGTAATCGGTAGTGCCTTCGACGTTGTAGCCGCGGTCGGGCAGCAGCAGCACCTCACCGGCATAGCCGGTGTCGGTCTTGCGAAAATCGAGGGCGGCCATGCCGGAGCCGGAACCGAAGGTTTCGCCAAACTTGTCGCGCAGCGCCGCCGGCAGGCGGCCGACGGCCACCAGTCCCTTGTTGAGCGGCAGATCGGCGGCGGTGGCGGGTGTCGCCAGCGGGGCGGCACCAGCCAGAAGCCATAGCACGAGGGCAAGAAGCGGATAGCGGGCCTGCATGGGAAACTCCTCGATAGAATTGCGAAGGCTCTGCTTAGCCCGCCCGTTTGACAGGCGCGTGACGGCAACCGCTCAGGTCAGGCGGCGGGCCGCTTCCTCGGCGAGGATGCGGCCGATGGCGGCGACGGCGCGCGACGGACTGACGCCGTGCGGCCGGCCGAGCACCACCTCGCGCCCGAGGCGCGGCTCAAACGGCGCGGCCGAGAAGCGCGCCGGATCGGCGAAGCGCGCCACGACCGAATGCGGTTGCGCCGTCAGTCCGATGCCGGCGGCGACCATCTGCAGCATGGTGATGAAGCCCGTGGCCTCGACCACGACGTCGGCGGTGAAGCCGGCGCGCTCGAACGCCCGATCGACGACGAGGCGCAAGCCGTGCGGCGGGCTGGGCAGAATCAGCGGCCAGGCGGCGATGCGCGCCAGCGTCGTTTCGCTGGCAAACGCCGGGTGGCCGCGCGGACCGACCAGCAGCAGTTCGTCGTTGAGCACGCTTTCCACTTCGACATGCAGATCGGCACCGGCGCCATAGAACAGGCCGAGATCGACCTCCCGCTTGTGCAGCCAGTCGAGAATGTGGCCGGTGTGCCCCTCGACCAGTGACAGGCGCACGTCGGGCAGTTCGTCACGAACCCGCCGGACGAAGGTTTCGGCCAGCACGACCGCCACCGTCGGCACGACGCCAAGCCGGACCTTGCCGCCCGGCCGCCCGGCATAGGTGCGGGCGTCGTCGAAACTCTGTTCGAGCTGCCGGACGAGACCGGACACTCGGGACAACAGTTCCTCGCCGGCTTGGGTCAGCTGCATGCCGAGCCGCGACCGGATGAACAGCGTCTGTCCGACCTCCGCTTCCAGCAGCCGCACCTGACGCGACAAAGCCGGCTGGGCGATGCGCAGAACGTCCGACGCGGCGCTGAGCGAGCCGGTTTCCGCAACGCGAATGAAGGTCCGGAGACGATCGAGATTCATGATCCATACAATTCTGTTATGGATGAGCTGCCATCATTCTAATTTCGCAATTGCCCGATGTCCAATAGAACCGCCACGGCCTGCCCCGTTCCTCCCCGGCGGCAGCCCTCAGGTGTTGTTCATGACTGCCCTTACCGACTTCGCCGCCGCGCAAAAGATCAGCGCCGACGATCCCAGTTTTCGCCGCGTCTGCCTGGCGCTGATCCTGTCGGGGTTCTCCGCCTTTTCTGCCCTCTACTGCGTCCAGCCGATCCTGCCGGTGTTCGCCACCGACTTCCACATCGCGCCGGCCGCCGCTTCGCTTGCCATTTCGATCTCGACCATGGCGCTGGCCGTCGGATTGATTTTCGCTGGCCCGCTTTCCGACGCCATCGGGCGCAAGCCGGTGATCCTCGCCTCGATGACGGCGTCGGGCGCGCTGATGATCGCCTCGGTGTTCGCCCCCAACTGGCACGCCCTGGTGGCACTCAGGGCGGTGCTCGGCTTCCTGCTCGGCGGCATCACCGCCATCAACCTCACCTATCTCGCCGAAGAGGTGGATCTGTCGAGCCTCGGCATGGCCACGGGCTTCGTGCTGGCCGGCAACTCCGTCGGTTCGATGTCGGCGCGTCTGTTCGTCGGCGTCGCCACCGATTACGTCGACTGGCGCTGGCCGATGGCCTGCCTCGGCCTGTTCTCGTTGGCCGCCGCCGCGCTGATGGCGGCCTGGCTGCCGGCCTCGCGGCATTTCGAGCCAGCACCGCTCAGCCTCGGCGCCACACTCCGCAACTACGGCCGCCACCTGTCATCGCCCGGGCTGGCGCCGGCCTTCGTCGCCGGTTTCCTGCTGATGGGCTCGTTCGTCGCCTTCTTCAATTACGTCGGCTTCCGGCTGCTCAGCCCGCCCTTCGACCTCAGCCAGACGGTGGTCGGGCTGATCTCGCTGGTGTTCCTGCCGTCGTCCTGGGCCGCCATCGCCGCCGGGCGCCTCAGCGACCGCGTCGGCCCGACGCGTGTTCACGTCGGCGCCATCGCCGCCATGATCCTCGGACTGGCCCTGACGGCGGCGCCGTCGTTCTGGACGCTCGGCGCGGGCACGCTGCTGTTCGCCCTCGGCTTCTTCGCTGCCCATTCGACCGCCACCGGCCACGTCGGCCGCACGGCCAGCGTCGCGCGGGCGCAGGCGACGTCGATGTACCAGATCGCCTTCTACGTTGGCGCCAGTGTGGCCGGGACTGTCGGCGGGCTGTTCTGGCAGGCTCTCGGCTGGAACGGCATCATCCTGATGCTGGGCCTGATGCTCGCCGCCGCCGCCGTCAATGGCTGCAAGCTACGCTAGAGCATCCGCCGGTCAGGTTGCACCAACCTGATCGATAAGTGGCTGCTCAAGTCTTTGAATATTAAGAGATTTCTTATCGACCTGACGATTCAGTCAGGTCGGAAAGCGGTCCAGCCCCCCCACTTTGCAGCGGTGGACGCTCCTAAAAAAGAACAGGGCCGGCACATTTGGCGCCGGCCCCGTCACATTTCATCGCCTTTAACGGCGCCTTACCACCACTTGGTCGGGCTGAACGTGCCGGCGGCCTTTTCGATGGCCGAGCCGAGCGTGAACAGCGTCTCCTCGTCGAAGGGCCGGCCGATCAGCTGCAGGCCGAGCGGCAGTCCCTCGGCGGAAAGACCGGCGGGGACGGCGAGGCCCGGCAGGCCGGCCATGTTGACGGTGACGGTGAAGACGTCGTTCAAATACATCTCGACCGGATCGGCGTCGGCCTTCTCGCCGATGCCGAAGGCGGCCGATGGCGTCGCCGGCGTCAGAATGGCGTCGACGCCAGCCTCATAGGCCAGCTCGAAATCGCGCTTGATCAGCGTGCGCACCTTCTGGGCGCGCAGATAGTAGGCATCGTAATAGCCGGCCGACAGCACGTAGGTGCCAATCAGGATGCGGCGCTTCACCTCGGCACCGAAGCCGGCGGCGCGGGTGTTCTCGTACATGTCGATGATGTCGGAGCCGGGCACGCGCAGGCCGTAGCGGACGCCATCGTAGCGGGCGAGGTTCGACGAGGCTTCGGCGGGAGCGACGATATAGTAGGCCGGCAGGGCGTACTTGGTGTGCGGCAGCGAGATGTCGACGATCTCGGCGCCGGCATCGCGCAGCATGTCGATGCCCTTCTGCCACAACGCGTCGATCTCAGCCGGCATGCCGTCGAGCCGGTACTCGCGGGGAATGCCGATCTTGAGACCCTTCACCGACCGGCCGATGGCCGCCTCGTAGTCGGGCACCGGCAGATCGACCGAGGTGGTGTCCTTGGGATCGACCGAGGCCATGGACTTGAGCAGGATGGCCGTATCGCGGATGTCGCGGGCGATCGGGCCGGCCTGATCGAGCGAGGACGCGAAGGCGACGAGACCCCAGCGCGAGCAGCGACCGTAGGTCGGCTTGATGCCGGCCGTACCGGTGAAGGCGGCGGGCTGGCGGATGGAGCCGCCGGTGTCGGTGGCCGTGGCGCCCAGGCACAGGCGGGCGGCGACGGCCGCCGCCGAACCACCCGACGACCCACCGGGAACGAGGTTGACGTCCGAACCCTGGCGGCGCCAGGGGTTGACCACCGAACCGTAATGGCTGGTCTCGTTCGACGAGCCCATGGCGAACTCGTCCATGTTGAGCTTGCCGAGCATGACGGCGCCGTCAGCCCAAAGGTTGGCCGACACGGTGCTCTCGTAGGGCGGCTTGAAACCGTCGAGAATGTGGCTGCAGGCCTGGGTGTGGACGCCGCGAGTGGCGTAGAGGTCCTTGATGCCGAGCGGAATGCCCTCAAGCGCGCCGGCCTTGCCGGCGGCGAGACGGGCGTCGGAGGCTTTGGCCATGTCGCGGGCCTGGTCGGGCGTCTCGGCGACGTAGGCGTTGAGCACGCGCGCCTTTTCCATGGCGGCGATGTAGGCGTCGGTCAACTCGACGGCGGTGAAGGTCTTGGCCTTCAGCGCGTCACGCGCCTCGGCCAGGGTCAGTGCGGTGAGATCGGTCACGGCGGATTTCCCGGAAATGCAAATGGACTGGCGGCGGCGGGAGTTACTCGACCACCTTGGGCACCAGATAGAAGTTGTCTTCGGAAACGGGGGCGTTGGCGGTCACATCGCCAGCGATCTCGCCATCGGTCACCACGTCCTGACGGCGGCGCATCTTGACCGACACCACCGAGGTCATCGGCTCGACGCCCTCGACATCGACTTCGTTCAGTTGCTCGACGAAGCCCAGAATGGAGTTGAGCTCATTGGTCATGCGCTCAGCCTCGTCGTCGGTGACCTTGATTCTGGCGAGACGCGCAACGCGGCGAACGGTAGCCGTATCCACGGACATTGAAAGTTCCTCGATCACAATCGGATGCATCCGCGTATAGCATTGTGAAAGCCGGCTCGCCACCCGGTTCGACGCCTTGGCCGACAATCGACAGCGCAGCCACGGCGCCGATTCCCTCTGCCCGCGTCGGCGACGGCTGACCAGCGGACCAAAATGGTCAGAGTTGGCACTCAACATCCGTTTTTTGTCGATTAATGCACGCAATACCGGTTCTTTTTGCTGCAACTTTGATCAAAATGTCATTTTCCGAAATGCAAACTGGTTTGATATTTGCTGAATGCGCACAAACTAA
>CALMMQ010000095.1 GCA_937868725.1 uncultured Pleomorphomonas sp.
CGATCATGTTGAAACAACATGATCGACAAGCGGCTGCTCATCTTATTGAATCTGGAGCGATTTCTTATCGACCTGATGATTCCATCAGGTCGGAAAGCACTCTTGGCCACCGGTGGACGTTCAGCGGGAACGCTGGTTGAACAGCACCTTCTGCGCTTCCTTGTCGGTAGCAAGATCGAGCGCCGGTTGCGGCAGCTTGATGGCGTAGGCTCGCTCCACCGCCGGCCGGGCTGAAACACGCTCGAGCCAGGCCATGACGGCCGGGAATTCCGCCGCCGTCATGCCCTGCCCCTCCCACAGCTTGGCCCAGCCGACGATGGCCATATCGGCGATGGAATAGTCGCCGGCCACGAAATCGTTGCCGGTCAGCTGCTTGTCGAGCACGCCGTAGAGCCGGTGCGTCTCGTCGCGATAGCGCTTGATGGCGTAGGGAATCTTTTCCGGCGCGTAGCTCGAGAAGTGGTGGTTCTGCCCCAGCATCGGGCCGAAACCGCCCATCTGCCAGAACAGCCACTGGTCGACGGCCACGCGGGCGCGTTCCTCGGTGGGATAGAAGCGGCCGAACTTGCGGCCGAGATACTGCAGGATGGCCCCCGATTCGAACACCGAGATCGGCTGACCGTCCGGGCCTTCGGGATCAACGATGGCCGGCATCTTGTTGTTGGGAGAAATGGCCAGAAATTCCGGCTTGAACTGATCGCCCTTGCCGATGTTGACAAAGTGCAGGCGGTAGGGAACGCCAAGCTCCTCCAGCATGATGGAGATCTTGTGGCCGTTGGGCGTCGGCCAGTAGTAGAGCTCGATCGGAGCGGTCTGGGTCGCGGTCATGGGAACTCCTTCCTGAAGCGCAGTTGCAACATAAGGCCTCCACTTTGCTCACGGAAGACGGCGACCTTTCACCTTGGAGTGATGGCCCGCCGGCGGCGACGAGAGAACGACTCGCAATACTTCGTAACGTTGCGGGATACTCGACAGTCTTCGTTTTTTATCTATTGGTCAATTCTTTGTAATACTTTCCATACCACATCATTTCTCTTTGACAGCCGCATGTCATCCCGGCATGTTGGCGCCGCCCGGCGCACCGTCGCTGCCGACCATGTCTGTTCGCCTTTGCAACGGAGACCTCCAATGACCGTTACCGTCGACACCGTGCTGGAATCCGCCGGCACCGGCCGCTATCAACGTGCCCTGCTCGGCATATTCGGTCTCGTCTGGGCCGCCGACGCCATGCAGGTGCTGGCCGTCGGCTTCTCCGCCGCCTCGATCGCCGCCAGCTTCGGCCTGACGGTGCCGGTGGCGCTGCAGACCGGCACGCTGTTCTTCCTCGGCATGATGGTCGGCGCGGCGCTGTTCGGCCGCCTGGCCGACCGCTTCGGCCGCCGTCGCGTGCTGATCTTCACCGTCGCCGTCGACGCATTGTTCGGTTTCGCCTCGGTGTTCGCGCCGAGCTTCGAGGTGCTGCTCGCCCTGCGCTTCGTCACCGGCGCCGCCGTCGGCGGCACGCTGCCGGTCGACTACGCCATGATGGCCGAGTTCCTGCCGCCGCGCAATCGTGGCCGCTGGCTGGTCATGCTGGAAGGCTTTTGGGCCGTCGGCACCGTCGTCGTCGCCCTCGTCGCCTGGGCGGCCAGCGCCTACGGTTACGCCGAAGCCTGGCGCGCCATCTTCATGGCCACCGCCGTGCCGGCGCTGATCGGCGTCGGCCTGCGCGTCTTCGTGCCGGAATCGCCGATGTACCTCATCAAAACCGGTCGCGTCGCCGAAGCCCGGACGGTGCTGTCGCGCCTGCTTGAGATCAACGGCCGGCCGCCGCTCGACCGCGACGCCGACATCGCCCTGCCGCAGCACGGCGAGACCACCGGCCTGTTCTCGCCCTCGCTCAAGCGGCGCACGCTGCTGATGCTGGCGGTGTGGTTCCTGGTGTCGCTGTCCTACTACGGCGTCTTCACCTGGATGCCGCCACGCCTTGCCGGCGAGGGCTTCGGCTTCGTGCGCGGCTACGGCTTCCTGCTGGCGCTGGCGCTGGCCCAGCTGCCCGGCTACGCGCTGGCCGCCTGGGGCGTCGAGACGGTCGGCCGCAAGCCGACGCTGATCGCCTTCCTGCTGCTGTCGGCGGCCGGCTGCGGCCTGTTCGCCCTCGCCTCCTCGGCCATGCTGATCGGCACGGCGCTGATGGTCATGAGCTTCGCCCTGCTCGGCAGCTGGGGCGCCCTCTACGCCTACACGCCCGAACTCTACCCCACCGCCTCGCGCGCCACCGGCATGGGCGCCGCCGGCGCCATGGCCCGGCTCGGCGGCCTGCTGGCTCCGACGCTGATCGCCTATCTGGTCACCCAGAGCTTCGCGCTGGCCGTCGGCCTGTTCGCCCTGCTGCTGTTGCTGGCCGCCGTCGCCGCCTCGCGCATCGACGCGGAAACGCGGGCGCAAGCCCTCGACTGACGCGAAAAGCTGAGAAACGGTTCCGCTATTTGTCCGGCGACAACGTTTGCCGGACAACTTTGCCCGAAAGTCGTCTCCGGAACGCAACCCCGCTGGAGACAGACCATGACCGCCCTTGCCACCGAAGCCGCCCGCATCATCGACGTCCGCGGCCTGCCGTGCGAACTGCGCCGGGCCACCATCTTCGAGACCTTCGACGCCCTGCTGCCCGGCCAGTCCTTCCAGTTCATCAACGACCACGATCCGGCCGGCCTCAAGCGTCACTTCGAAGCGCGCGGCCTGATGGATTACGGCTGGGCCTACGTCGAGCAGGGTCCGGAAGCCTGGCGCATCGAGCTCACCCGCGTCTGACGGAGGCGATCATGGAAACGGCCATACTCGCCGCCCTTGCCACCGTCGACGACCCGGAACTCGGCGTCAACATCGTCGATCTCGGCCTCGTGCGGAGGGTCAGCACCGCTGACCGCCACGTCGCCGTCGAACTGATGATGACGACGCCCACCTGCCCGCTCGGCGCGCTGATGGTGGAGAACGCCAAGGCCGCCCTCGCAACGCGGCTCGGTGCCGACTGGACCGTTTCCGTCACCCTCGACCGGGCGGCCGTGTGGTCGCCCGATCTCGCCAAGCCCGACGTCCGCAGCCGCTTCGAAGCGCCGTCGCTCGGCCTCACCTCGCTGGTCAAGTCGGCCTTCGGCAAATTGATGGGGGCATCATGAGACCCGTTGTCGCCCTGCGCGTCTTTCTCGCCGTCGCGGCGCTGGCCGCCCTCGTCACCGGCCTGATGGGCGGCCTCGCCCGCCTCGGCCTCATCGAGCCGATCGGCACCTTCGCCGATCTCCATGGCGCCCTGATGGCGTCCGGCTTCTTCGGCACGCTGATCAGCCTCGAACGTGCCGCCGCCGACGGTCGCCCGGCCGCCCTCGTCGTCCCCGGCGTCTCGGCCGTCGGCGCTGTGCTGCTCTGGCTCGATCGCCCGGCCGACGCCGGCCTGATGTTTCTCGTCGCCGGCCTCGGTCTCACCGCCCTGACCGCCCGCGCCGCCGTCGCCCTGCCGCGCCTCTTCACCATCCTGATGACGGTTGGCGCCGCCCTCTGGCCCATCGGCACGGCCTACTGGCTGGCCGGCCGTACGCTGCCGGAAGTCGGTTACGTCTGGCTGGGCTTCCTCATCGTCACCGTCGCCGCCGAACGCATCGAGCTGTCGCGCCTTACCCGGCCGACCCTCGCCGCCGAAGCGACGCTGATCGCCATCGTCGCCGCCTTCGCCGCCGCCCTCGCCCTCGGCGAACCGTGGAACGGCCACGTGCTGCTGTCGCTGTCGCTGGCCGCGCTGGCCCTGTGGCTGCTTGGCCAAGACATCGCCGTGCGCACGCTCCGAACGGTGGGCTTCCCTCGCTTTGCCGCCGTGCTGCTGCTGACCGGCTACGGCTGGCTGGCCGTCGCCGCCGCCATCTTCGCCTTCCTGACGCCGGGCGTGGCTACCTTCGGCCACGATGCCGCCATCCACGCCATCGCCGTCGGCTTCGTGCTGTCGATGGTGTTCGCCCACGCGCCGATCATCCTGCCGGCCATCGTCGGCCTCGATGTCCGCTACTCGCCCTGGCTTTACGGTCCGGCGGCGCTGTTGCAGCTTGCCACCGTCCTGCGCGTCACCGGCGATGGGCTGGAGAACACCGAGATGACCGCCCACGCCGCCTGCCTCAGCGTCGTCTCGCTGGTGCTCTACGTCGGCCTGCTCATGGCCACGCGGTTCGTCCGCTGTCGCAAGCCCGCCACCGCCTGACAGGTCGGGCCAGCCCCCAAAAACAACACGCCGCCGCATTCGCCCTGCCGATCGACCATCGGTGGGGCGAAGGCTTGGCGTTACCGGGACGCCGGGCTCAGCTCGCCTTCATGAACGTGTCGTGAAGCATGTGCTGGAGTTGCGCCGAGTGGCGAAAGGCATGGACGCGGTTGCGTCCGATCCGTTTCGATTCGGCCAGCGCCTGTTCGGCAGCCGCCAGCAGGGTTTCGATATCGGCGCCGGCATCGACCACCGTCGCCACGCCCACCGAAGTCGTCACCGGCATGCGTTCGCCGCCGGCCATCAGCCACAGCGACTCCGCCTTGTGGCAGAGATACTCGGCGACCCCGATGCCGCTCTGCAGACCAACGTCGGCCATGAACAGGGCGAACTCCTCGCCCCCCACCCGCGCGAACACGTCCGGCGGCGTCACTTCCGACTGAATGGCATCGGCGAACGCCTTCAGCGCCCGGTCGCCGGCATCATTGCCGAAACGCTCGTTGATGCCCTTGAAGTGATCGAGATCGAACAGCAGCAGCACGCCCTGCTCACCCGACTGTTCGATCAGCGGCCCGATGGTGCGGAAGAAGGCGCGACGATTGGGCAATCCGGTCAGCTGATCACGGTCGGCGTCCTTGCGGATGCGCCGCGCCGCCCGCTGCCCCAGCAGCGCCATGACGGCGACCACCATCAGCATGGCCAGCAGCAAGCCTTCGAGCGTCGCCGCCATGAACAGGCCGGAATAGCCGATTTCCGGATCGGTGGGCGGCATCACGGTGAGCAGCGGCACGCGCACGCCGTGGACAAAGCCGTCGAGGGCGAACAGCACCATGGCCGGGCGCCGGGCCGGCAGCGGCTCGACGCGCCCACCCCAGTAGATGCGCCAGACGATGGCGAAGGCGTACAGCGAGATGACCAGCGAGGCGAGCGCCGCCACCAGCGACGGAATATCGCGCAGAAACGGCACGGCCAGGATCGGCAACCAGGCCATGACGCCGACAAACACCTTGATGTTGGAGCGGCGGCGGCCATCGAACAGCTGGAAGCCCAGCCAGGCGAGGCCGTAGGCCAGCGCCAGCGTGGCGTTGCCGCAGATCGAAACCGGCCAGTCGGCGAGATAGGATTGCGTCGCGAACAGCCCGGCGGACACGGCGCCCATCAGCAGCGACAGGGCGAAAACGCCGATGGATTTCTCTTTCCGATCGGCCAGCCAGACGGAAACCAGCGCCACGCCAGCGGCGCCGCTGCCAAGCATGCCAACGATGAGCAGTGTCGAGATGTCGAGGACCTGTGCCATGATCGACCCCCTTACGCAAACACGCCGTGGCGAACTGGCTAATCGTCTTGATACAATAACAGATTGTGGTCAGTCTTGCACGGGCCGGCAAGGCGCGCCGCAGGTTTTTTTTGAGCCGACGCCCTGTAACCGCGAAGAACTTCGTTAAAATTCGACGCGAAACGACGCCGGCCCACCACCTCGCCGCGTCGTCAACGTGGCCTATGCCCCTTGAGGCTATGCAACGAGGGGTAGCGGCCACGCCGTGTCGGTTCCGGGGGCGGCGGCGGTGGCGTCGGCTTCAGCTTGAGCTTCTGCGGCTCAACCGGCTTCAGCGCCACGTTGGCGCCCTTGCGGGCCTCCTCGACCATGCGTCCGAGGCGCAACAGCACCGCCGCCGTCCCCTTGAGGCGCTGGTCGGCCTCCGGCCAGTCGCGCGTCAGCACGATCTTCTGGTCGGGACGAATCTTGGCAAGCGAACCCTGCTCGCCGATGTACTGCACCAGCGCCGCCGGATTGTCGAAGCGGCCGTCGCGGAAGCCGATGACGATGCCCTTGGGGCCGGCGTCGATCTTCTCGACATTGGTCTTGCGGCACAGCGCCTTGATGGTGACGATCTTGAGCAGGTGCTCGACCTCCTCGGGCAGCGGCCCGAAGCGGTCGATAAGCTCGGCGCCGAAGGCGTCGATGGAGCCGCCGTCCTCGAGATCGGCCAGCCGGCGATAGAGGCCGAGGCGCAGTTGCAGGTCGGGCACGTAATGGTCGGGGATGAGCACCGGCGTGCCGACGGTGATCTGCGGCGACCACTGGTCCTCTGCCACCTCCTCGACGATGCCGGCCTTGAGCTGGGCCACCGCCTCCTCCAGCATCTGCTGATAGAGCTCGTAGCCCACTTCCTTGATGTGGCCGGACTGCTCTTCGCCGAGCAGATTGCCGGCGCCACGCAGATCGAGATCATGGCTGGCCAGCTGGAAGCCGGCGCCCAGCGTGTCCAGCGACTGCAGCACCTTGAGCCGGCGGTCGGCGACGACGTTGAGCCGGCGCTCCGGCGGCGTGGTGAAGATGGCATAGGCGCGCGTCTTCGACCGACCGACGCGGCCCTTGAGCTGATAGAGCTGGGCGAGACCGAACATGTCGGCGCGGTGGATGATCAGCGTGTTGGCGGTCGGGATGTCGAGACCGGACTCGACGATGGTCGTCGACAGCAGGATGTCGTACTGCCCCTCGTAGAAGGCGTTCATGATGTCTTCGAGCTGCGTCGCCGCCATCTGGCCGTGGGCCACCGCCACCTTGGCCTCGGGCACGTGCTTGGCGAGGAACTCGACGCGCTCGGCGAGATCGGCCACGCGCGGACAGACATAGAAGCACTGACCGCCGCGATACTTCTCGCGCAGGATGGCCTCGCGGACGATCAGCGGATCGAACGGCGTCACGAAGGTGCGCACGGCCAGGCGATCGACCGGCGGCGTGGCGATCAGCGACAGCTCGCGCACGCCCGTCAGCGCCAGCTGCAGCGTACGGGGAATGGGCGTGGCGCTGAGCGTCAGCACGTGTACGTCCGACTTGAGTTCCTTGAGCCGTTCCTTGTGCTTGACGCCGAAGTGCTGTTCCTCGTCGATGATCAGCAGGCCGAGGTCCTTGAAGGCAATGCTCTTGGCCAGCAGCGCGTGCGTGCCGACCACCACGTCGACGGTGCCGTCGGCGAGGCCGGCGCGCGTTGCCGCCATGTCCTTGGCCGGCACTAGGCGCGAGGCCTGCGCCACCTTGATCGGCAGCCCCTTGAAGCGCTCGAAGAAAGTGCGGAAGTGCTGGCGCGACAGCAGCGTTGTCGGCACCACCACCGCCACCTGCTTGCCGCTCATGGCAGCGAGGAAGGCGGCGCGCAGCGCCACTTCGGTCTTGCCGAAGCCGACATCGCCGCAGACGAGACGGTCCATCGGCCGCCCCGAGGCGAGGTCGCCCGCCACCGCCTCGATGGCGCTCAGTTGGTCCTCGGTCTCATCATAAGGGAAGCGGGCGGCGAAATCGTCGTAGAGCCCTTCCGGCGGCACCAGCACCGGCGCCGTCTTGAGATGGCGGGCGGCGGCCGTCTTGATCAGTTCGTCGGCGATCTCGCGGATTCGCTTCTTCATCCGCGCCTTGCGCGCCTGCCAGGCACCGCCACCGAGCTTGTCGAGCTGGGCGTCGGCATCTTCCGATCCGTAGCGCGACAGGAGTTCGATGTTTTCGACCGGCAGGAACAGCTTGTCGCCGCCGGCGTACTGGATCTCCAGGCAGTCGTGCGGCGCGCCGGCCGCCTCGATGGTCTTCAGGCCGACGAAGCGACCGATACCGTGGTCGACGTGAACGACCAGATCGCCCTCGGCGAGGCTGGTCGCCTCCTTGATGAAGTTCTCGGCCTTCTTGCGGTTCTTGGCGCCGCGCACCAGCCGGTCGCCCAGCACGTCCTGCTCGGCGATGACGACAAAGCCCGGTACCTCGAAACCGGTCTCGATGCCGAGGATGGCCAGCGGCAGCGCCTGCGGCGCCGCCTTCAGCGCGCCGTCGAGATGCTCGACCTTGACGAGCGCGCCGGCATCGTGGTCGGCCAGCACCTGCGCCAGACGATCGCGCGAGCCTTCCGACCAGCAGGCGATGAGCGCCTTGCGCTTGACCGCCTTCAGCGTCTCGAGGTGCTTGACCACGGCGTCGAAGATGTTGACTTCGCCGGCCGCCCGCTCGGCGGCAAAGCTGCGGCCGGTCTTGCCGCCGAAGTCCACCACCCCGCCGGCGCCCCCTTCGGAGCGGACGAACGGCGTCAAGTGCAGCCGCTCGTGCCGGGCCATCGCCGTGCGCAGTTCGGCGTCCGTGAGATGCAGCGCCGACGGCGGCAGCGGCTTGTAGGGCGCGCCGGCGCCACCGGTGCGCAGAGCGTCGAGGCGCGCTTCGTAGTGATCGGCCACCGTGCTCAGCCGCTCGCCGATCGCCTCGTCGACCAGAGAGTCGAAGATGAACGGCGCCCCGCCGCAATAGTCGAACAGCGTGCCGAGCTCTTCGTGGAACAGCGGCAGCCAGTGCTCGATGCCGGCGTAGCGCCGGCCCTCGCTCACCGCCTCGTACATCGGATCGCCCGAGGTGGCGGCGCCAAAGCTGGTGACGTAGCCCTGACGGAAGCGCTTGATGGTGGCCGGCGTCAGTTGCACCTCGCTCATCGGCACCAGGTCGAGGTGTTTGAGCTGGCCGGTCGATCGCTGCGTCTCCGGATCGAAGGTGCGGATCGATTCGACCTCCGCGCCGAAGAAGTCGAGGCGGACGGGCGCTTCCGTCCCTGGCGCGAACAGGTCGAGAATGCCGCCGCGCACCGCGTATTCGCCGGTGTCGCGCACCGTCGATGAGCGCGAGAAGCCAGAATCCTCCAGCCAGGCCGTGAGGTCGGCCATGTCGGCGACGTTGCCCGGGTTCAGCGCCTTCACCTGCCCGAAGGTCTGGGAAGCCGGCACGACGCGCTGCACCAGCGCGTTGACCGTGGTCAGCAGCACGAACGGCCGCTTGTCCCCCCGCGACCGCGACAGGTCGCTGAGGCAGGTCATGCGTTTGGCGACGACGGCCGGCGTCGGCGACACCCGGTCATAGGGCAGACAGTCCCAGCCGGGAAACTCCAGCACGCCAATCTCGGGGGCATAGAACGCCAGTGCCCGCTGAATCTGCTGCAGGCGCTGACCGTCGCGCGCCACGTAGACGGCATCGAGCCCCGGCCGGCCGGTCGAACGGACGAGCTCGGCCAGGACCAGCGCCTCGGCGCCGTCGGGAACGGCCTCTACGGTCAGGGAATGGAAATCGGCGAGCAGTTCAGGCCACTTGATGGACATGGGTCGGCTATTCAGTCGGTCAGCGGATGGGCGGCGGCGAAGGCCATGATCTGGTCGAGCAGGCCGCCAGCATAAGGCGCCGGCGCTTCGGCCTTGCCGAGAATCCACGAGAACAGCGCCCGGTCGTCCTCTTCCATCAGCGCCTCGAACTCGTCGAGTTCAACGTCGCTGAGCGTGCCGATGGCACTGTCGGCGAAGCGGCCGAGCAGCAGATCGAGTTCGCGCGTTCCCCGGTGCCAGGCATGATAGAGCACGCGGCGGCGGCGAGGCGTCAGATCGTCGGACGTTCGTGTCAGGCCGGACATGGATAACCTCCAGAAGATGCCGGGGGGCGAGAGTCCCGCTCATCCGGTTGCGCCAACTTGATCGGCGAAAGCTCTAGCCGGAATGCGCGCCGTTGTCAGGTGTTGCGAACAAAATCGCCCCCGAAATTGGCCGCGCCCCGCCCGGCGGCCCGACGATGCCAAAATCTTGATCGGGTAACGTATCATTTGCTTCAATATCCGAGTATTTTTCCTTATGAGACTGAAATAGGATATCAACACCATCGGAAACCGGCCGTCCCGGCAAGCACCGCCTTGTCGGACTGGCCAGAGGGTTCGGCGTCGTAGATGGATCGCAAGCCTTGGCGCTCCGGTTTCCGGCGTCCGGCGCGAGGTGAAGGGCCATAGGCATGGATTTGTTCCTGCACGTTCGGACGCTGCTGGTCGTCGGAGCGCTGGTCGGTTCCTGTGTCGCAGCCAGCCTGCTCCTGATCTGGGCCGCCGACCGGGGCAAGCGCCACGCCCTCGCCTGGGCGATGAGCTTTGCTTTTGCCGCTCTGACCATGATCCTGTCTTCGCTCCGCGATCTCATCTCGCCGCTGGTCAGCGTGCATCTGACAAATGTCGCCCTGCTGCTGAGCTATGGCTTCAGCTGGTACGGCTACCGTCAGTTCTTCGGCGTGGCGCGGCCGCGCGATCTGCCGCTGGCGCTGGCCGGCAGCGCTGTCTGGCTGACGCTCGCCCACCTGTCGCCGCTGGCCACCGACCTCAACGCCCGCGTGGCGCTGACGGTGGTCTTCATCCTCGTCTATATCGGCGCCATCGCCGCCACGGTCGTCAAGCGCCAGGACATCGAAGCCCTGCCCAGCCTGACCCTGATGCAGGCCCTGCTGGTGGTGCATGCCGGCGTGCAGTTGCTGCGTCTGTCCGCGCTTGTCGTGGCGCCGGCCGATCCGACGCTGACCGCCCCGCCGGTCGACAGCCTCACCCGGCTGCAGGTTCTCGAGGCGGTGATCTTCGCCATCTTCGCCGGCCTGCTGCAGTTGACCCTCATCGGTCAGCGGGCCGAATGGCGCTTCCGCCAGGCAGCCGAGACCGATCCCCTTACCGGACTGGCCAACCGCCGCTACTTCCTCGACCGTGTCGAGACGCTGCTGCGGCAACGCCCGGCGGAGGCGGCGCTGATCATTTTCGACATCGACCACTTCAAGACCATCAACGATAATCACGGTCATCTTGCCGGCGACGCGGCGCTGATGGCCTTTGCCCGCCTGGTCGAGCACGAGGTGCGGGCCACCGACGTGCTGGCCCGCATTGGTGGCGAGGAGTTCGCGCTGTTTTTGCCCGGTACGACGCTGCGTGAAGGTCGCCTCGTCGCCAACCGCGTCCGGCGCAGGCTGCGCGACATCACGCTCGACTGCACCAGTCAGCCGATCACCCTGTCGGTCAGCGCCGGCGTGGCGTCGATCGCCGACACCGGCAGCGCCTACGAAGCGCTCTACCGTGCCGCCGACTCGGCGCTTTACGCCGCCAAGCGAGCCGGCCGCGATCGCGTCTGCCAGTTCGATCCGCCCGAACCGGCCTCCGACGAGCCGATGACCGACGACATGCCGCCGTCACTGGCCGTCTGAGGCAAACCGGTCCGCCATCAGATCTCCGGCGACCAGCCGACGTAGCCGTGATCGGTGAGGTAGGCAATCACCTGATCGGCCAGCTCTTCTGCGCCGTGTACCGTGGTGTCGAGCCGGATTTCCGGCTGCTCCGGCGCCTCGTAGGGCGACGAGATGCCGGTGAAGTTGGCAAGTTCGCCCCGCCGCGCCTTCCTGTAGAGGCCCTTGGGGTCGCGCTTCTCCGCCAGCTCCAGCGGTACGTCGACGTGGATCTCGATGAACTCGCCCGCCTCCACCAGTTCGCGCGCCAGCCGTCGTTCGGAACGGAACGGCGAGATGAACGACACGATGACGATCAGCCCGGCCTCGACGAACAGCTTGGCCGTCTCGGCGACGCGGCGAATGTTCTCCACCCGGTCGGCGTCGGTGAACCCGAGATCCTTGTTGAGCCCGTGGCGGACGTTGTCGCCGTCGAGGGTGAAGGTGTGGCGATCGAGCGAATAAAGCCGTTTCTCGACGAGATTGGCGATGGTCGATTTGCCGGCACCGGAGAGGCCGGTGAACCACAGCACCACCGGCTTCTGGTCCTTGGCCGCCGCCCGTGACGCCTTGCTGACGTCGAGCGCCTGCCAGTGGATGTTGGTGGCCCGGCGCAGGGCGAAGTCGATGGTCCCGGCGCCGACCGTCAGGTTGGAGATGCGGTCGATGACGATGAAGGCGCCGGTGTCGCGGTTGTCGACGTAGGGGTCGAAAGCCAGGGGCTCGCCGAGTGCGAAGTTGACTACCGCCACCTCGTTGAGCCCCAGCGACTTGGCCGCGATGTGGCTGAACGAGTTGACGTCGATCTTGTGCTTGATCTCGGTCACCTGCCCCTGCGTCAGCTTGGTCCCGAGCTTGATGAGATAGGAGCGGCCCGGCAGCAGCGGTTCGTCGGCCATCCAGATGAGATGGGCGGAGAACTGGTCGGCCGTCTCCGGGCGTGCCTCCGGGCTCGAAAGCAGGTCGCCGCGCGAAATGTCGATCTCGTCGGCGAGCGTCAGCGTCACCGCCTGCCCGGCCGAAGCTTCGGCGAGTTCGCCGTCGTGGGTGACGATGGCCTTGACCGTCGAGGTCCGCCCCGACTTGGCAACGATGATCGGATCGCCCGGCCGGACGCGGCCACTGGCGATGGTGCCGGAGAAGCCGCGGAAATCGAGGTTCGGCCGATTGACCCATTGCACCGGCAGCCGGAACGGCCGGCTGACGAGATCGTTGTCGACGTCGATGGTCTCGAGGTGCTCGACCAGCGTTGGCCCGGTGTACCAGCCGAGGTGGCTGCCGCGCTCCAGCACGTTGTCGCCGAAGCGGGCCGACAGCGGGATCGGCGTCAGGCTGAGGAACCCGAGGTCGGCGGCGAACGCCGTGTAGTCGGCAACGATGGCCCGGAACACGTCCTCGGCGTAATCGACGAGGTCGATCTTGTTGACCGCCAGCACCACATGGCGGATGCCGAGCAGCGAGGCGATGAACGAGTGCCGCCGCGTCTGCGTCAGCACGCCATAGCGGGCGTCGACCAGGATGACGGCGAGGTCGGAGTTGGAAGCGCCGGTCGCCATGTTGCGCGTGTACTGCTCGTGGCCGGGCGTGTCGGCAACGATGAACTTGCGCCGGTCGGTCGAGAAGAAGCGGTAGGCGACGTCGATGGTGATGCCTTGCTCGCGCTCGGCTTCGAGGCCATCGACCAAGAGCGCGAAGTCGATGTCCTCGCCGACCGTGCCGTGCTTGCGGGAATCATTGACCAGATTCTGCAGCTGATCCTCGAACAGCAGTTTGCTGTCGTAGAGCAGCCGGCCGATCAGCGTCGACTTGCCGTCGTCGACCGAACCGCAGGTGAGAAAGCGCAGCAGGCTCTTCTTCTCGTGTCGCGCCAGATAATCGGTGAAGGCCGTGGCGTCGATGGTGTCGAGCGTGCTCATCAGAAGTAGCCTTCCCTTTTCTTCTTTTCCATCGAGGCGGCATCGTCGTGGTCGATGAGGCGACCGGAGCGCTCCGAGGTACGGGCGATCAGCATTTCGCGGACGATCTCCGGCAGCGAGGTGGCCGGGCTTTCGATGGCGGCGGTCAGCGGATAGCAGCCGAGGGTGCGGAAGCGCACCAGCCGCTCGGCGACCTCGCCCGGCTCGACCGGCATGCGCTCATCGTCGACCATGAAGATCTGGCCGCCGCGCACCACCGTCGGCCGCCGGGCGGCGAAGTACAGCGGCACGATCGGGATCTTCTCGAGCAGGATGTATTGCCAGATGTCGAGTTCGGTCCAGTTGGACAGCGGGAAGACGCGGATGCTCTCGCCCGGGCGGACGCGGGAGTTGTAGAGCTTCCACAGTTCCGGCCGCTGGTTCTTCGGGTCCCAGGCGTGACTGGCGGTGCGGAAGGAGAAGATGCGCTCCTTGGCCCGGCTCTTCTCCTCATCGCGGCGGGCCCCGCCGAAGGCCGCATCGAAGCCGTACCTGTCGAGCGCCTGCTTGAGGGCATCGGTCTTCATGATCGAGGTGTAGGCCGACGAACCGTGCGTGAACGGATTGATGTTGTCGCGCACGCCGTCCGGGTTGGTGTGGACGAGGAGTTCCAGTCCCAGCGCCTGCGCCGTCGCGTCGCGGAAGGCGATCATCTCGCGGAACTTCCAGGTCGTATCGACGTGCAGCAACGGGAACGGCGGCTTGGCCGGATAGAACGCCTTGAGCGCCAGATGCAGCATCACCGACGAGTCCTTGCCGATGGAATAGAGCATCACCGGATTGCGGAACTCGGCCGCCACCTCGCGCATGATGTGGATGGATTCCGCTTCGAGGCGCTTCAGATGCGTCATGCGATCCTGTGACAAGGAACCAGCCTTTCGGTACGACGGAACAGCGTCTGGCCACGGCACTGACGGGTGGCGCGCAGGCCTGTGCCAATAGCTGCTTGGGTAACAAGCCGGCCCAAAGCCGACAAGAAATGGCCCTTGCGGCCGCCGGGCCGATCGGAGCTTATTTTTCTCAGGAAGCCGCCGCCGTCGAAATGACCGTCGAAAGGACGCCGCGCAGACCCCGAAATGTCACCTGGCAGGCACGGCTTTAGCCATTGGCAGGCTGGTGACCAGCGGCTAAACCTGTGCGTCGACGCGACCGCTACGCGAGGAAAGCCCGCCATGAAAGCCATGTACTACGAACTGTTCGGCAGCCGTCCGGAGATCCGCGACGTACCCGACCCCACCCCCGGCGACGACGGCGTCGTCATCAAGGTGGCGGCCACCGGACTTTGCCGCAGCGACTGGCATGGCTGGAAGGGCCACGATCCCGACATCCACCTGCCGCACGTGCCCGGCCACGAGTTTGCCGGCCGTATCGTTGCGACGGGGCGCAACGTCAAGCGCTATCGCGTCGGCCAGCGCGTTACCGTGCCGTTCGTTTCCGGCTGCGGCCATTGCGCCGTCTGCCACTCCGGCAACCAGCAGGTCTGTCCCGACCAGTTCCAGCCCGGCTTCACCCACTGGGGCAGCTTCGCCGAATGCGTCGCCATCGACTACGCCGACACCAACCTTGTCGCCCTACCCGACAGCATCGATGACGCCACGGCCGCCAGCCTCGGCTGCCGCTTCGCCACCTCCTTCCGCGCCGTCGTCGATCAGGCCAGGACGCGGCCGGGCGAATGGATCGCCGTGCACGGCGCCGGCGGCGTCGGCCTGTCGGCCATCATGATCGCTACCGCCCTGGGCGCCAACGCCATCGCCATCGACATCGCCGACGACAAGCTGGATTTCGCCCGGCAGTGCGGCGCTGTGGCGACCATCAACGCCGCCGAGGTGACCGACGTCGTCGCGGCCGTGCGCGACATCACCGCTGGCGGCGCCCACGTCTCCATCGACGCCCTCGGCCACCCCACCACCTGCTACAACTCCATCAGCTGCCTGCGCCGGCGCGGCCGCCACGTGCAGGTGGGCCTGATGCTCGGCGACCACGCCAATCCGGCCATCCCGATGAGCCGGGTGATCGGCCACGAACTCGAGATCTACGGCAGCCACGGCATGCAGGCCTGGCGCTACGACGCCATGCTCGACATGCTGGCCGCCGGCAAGATCGCGCCGCAGAAGCTGATCGGCAAGCGCATCGGCCTCGAGCAGGCCGTCGAGCCGCTGATGGCGATGGACCGTTCCGACGGCATCGGCATCACCGTCATCGAATTCTGAGCATTGCGACGGATCTGGTCGATGAAAACGATACAAATTCGCCACAAAAAACGATACAAGAGTCTTTGAGGCACGACGCAGCTGGCCCCCCCGTCGGCACCGCCGTCCGTTATTTCGCAGACGAGAGTATTGACGCCCATGAGCACCTCCAGTTCCCCCCTCGCCAGCCGCGCCCAGAACCCCGACTGGTGGCGCGGAGCGGTCATCTACCAGGTCTATCCCCGCTCGTTCCAGGACAGCGACGGCGATGGCATCGGCGACATCAAGGGCATCAGCGCCCGCCTGCCCTACCTCGCCACGCTCGGTGTCGACGCCGTCTGGCTGTCGCCGTTCTTCAAATCGCCGATGAAGGATTTCGGTTACGACGTCTCCGACTACTGCGACGTCGACCCGATGTTCGGCACCCTCGACGACTTCCGCGCCATGGTCGACAAGGCGCACACCCTCGGCATCAAGATCATCATCGATCAGGTGCTGAGCCACACGTCCGAGGAGCATCCCTGGTTCGTCGAGAGCCGGTCGAGCCGCGACAATCCGCGCGCCGACTGGTACGTCTGGGCCGACGCCAAGCCGGACGGCACGCCACCCAACAACTGGTTGTCGGTGTTCGGCGGTTCGGGCTGGGAGTGGGACAGCCGGCGCCTGCAGTACTATCAGCACAACTTCCTGGCCAGTCAGCCCGACCTCAATTTCCACAATCGCGACGTCCAGGACGCCCTGCTCGACGTGCTGAGGTTCTGGTTGGAACTCGGCGTCGACGGCTTCCGCCTCGATACCGTCAACTTCTATTTCTGCGACAAGCTGCTGCGCGACAACCCGCCGTTCACCGACGCCGGCACCACCAACGACACGCCGGCCGTCAACCCCTACGGCCGCCAGGACCACATCCACGACAAGAGCCAGCCGGAGAACATCGAGTTCCTGAAGCGTCTCAGGGCGCTGCTCGACCAGTACCCCGGCTCGACCACCGTCGGCGAGGTGGGCGACGGCGCCCGTTCGCTCCAGACCATGACGGCCTACACTTCGGGCGGCGACAAGCTGCACATGAGCTACACCTTCGACCTGCTCAGTGGCGAGCCGACGCGCGCCTATTATGAAAAGACGATCCGGACCTTCGAGGCCGGAGCCGGCGACGCCTGGCCGTGCTGGGCGCTGTCCAACCACGACACGCCGCGTCACGCCAGCCGCAATCTGCCGTTCGCCCGCGACCCGCTGGCCCAGGGCAAGATGATGGCCGCCATCCAGCTGACCCTGCGCGGCTCGGTCTGTCTTTACGAGGGCGACGAACTCGGCCTGACCGAGGCCGACATCGCCTTCGAGGATCTGGTCGACCCCTACGGCATCCGCTTCTGGCCCGAGTACAAGGGTCGCGACGGCTGCCGCACGCCGATGGTCTGGGAGGCTGCCGCCCCCAACGGCGGCTTCTCCGACGCCAACCGCACCTGGCTGCCGGTGGCGCCTGAGCATCTGGCCAAGGCCGTCGACCGCCAGGACGGCAAGGCTGGCTCGCAGCTTGAGTTCTACAAGGCGATGATCGCCTACCGCAAAGCCCACCCGGCGCTGATCGGCGGCAGCCTCGAGTTCCTGCCCGCCGATGGCAACGTCTTCGCCTACCGTCGCACCACGGCGGCGCAGTCCATCGTCTGTGCCTTCAACATGGGCGGCGAGCCGGCGACCTTCCGCCTGCCGGCCGGCCTCAAGGTGACGGCCGTCGCCACCGAGCTCGGCTTTGCCGCCTCGGAGCAGGACGGTCTGGTGACGCTGGCGCCGGAGGCCGCCTTCATCGCCGAGGTGAAGTGACGCCCGATCGCCAGGGTATCGAAATGGCACGCCCGGCCGGGTACGGCTCTTGCTCCACGTGAGGATATCTCGCGTGGAGCTTGTTCATGGACCGCCGGGCGTTTCTCTATGGCACGATTGCCAGCATCGGCACGGCGCTGATCCCCGCCCCCTCGCGCGCCGAGGGGGATGGTGCGCTCGGCTTGCGCGGAGCCCTCGGCCCTGGCGATCCCGGTATCGCCGTGGCCAGCGAAGCCGACCAGTCGACCCGGTTGCAAAAGGCCGCCGACAAGGCTGTCGCCGAAGGCCGGCCGCTGTTCCTGCCGCCCGGCCGGTTCGCCGTCTCCAACCTCCTCCTGCCGGCTGGTCTGACGCTGATCGGCGTGCCCGGCCAGACCCGGCTCGTCTACACCGGCGGTGGCCGTCTCGCCTCGGCTCGCGGCGGGCGCGGCCTCAGCATCGACGGCGTCATCTTCGACGGCGCCAACCGTGGCCTCGGCGACGACACCACCGGTCTTATCGACTTCAGCGAAATCGACGACCTGAGTTTCAGCCGCTGCGAAGTCATCGGCTCGGCCAGCCACGGCCTGACGCTGTCCCGCGTCTCCGGTCGGCTCTGGCAGTCGCGCATCACCGGTGCCCGCGCCGTCGGCATCGTCGCCACCGAGGGCCGTGGCCTCGACATCGCCGACAACCTCATCGCCGACTGCGGCAGCGGTGGCGTCCTGGTGCAGCGCTGGACGGCGGCCAGCGACGGCACGGCGCTGTCGCGCAACCGCATCGAACGCATCAAGGCGCTGGCCGGCGTCACCGGCGGCCACGGTCACGGCATCGAGGTGTTCCAGGCACGCGGCGTCGCCATCGAGATGAACCGCATCAGCGGCTGCGCCGGCGCCGCCGTCGCCATCGCCGCGGCGGCCGACGCTCAGGTGACCGGCAATCAGTGCCTGGGCTCGGGCGGCGCGGCCATCCGCGCCTCCGACGCCGCCGAAGGCGCCATGATCGCCAACAACGTCATCGACGGCGCCACCACCGGCCTTGCCGTCACCGGCCTTGCCGTCGCGGCGCGCCTGGCCGCCATTACCGGCAACATGGTTCGCAACATCGCCGCTGGCGAGCCGGCGCTGGCCGGCGGCGTCGGCATCCACGTCGACGCCGACGCCGCCGTCACCGGCAACGTCGTCGAGAGCACGGCCGGCGTCGGCCTGCGCCTCGGCTGGGGCGCCTCGCTGCGCAACGTCGTCGCCTCGGCCAACATCATTCGCAACGCCACCACCGGCATCGGCGTTTCCGTCGTCGAGGGCGTCGGCCGCACGGTGGTCACCGCCAACCTGATCTCGGCGGCACCAAGCGGCGGCATTCGCGGCATGCGCTACGCCGACTTCGTCACCGAAGACCTGACGGCCGCCGATCCGGCGACCTTCCCCGGCCTCGTCCTCGAAAAGAACCAGATGGGCTGAGCCTCAGCGCGAGGTCGAGGCGCGCACTTCGCCGGCCACCTCGCGCAGAATGGCCATCAGCATCGACGCCGACGGCGACGGTTCGCTGTCGACGCGTCGGGCCAGTCCGACGGCACTCAGCGCTTCCGACGTTTCGACCGTCAGCTCCACCAGGCGGCCGCTCGCCACGTCGCCGGCGACCTCGCCGTAGGGGGCGAGCCACACCACATCGCTGCTGGCCAGCAGCGCCCGGGCAAACCCCGGCGAGATCGTCTCGACGCGGTCGACGACATGGCCGAGCCCGAGCTTGATCAGCAGTCGTTCGGCGGCATCGTGAGTGACGGCATCGGGCGGCGGCAGCACCACCGGGTAGTCGACCAGATGGCCGGCCACCGATCCTGGCTCGGCGGCGAGCGGATGATCGGTGCGGGCCACGAAGACGAGGCGCTCGTGATGCAGGTGCTCGAAGGTCAGACCGACCATGTTGCCGAACGACGACATCCGCACCAGCGCCAGATCGAGTTCGCCCATGCGCGCGCGCGACAGCAGCGCCGCGTTGTCGCCCGGCACGACGCGAACCACTGCCGAGGCGCCGTAGCGCAGGAAGCGCGCCACCGCTTCCGGCAGCAGCAGTGCCGCCGCCGACGACACGGCCCCGACCTTCAGCACCGGTCGACCGGACTTGATGGCCGCGTCCACCGACTCGACCCCCAGCCTGAGCGCGGCGATCGAGGCGCTGGCGTAGCGCAGGAACACTTCGCCGTAGGCGGTGAGCTCCACCGACCGGTGGGTTCGGTCGAACAGCTCGACGCCGAGAATTTCCTCAAGCTCGCGGATGGTCTTGGACACCGCCGGCTGGCTGATGGCCAGCGACATCGCCGCCTTGCCAATGCTTTTCTGCCGCGCCACTTCC
This sequence comes from uncultured Pleomorphomonas sp., assembly GCA_937868725.1. GTDB lineage: Bacteria > Pseudomonadota > Alphaproteobacteria > Rhizobiales > Pleomorphomonadaceae > Pleomorphomonas. Next base: position 19,555 of record CALMMQ010000095.1, read on the forward strand.
TCGAAGCACGTCAGATGCCTGTGCTTGATGCGATCCTCGATCACGCCTGCCTCCATAACCGTCCGGTTATATAAATCCGGACGCCGGAGCAATTGCAACGGCGACGACAGCCCGGATCGCCTCGGCCCCGACTGACGCAAAATTGTGTCGTCTTCGGCTCAGCATTGGGTTATGGGCTTGGCAACCGGCAACCGGAGTCGCCCGCGCCCATGCAAAAACCCACGCTGAGCATCGACATCGTCATCGACGTCATCTGCCCCTGGTGCTTCCTCGGCAAGCGCCGCCTCGAAATGGCCATGCGGGAGCTTGCCGACGAGATCGACTTCGTCGTCTCCTACCGTCCCTTCCAGCTCGACGCCACGCTGCCCAAGGACGGCGCCGACCGCGCCGAGTACATGCTGGCCCGCTTCAGCGATCAGCGCGCCATCGACGAAACCCACGCCCGCCTCACCGAGATGGGCGAGGACGTCGACATCCGCTTCGCCTTCGAGGCCATCGAGCGCGTGCCCAACACCCTGGATGCCCACCGTCTCATCCGCTGGGCCGCCGCCGCCAACGTGGCACCGGCCATGGTCGAACAGCTGTTTTCGACCTATTTCGAGCAGGGCGGCAACCTCGCCGATCGTCAGGTACTGCTGGCGATCGCCGACGAGCTCGGCTTCGACACCGACGACATCGCCGACCGGCTCGACAGCGACACCGACGTCGCCGCCGTCGAAGCCGAGATCGCCGAGGCCGTGCGCATGGGGGTCAGCGGCGTGCCCTGCACCATCGTCGAGCGCCGTTACGCCATCTCCGGCGCCCAGCCCGTCGACATCCTGGTCGACGCTCTGCGCCGCATCGCCGCCGAGGTGGACGAAATCGCCGACGCCTGATCGGCCGGAAACGACAACGGCGCCCAAGCGGGCGCCGTTGGCTCGAAAGCGGAAATAGACGGGCTGTTCAGGCGAGCTTGGCGCGATCGACGTGGTCGGCGCGGATCCAGCGCACGGTACCGGTCGACGAGCGCATGACGACGGTATCGGTGATGATGCGTTCACCGTTGAACTTGACGCCGCGCAGCAGATTGCCGTCGGTAACGCCGGTGGCAGCGAACAGCACGTCACCCTGCGCCATATCTTCCATAGAGTATTTCTTGTGCACGTCGGTGATGCCCATGCGCAGGGCACGTTCGATCTGGTCGGGGCGGTTGATCACCAGACGCCCCTGCATCTGACCGCCCATGCAGCGCAACGCCGAGGCCGCCAGCACGCCCTCCGGAGCGCCGCCGACGCCGATGTAGATGTCGATGCCGGTCTCGTCGGGGGTGGTGGTGTGGATGACACCGGCGATGTCGCCGTCGCCGATCAGTCGGATCGAGGCGCCGGCATGCCGCACTTCATCGATCAGGCGGGCGTGGCGCGGACGGTCGAGGATACAGGCGGTGATGGCGGAAATCGGCACACCCTTGGCTTTCGCCAGGGCCTGCAGGTTCTCGGTCGGCGTGGCGTCGAGATCGATGATGCCCTGCGGGTAGCCCGGACCGATGGCGATCTTGTCCATGTAGACGTCGGGGGCGTTGAGCAGGCCGCCCTGCTCGGCGATCGCCACCACGGCCAGCGAGTTGGGCTGGTTCTTGGCGCACATCGTCGTGCCTTCCAGCGGATCGAGGGCGATGTCCACCCGCGGTCCCCTGCCGAGGCCGACTTCCTCGCCGATGAACAGCATCGGCGCCTCGTCGCGCTCGCCTTCGCCGATCACCACCACGCCCTGTACGGGAAGCTGATTGAGTTCGCGGCGCATCGCATCCACGGCGGCCTGATCGGCCGACTTCTCGTCGCCATGACCGCGCTGGCGGGCGGCGGCCACAGCCGCTCTCTCGGTGACACGAACGAGCTCGAGGGTAAGAATACGATCAAGCGAATTAGCGAATTTCTGCGACATGAAACCTTCCCGCACCAAAACCGAATGACAGGCGCCCCTGGCGAACGACAGCCCGCTCAAGCCACGTTCCGCCGGCGACCAGCCCTCACCTTGGGAGGTAGGGAAATACAGGGGTGGAGGTCAATGCGCCATAGGGAGCATCAAGTTTGTTCGAACGTCGAAATACCGCGTCAGTCAACAGGTTGCCCATCATGATCCCAGCGGGTCGCCCAAGATTTGATCGCCGCTAAATGACGCTGAAAAGCTCCGATTTCCTTTAGTTTCCCGATACACTTGCCTGAAAAGTCCTGCCGGCAAAGCAAGATCCGCTATCCAAAATTTAGGCGGCAACGCGCCAACTTTGTGGCAACTTTGTTTTGTCATGCGAATAGCGGATGGCTGCTTTCCGATTTTGGACGAGCCACCTCGCCGGCAACGAAAAGGCCGCCCCGGTGATGGGGCGGCCGCGGGCGTTTCAACGACTAAAGATGCAAGGGCCCATCGGCCCCTCACAGGCTCTCGATGCGGATCAGCGTCGGCGCCGAAACGATGTGGCCGTCGGCCTCGATCTTGTCGAGCGCCGTGCGGATTTCGGTCTCGCGCGTGGCGTAGGTGATCAGCACCACCGGCTGCGGCCCGGTCGGCTCGTCGAAGCGGCCGTTGGCCTCGCCGTCGCGCCGGCGCTGGACGATCGACTCCAGCGAAATGCCGTGCTCGGCCATGCGGGCAGCGATGCCGGCGAAGGCTCCCGGACGGTCGTAGACCTCGAGGCGAACGTAGTAGCCGCCCTTGTGGGTCTGGATTTCCGCCCGCTGATAGGGCGCAAGATCATCGACCGGCAGGCCGAACACCGCCGTGCGGTGGCCGCGCGCCACGTCGACGATGTCGGCGATCACCGACGACGCCGTGGCATTGCCGCCGGCACCCGGCCCCACCAGCACCACTTCGCCGAGCGCATCGCCATCGAGGGCGACGGCGTTGAGCACACCCGACGTCTCGGCCACCACCGAACCCTGCGGCACCATGGTCGGGTGGACGCGGGCCTCGATGCCGGTGTCGGTGCGGCGGGCGACTCCCAGCAGCTTGATGCGGTAGCCAAGCTCGTCGGCCGCCTTGATGTCGGCGAGCGAAATCGAGCGGATGCCTTCGACATAGATGGCGTCGACGTTGATCTCGGTGCCGAAGGCGATGGACGTGAGGATGGCCAGCTTGTGGGCGGTGTCGAAACCGTCGACGTCGAAGGTCGGATCGGCTTCGGCGTAGCCGAGACGCTGGGCCTCCTTGAGGCAGACGTCGAACGACAGTTGTTCCCTCTCCATCCGCGTCAGGATGTAGTTGCAGGTGCCGTTGAGAATGCCGAAGACGCGGTTGATGTTGTTGCCGGCCAGACTCTCGCGCAACGTCTTGATGACGGGAATGCCGCCGGCCACCGCCGCCTCGAAGCCGATGCCGACATTGGCCGCCTCGGCAAGACGGGCCAGCTCGACGCCGGCGTGGGCCAAGAGCGCCTTGTTGGCGGTGATCACCGGTTTGCCGGCGGCGATCGCCGCCCGCACCAGCGCCTCGGCCGGGCCATGCGCGCCGCCGATCAGTTCCACCACCACGTCGACGTCGGGATCGGCGACGAGATCAAGCGGATCCTCGTGCCACTTGACGCCGGCAAGATCAATGCCGCGATCCTTGGAACGATTGCGCGCCGACACCGCCGTGATCGTCACCGGCCGCCCCGCCCGCATGTCGAGCGGCGTCAGGTTGGACTTGACGATGCGGACCACGGAGGCCCCAACGGTGCCGAGACCAGCAATTCCAAGGCGTAGCGGTTTTGACATGATTCTTTCCGGTTGAAGGGCGAAAATGTGAAGCGTCAATCCCTACTGCATTACGGGCCGGATCGAAATCGGTTTTGCAGCACGAGGGGCAACTGACAAAGCCAATCCGCGCCGGATCGGCCATTGGCGGACCCGGCGCGGCAGGACTTGGCGGCCAGCGGTCAGAGCTTGTCGACCGACAGGCTGTTGTGCAGCATGTCGTCGGCCGTGTCGAAGAAGCGGCGGATCGAGCGGCCGGCCTGGCGGATGCGCTGCTCGTTCTCGACGAGGGCGATGCGCACGTACTCGTCACCGTTCTCGCCGAAGCCGACGCCCGGTGCCACGGCCACGTCGGCCTTCTCGATCAGCAGCTTGGCGAACTCCAGGCTGCCGAGCCGCTTGAACTTCTCCGGCAGCGGCGCCCAGGCGAACATCGAGGCGCGCGGCACGGGGATGTCCCAGCCGGCGCGGCCGAAGCTCTCCACCATCACGTCGCGACGGTGCTTGTAGGTCTGCCGCACCTCCTCGATGTGCTTGTCGGCGTCCGGATCGTTGAGCGCTGCCGTCGCTGCCACCTGGATCGGCGTGAAGGCGCCGTAGTCGAGGTAGCTCTTGACGCGGGCCAGCGCCGCGATCAGCCGTTCGTTGCCGACGGCAAACCCCATGCGCCAGCCGGCCATGGAGAACGTCTTCGACATCGAGGTGAACTCGACGCAGACGTCCATGGCGCCCGGCACCTGCAGCACCGACGGCGGCGGCACGTCGTCGAAGTAGATCTCGGAATAGGCGAGATCGGACAGCACGAAGATCTCGTGCTTGCGGGCGAAGGCCACGACGTCCTTGTAGAAGTCGAGATCGACCACTTCCGCCGTCGGGTTGGACGGGTAGCACAGCACCACGGCGATCGGCTTGGGGATCGAGTGCAGCACCGCCCGCTCGAGGGCGCGGAAGTACTCGGCGTCCGGCCGGGCCGGCACGTAGCGGATGGCGCCGCCGACCATCAGGAAGCCGAAGGCGTGGATGGGGTAGCTCGGGTTCGGGCACAGCACCACGTCGCCGGGCGCCGTGATGGCCTGCGCCATGTTGGCGAAACCTTCCTTGGAGCCGAGCGTCGCCACGACCTGCGTGTCGGGGTTGAGCTTGACGCCGAACCGGCGGGCATAATAGGCCGCCTGGGCGCGCCGAAGGCCGGCGATGCCGCGCGAGGCGGAATAGCCGTGGGTATCCGGCCGCTGTACCGTTTCGATGAGCTTGTCGACCACATGCCGGGACGTCGGCAGATCGGGGTTACCCATGCCGAGGTCGATGATGTCGGCGCCACTAGCTCGCGCGGCCGCCTTGAGCCGGTTGACCTGCTCGAAAACGTAAGGCGGTAGGCGCTTGATCTTGTGGAACTCGTCGTTGCTCATGGGAGCGACCTTCTGCTGGGATCGACCTCGATTGGGTCATGTGCTGCCGGCTCACTTGTTGCCCCGCGCCGGCGGGCGGGTACCCGATGACGTCCTCCACCTGCCGCCTCGCGGCTGTTGTGTCACTGATCGGCCACCCGGGGGGGCGGCGCGTTCCTGACGGCGTTGCCGCCAGCCGATTCGGCATTGTGACCAAATTGTCGGCTGTTTCGGCAGGCCTGTCATGCGGCCTTCCGCTTCTAATGCAATTCGCCGAGCGGTTGGAAGCCACTTTTTCATCAATATGGACGGCAAATGCGGGTTTTGCCGTAGTCGCGCCGGTCGCCGTCAGCCGATGGTGCCGAGGGCCGGGAAGGATTCGATCAGCCAGAACGACAGCCGCTGCATGCCGCCGGTGAGAAACATCATGCCGGCCAGCACCAGCACCACGCCCATCGCCCGCTCGACGGTGTGATAGTGCGAACGAAACCGCTTGAGGAAGGCGGCAAAGCGGGCCGCGAACAGCGCCGCCACCAGGAACGGCACGCCAAGACCGGCCGAATAGGCGGCGAGCAGCACGGCACCGGTGCCGACGCCGTCGCGCGAACCGGCCACCGTCAGGATGGCGGCCAGCACCGGCCCGATGCACGGCGTCCAGCCGAAAGCAAAGGCAAGGCCCATGACGAAGGCGCCCATCGGGCCGGCTTTGACGGCCAGGCAGTTGAAGCGCGCCTCGCGATAGAGCGTGGCGATGCGGAACACACCGAGAAAGTGCAGCCCCATCAGGATGATGGCGATGCCGGCCACCACCGCCAGCGTTTCCGACCAGCGGTGCAGCAGTTGCCCGAACACCGAGGCGGTAGCGCCGAAGCCAATGAACACCGCCGAAAAGCCGAGCACGAACGTCAGCGCGATGCCGATGGTCCGGAGCTTGGCCCGCCAGAGGGTATCTTCGCCGGAGTGCTCCTCGATCGAAGCCCCGGTGAGAAAGCCGAGATAGGCCGGCACCAGCGGCAGCACGCAGGGACTGACGGAGGAAAGAATGCCCGCCCCGAAGGCGGCAAACAGCGTGACGTCGGTATCCATTGCTTCTCATCGGCTTGACGCCGCGCCTGTGGCCCGGCCGCCCATGCATAGACGCTCGCCGGCGCGGCTGTCGAGATCCGTCGCCACGCCGGCGTTCAACATTGCGTCACCCCTCACCGAGCGCGGCGAGAAAGGCACGGCCGTAACCGGCCACAAGCGCCGCCCGGTCGCGACCGTTGATGATGGCGCGGGCGCCGATCCAGTCGTCGCGCGTTATCCGCCCCGCCGCGTCGCGGCTGAAGCAGTCGGCGAGCGAGCGACCGGTGAAGGCGCCGCTCTCCATGCCGTAGAACAGAATTTCGACGGCGAGATCGAGCCGGCAGGCCAGTTCCGGCGACCCGACGAGGTCGACCGGCTGACCGCGGACGCGGCCGAGATGGGCGGCCATGGCGGCGTAGTTGGCCTTGAAGGTCAGCTGCGCGAAACCACGCCCGCGATAGCGGTCGCCGTCGCCGGGGCGGGTGTTGCCCAGGCGGCGGGCCCGGGCAGGATAACGGCCGGCGATGCCATAGCGGTTCTCGCAATAGCTGGCGCTGCCGCGTTCACGCACCGGCTGCAGGCAACGGCCCGTCTCGTGATAGGCCGTTGCCAGTCCGTAGGCGAGCCAGCGGACGTCACCCGCCGGATGGCGCTGTTCCCAGCCATCGAGCAAGGCATTGAGGCCGGCAACCTGCCCCGTGGCGAGCGCGCCGGAGAACAGTGACGTCCTGACTTGGGCGAAGAAGGCGTGGCGATCGATGCGCATCCGTCGGCATCCCCTTGGCTGTTGTACCGGCCGATGATACGGCCGCCGGCAGCAACGGGGATAAGTTCAGCCGCTCAGGCGCGGGTGAGGTAGCGGTTGCAGATTTCGCGCAGCGAATAGCTCGCCTCGATGCGCGAGCGCAGGTCGTAGCTGTAGACCGTGCTGTCGATGCGCGACACCGGCTGGATGAACCGGGCCGAGTTGGTCAGGAAGACGCAGTCGGCGTCCTTGAGCTCGCCGGCCGGGATCGAGCGTTCGACCGCCGTCACGCCCATCTCGCGGGCGTGCGAGAGGACCAGCCCGCGCGTAACGCCATCGATGAGACCGTCGGCCAAGGGCGGCGTCACCAGTTCACTGCGGAAGATGGCAAACAGATTGGCGACCGTCGTCGAGGTGACGTTGCCGGCGCCGTTGAGCATCAGCGCGTCGCGGGCGCCGCGTTCACCCGCCTCCCGCAGTGCCAGGATGTTGTCGAGATAGGCGAGCGACTTGAGGCGGGAGACCGGCGAATACTGGTTGCGCCGGATGGTCGAGACCGCCAGCGTCGTTGGCTCGAAGACCACCGACGGCGAATAGCTGGTCAGCGTGACGATCACCGTCGGCTTGGGGCCGATGGGCGGCAGCAGACCGCGCGAGCCGCCGCCGCGCGTCACCGTCAGGCGCAGGATGCCGTAGCCGTCGAGCGCTCGCGGCACCATGACGGCGAGGTCGCTCTCGAGGCGGCTGCGCGCCACCGAGAAGCCCAGCACCCCGAGGCCCCGCTCCAGCCGGTCGAGGTGGACATCGCGCATGAAGATTTCGCCGCCGAGCACCGGCAGCGTCTCGAACAGGCCATCGCCGAGCATCAGGCCGCGGTCGGAAAAATCCAGCTCAGCCTTGTTGCCCTCGAAAAAAGCGCCGTTTACGAGAATCACGCTTGCGCCCTCTGCCTCGCCCGTCAGGCAATATGAACGATTCCAAATGACAAGCCATGCCCTCTTCGGAGACATCCCCCGATGGCTGCCGCCGCGCCGCGTCGGCCCGGCGGCGAGGTCAGGCCGTCATAGGCCGAGCAGCGCCTTGACGTCGGCGATGTCGGACGGCTTGCCGTAGTCGATGACCCCCTCGGCCGGGGCGATGCGGCGGATGAGACCGGACAGCACCTTGCCGGCGCCCACTTCGACGAACTTGTCGACACCGGCGCCGGCCATGGCCGACACGCTCTCGCGCCAGCGGACGGTGCCGGTGACCTGGGCAACCAGCTGCTTGCGGATCACTTCCGGATCGGTCGTCGGCGCCGCCGCGACGTTGGTGAAAATCGGCACGATCGGCGCGGCGATCGCGGCGGTGAACAGCGCTTCGGCCATGGCGTCGGCGGCCGGCTGCATCAGTTCGCAGTGGAACGGCGCCGAGACGTTGAGCAGCATGGCCCGCTTGGCGCCCTTGGCCTTGGCGATGTCGATGGCGCGCGTCACGGCCGCCTTGGCACCGGAGATCACCACCTGACCGGGGGCGTTGTCGTTGGCCGCCTCGCAGACCTCGCCCTCGGCCGCTTCCTTGGCGACCGCCACGGCGGTGGCGAAATCGAGCCCGAGCAGTGCCGCCATGGCGCCTTCGCCCACCGGCACGGCCTTCTGCATGGCGTTGCCGCGAATGCGCAGCAGCCGGGCGGCGTCGGTGACGGTGAGCGCGCCCGCGGCGGCCAACGCCGAGTATTCGCCCAGCGAGTGGCCGGCGACGAAGGCGGCATGCTGGTGCACGCTGATGCCCTCGGCCTCGAGCGCCCTCAGAGCGGCCAGGCTGACGGCCATCAGCGCCGGCTGGGTGTTGGTGGTCAGCGTCAGCTGGTCTTCCGGACCGGTGAAGATCACATCACTGAGCTTTTCGCCGAGTGCTTCGTCGACTTCATCGAAAATGGCCTTGGCGGCCGGATATTGATCGGCCAGCGCCTTGCCCATGCCAATCGACTGGCTACCCTGCCCCGGAAACACGAAAGCGTTGGTCATTGTCAGCGCGCCTCTTCACATTGCGTTCTGGCGAGACACCAGAGGCGGCGGCCGAAGTCAAGTCGGAACACTTCCGACCCGCCCCCACCGGACATGGCTTTGCCGCAATGCTTGCGCAGGAATTGCCCCGCCATCCGCTGGGAGATTTCGCCATGAACGACATCCACCACGCCGCCCGCACCGGCTTTCAGCGCGGCGCCGACGTCTACGCAACCGGTCGGCCCGACTATCCGCCAGAGATCGTCACCTGGCTCATCTCGACCGTCGGCCTCGGCCCCGGCAAGCGCGTCGCCGAGATCGGCGCCGGCACCGGCAAGTTCCTGCCCTCGCTGATCGTCACCGGCGCCGACGTCATCGCCGTCGAGCCGGTCGAGGCCATGCGTAGCCGCCTGAAGGCCACCTACCCCCATATCGACATCCGCGAGGGTACCGCCGAGGCGGCGCCGCTGCGCAACGGCGAGGTTGACGCCGTCGTCTGCGCCCAGGCCTTCCACTGGTTCGCCAACCCGCTGAGCCTGGCCGAGTTCCGCCGCGTGCTGGCGCCCGGCGGCGCCCTGGCGCTGGTCTGGAACGTCCGCGACCAGTCCGTGCCCTGGGTGCGGCGGCTGACGGAGATCATGGCGCCCCACGTCGGCGACGCACCGCGCCACGACAGCGGCCGCTGGCGCTCGGTCTTTCCCGCCGAAGGGTTCGGTCCGCTCAGCGCATGCCGCTTCTCCCACAGCCACGACGGCCACCCCGAAGACGTGGTGCTGGCGCGGGTGATGTCGGTAAGCTTCATTGCCGCTCTGGCCGATCGCCAACGCGCCGCCGTCGAGCGGCAGGTGCGCGAGGTCATGGCCAGCACGCCGGAGCTGGCCGGCGACAGCGTCAGCTTTCCCTACGAGACCGTCGCCTATGTCTGTCGGCGCATCGACTGATCGCTACCGCCCCGGCTTTGGCACGCCGGCGAGAATCGCACTACGGTCGCCTCATGCGCCCCGCCCTGCTCAATCCGCTGTTCCAGCCGCTCACCAGCCTGCCCGGCGTCGGCCCCCGACTGGCGCCGCGGCTGGCCCGGCTTGTCGGTCCCCAGGGTGAAACCGCCCGCGAGGCCGTCGTTCTCGACCTGCTGTTCCACCTGCCGAGCTATCTCATCGACCGGACGCAGGAAGCCACGGTGGCGACGGCGCCCGAGGGCGGCATCGTCACGCTGCGCGTTCACGTCGACAAGCACCGGCCGACGCCGCCCGGCACCCGCGCCCCCTATCGCATCCTCGTCCACGACGACAGCGGCGATCTCGTCATCACCTATTTCCACGCCGAGAAGTCGTGGCTGGAGAAGCTCTATCCCGTCGGCGAAACGGTGCTGATTTCCGGCCGCATCGAGGTCTTCAACGACACGCCGCAGATGGGCCACCCCGACCACGTGGTGCCCGAGGCGGAGGCCGACAAGCTGCCGCGCCTTGAACCGGTCTACCCGATGACCGAGGGCATCGGTGGCCGCCTGCTGATCCGGCTGGCCGAAACGACGCTCGCCCGGCTGCCGGCGTTGCCCGAATGGCTCGACCCCGCCCACCGCGACCGCGAGCGCTGGAACGACTTCGCCACCGTGCTGCGGCGGCTGCATCGCCCCGAAAGCGCCGACGATCTCGCCGACCAGAGTCCCTTCCTCGCCCGCCTCGCCTACGACGAGCTCCTGGCCAACCAGCTGGCTCTCGCCCTCGTCCGCCGCTCGCTGCGCACCAGCCTCCGGCGCGAGGGCCTACCCACCGGCGCCATCGCCGCCCGCCTTAGCGCCGCCCTGCCGTTCCGCCTTACCGGCTCGCAGCAGGCCGCCATCGCCGACGTCGTCGCCGACCTTTCCTCCCCCAACCGCATGATCCGCCTCATTCAGGGCGACGTCGGTTCGGGCAAGACCATGGTAGCGCTGTTCGCCGCCGCCGCCGCCGTCGAGGCCGGCGGTCAGGTGGCCATCATGGCGCCGACCGAGCTTCTGGCTCGCCAGCATGCCCGCTCCATGGCGCCGCTGATCGCGGCGGCCGGGCTGCGCCTTGCCGTGCTCACCGGCTCGGACAAGACCAAGGCCCGGCGCGACGCCGAGGCAGCGGTAGCCGCCGGCGACATCGACATCGTCGTCGGCACCCACGCCCTGTTCCAGGCCTCCGTCGCGTTCCGCAACCTGACGCTGGCCGTCGTCGACGAGCAGCACCGCTTCGGCGTCCACCAGCGCCTGGCCCTCAGCGCCAAGGGCGGCAAGACCGACCTCTTGGTGATGACCGCCACCCCCATCCCGCGCACGCTGATGCTGGCCTATTTCGGCGACATGGACGTCTCCCGCCTGACCGAGAAGCCGGCCGGTCGCAAACCCATCGCCACCGTCGCCGTCTCCTCCGACCGGTTGGGCGAGATCGTCGTCCGCATCGGCAACGCCATCCGCGGCGAAGGCGCCCGCGTCTATTGGGTCTGCCCGCTGGTTGAGGAAAGCGAGACCATCGACCTCGCCGCCGCCGAGGAGCGCGCCGACGACCTGCGCAAGGTGTTCGGCGACCGCGTGGCACTGGTGCACGGTCGCCTCAAGTCGGCCGACAAGCAGGCGGCCATGGCCCGCTTCCAGACCGGCGACGCCGACATCCTGGTCGCCACCACGGTGATCGAGGTCGGCGTCGACGTGCCCGAAGCCACCATCATGGTCATCGAGCACGCCGAGCGCTTCGGCCTCGCCCAGTTGCACCAGCTGCGCGGCCGGGTCGGTCGCGGCTCGCGCTCGTCGGCCTGCGTGCTGATCTACAAGGGGCCGCTCGGTCAGACCGCGCGCGCCCGCCTCAACGTCATGCGCGACACCGAGGATGGCTTCCGCATCGCCGAGGAAGACCTGAAGCTGCGTGGCGGCGGCGAACTGCTCGGTACGCGCCAGAGCGGCATGCCCGGCTTCCGCTTCGTCCGGCCCGAACACCACGGCGCCCTGATGGAAACGGCGCGCGACGACGCCGCCCTGATCCTTGCCCGTGATCCCGACCTCGTGAGCCAGCGCGGCGAAGCGCTGAAGCTGCTGCTCTACCTGTTCGGTCGCGACGAGGCGGTGCGCCTGCTGCGTGCAGGCTAAAGCAGCAAAGCGCCTTGAATCTGCGCATCAAGATGATTCAAAATTTGGCATAAATCATATAGTTATGTTCATTTATTCATCTTGATTCTAAACATTCACTCCATGCGCTTGCGGAACAGCCAGGCGGCGCTCATCAGCGTCGCCATGGCGATGGCGGCGAGCGGCAGCGTCTGGCGGACGATCTCGCCAGCCGGCAGATCCTTGAGGAACACGCCGCGCACCACCGCCAGGAAATAGCGCAACGGGTTGAGATAGGTCACCGTCTGCAGCCAGTTCGGCATGTTGTCGATCGGGGTGGCGAAACCCGATAGCAGCATGGCCGGCACCATGAACAGGAAGGCCCCGAGGATCGCCTGCTGCTGCGTCATCGACAGCGACGAGATGAACAGACCGACGCCGACCACGGCGGCGAGATAGAAGAAGGCGCTGCCGTAGAGCAGCAGCAGCGAACCGCGCAGCGGCACGCCGAAGACGAACACGGCGGCGGTGATGAACAGGCTGATGTGGAAGAAGCCGATCAGCATCGGCGGCACCAGCTTGCCGATGAGGATTTCGTGCGTCCGCAGCGGCGACACCATCAGCTGGTCGAAGGTGCCGAGCTCGCGCTCGCGCGCCACCGACAGCGCCGTGACGATGAGGCCGATCAACAGAGCGATCGACGCCACCAGGTTCGGCACCATGAACCATTGATAGATGAGGTTGGGGTTGAACCAGGTGCGGGCGATGGTGGTGACCGACGCCTTCTGCGCCCGCTGGCCGGCCGGCGTTTCGGCGGCGAGGCCGCCGACGATCTCCTGCAGATAGCCGGCGACGATCTGCGCCGCGTTGGACCGACGCCCGTCGAGGATCAGCCCGAGATCGGCCGCCTCCCCCGCCTCGATCGATCGCGAGAAGTCGGCCGGAATCTCGACGGCGGCGATCACCGTCTGGCGATCGATGGCCGTGCGCAGCGCCGCGGGATCGTCGGTCGCCCGCACCGAGCCGACGAAGGGCGACGCCTCGATGCGGCGGGTGAGCTCCGCGCTCCAGTGGCCGTGGTCGCGGTCCAGCATCAGCACGTCGAAGTTCCGCACCTCCAGCGTGGCGGCGTAGGAGAACACCAGCAGTTGGACGAGCGGCGGCAGAATGAGGATCATCCGCCCCTTGGGGTCGCGCAGCACCGCCAGCAGTTCCTTGACGATCAGCGCCCGCAGGCGGGTCAGGGCCATGGACATGTCAACCGATCCTCTTGACGGTGCGGCGGGCGGCAATGGCGAACATGACGGCGCCGATGGCCAGCATGGCGGCCATCGACCGCAGGAACATCGGCCAGATGTCGCCGGCCAGGAACACCGTCTGCAGGCTGGGAATGAAGTAGCGCGCCGGCACGATCAGCGTCACGTACTGCACCACCGTCGGCATCGACTTGATCTCGAACAGGAAACCCGACAGCAGGAACGACGGCAGGAAGCCTGACAGCAACGCCAGCTGCGAGGCGAGGAACTGGTTCTTGGTCGCCGCCGAGATCAGCAGCCCCTGGCCGAGCGCCGGCACCAGAAACACCGCCGATACCAGGTAGAGGGCACCGATCGAGCCCCGGAACGGCACGGCGAACAGCGTCACCGCCAGGACGAGGCAGAGCGTCATCGACGCCATGCCGAGCAGGAAATACGGTACCAGCTTGCCGATGAGCAGCTCCACCGCCGTCACCGGCGTTGCCATCATCGCCTCCATGGTGCCGCGCTCCCACTCGCGCGCCACCACCAGCGAGGTGAGCAGCGTCCCCACCAGCGTCATGACGATGGCGATCGATCCCGGCACCAGGAAATTGCGGCTGAGGAGTTCGGCGTTGAACCAGAAGCGGGCGTTGGCGGTGATCGGCGCCGCCGCCATCCCGGTCTCCAGCGCCCGCGCCTTCTCCCAGTTCTGCACCGTCGCCGTCACGTAGTTCTGGATGAAGTTGGCCGTGTTCGGCTCCGAGCCGTCGACCAGCACCTGCACCGACGGGGCGCGCCGGGCCGCCCGGTCGGCGGCGAAATTGGCGGGGATGACGACGATGCCGTGCACGTCGCCAAGGATCAGCCCCGCCTCGAAGGCGCGGCGGTCGCGCGCCTCGGTGACATCGAAATAGCGCGAGGCGCGGAAGGCCGACGCCAGGTCGGCGGCATCCGGGCTCGTTTCCTCGACGACAAGACCGATGCGCGTCGTCTTGGTGTCGAGCGACAGGGCATAGCCGAACAGGAACAGCAGCATCACCGGCAGCGCGAAGGCGATCATCAGGCTGGACGGGTCGCGCCAGACCTGGACGCTCTCCTTGCGCACCAGAGCGAGAAAGCGGCGCGGGCGGTCGGCAAGGCTCATGACTCGCTCCTCATGGCATCCGAGCGGCGCACCAGCTCGACGAAGGCGTCTTCCATGGTCGGATCGGCGAGCGCGGCCGTTGCCACCGACGCCTTGAGGTCGTCGGGCGAACCGAGGGCGATCGACTGGCCGCGATAAATAAGCGAGATGCGGTCGCAGTATTCCGCCTCGTCCATGAAATGGGTGGTGACCAGCACCGTCACCCCCTTTTCGACCAGACCGTTGATGTGCGTCCAGAATTCGCGCCGGGTGATGGGATCGACGCCGGAGGTCGGCTCGTCGAGGAACAGCGCCTCCGGCTCGTGGATGACGGCGCAGGCCAGCGCCAGCCGCTGCTTGAGGCCGAGCGGCAGCTCCTTGGCCGACTGGCCGAGATGGGCGCCCAGATCGAAGATCGACACCATGAGCGCGGTACGCTCGCGCCGGCGGGCGCGCGACAGCCCGTAGACGCCGGCGAAGAAATCGAGGTTCTGGCCGACCGACAGATCGCCATAGAGCGAGAACTTCTGCGCCATGTAGCCGAGCCGGTTGCGGGCCTCGGCGGCATCGCGCCGGAGGTTAAAGCCGGCGACGTGGCCTTCGCCGGCCGTCGGCTTCAACAGGCCGCACAGCATCTTGAAAGTTGTCGACTTGCCGGCGCCGTTGGGGCCGAGCAGGCCGAAGATCTCGCCGCGTCCGATATCGAAGGAGATGCGGTCGGCGGCGGTGAAGTCGCCGAAGCGCTTGGTCAGCCCGTGCGCCTCGATGACCGGCCGCCCGTCGGTGGCCGCCGGGGCGTGCCAGGCCTCGGCCAGCACCGACCGGCCCCCGGGCCCACCACCGAGATGGTCGACGTAGGCGTCCTCGAAACGCGGTGCCACCGTCGTCACCCGGGCTTCCGCCGGCACGGCGCCGAGCCGGTCCGCCGGTTCACCTTCGCCCGGCCTGAGCACCAGGCGCAGCGATGCGCCCTGGATGACGCCGTCAGTCACCGCCGGGTCGTCGAGCAGATGGGCCAGCGCCTGCCGCCGCCGGCCATCGATGCCGGAGACGCGCACCACCCGGCCGGCGACGCGACCGGTCAGCTCGCGCGGCGGTCCGGCGAACAGCAGTTTGCCCTTGTCGAGCAGCAGCACGCGGTCGCAGGCCTCCGCTTCGTCAAGATAGGCCGTCGACCAGACGACGCCGATGCCTTCGGCGGCGAGATTGGCCACCATCTGCCAGAGATCGCGCCGCGAAATCGGATCGACGCCCACCCCCGGCTCGTCGAGCAGCAGCAGGCGGGGCTTCTTGAGCAAGGCGCAGGCCAGACCGAGCTTCTGCTTCATGCCGCCCGACAGCCGGCCGGCCAGCCGGTCGGTGAAGCGCTTGAGATCGGTGAAGGTCAGCAGGTGCTCGAACACCGCCGGCCGCTCCTGGCGTGGCAGGCCGCGCAGATCGGCGTAGAGGCGGAGGTTTTCGATCACCGACAGGTCTTCGTAGAGCCCGAAGCGCTGCGGCATGTAGCCGATGGCCGCCTGAATGGCGGCGCTGTCGCGGCGGCTGTCGTGGCCGAGTACGTCGATACTGCCGGCCTCGGGCAGCATCAGGCCGGTCAGCAGGCGGATCAGCGTCGTCTTGCCGGCGCCGTCCGGACCGACAAGACCGGTGATCTCGCCCGAAAAGATGCTGCCGGTCACGGCGTCGAGCGCTGGGTCGGCGGTGCCGAAGCGCTTGGTGACCGCCTCGAAGCGGGCGAACACCACCTTGCCGGCAGCGGCTTCGGTCATGATGCCGAGCCCGCGAGGCGCGGCGGCAGCCGCACGGTGACCGGCATGCCCTGTCTGAGATCCTTGCCCGGATGGGCGACGACGATGCGCAGGCGATAGACGAGATCGGTCCGGAGGTCGGGGGTTTCCACCGACTTGGGCGTGAACTCGGCCACCGGCGAGATGTAGCCGACCGTGCCCTCGTAATCGGCCCCGAAGGGACCGTCCGAGGTCACCTTGACCTTGAGCCCCGGATAGACGTGGCCGAGATCGGGCTCGGCGACGTAGGCGCGCACCCACACCGGATCGGACAGCGACAGTGTGAACACCGTGGCGCCGGTGGCGACGATCGCCCCCTTCTCGCTGACGCGCGACAGCACGACGCCATCTTCGGGCGTCGTCAGCGTCGCGTCGGCGAGCGAGGTGCGGGCCTGATCGAGGGCAGCGCGGGCACCGACCAGTTCCGCTTCGGCGGCGGCGATATCCTCGCTGCGCGAGCCTTCGCCCAAAAGGTCGAGCGCCGCCTTGGCCTGACCAACGCGGGCGATGGCAGCGTCGCGCGAGGCCGTCGCGTCGTCGAGACTGGCCTGCGACACCGTGCCCTGACGGCGCAGACTGTCGGCGCGTTCGAAGGCCAGGCGGGCGTTGACCTGGGCCGCGAGCTGCACCTCGTAGGCGGCGCGCGCCTCGGCGATTTCGGTCGGTCGCGGACCGGCCTTGAGCTTGGCGAGCGTGGCCTGCAACGCCTCGACCTTGGCCTCGGCGACGCGCACCGCCTGACGATAGGGCTCGTCGTCGAGCCGGGCCAGCACGCTGCCGGCCTTGACGACATCGCCTTCGTCGACGGCGACTTCGGTCAGCCGTCCCGACACGCGGAACCCCAGCGACGCCTGCCGGATGTCGACGTTGCCATAGAGCAGATCGGAACCGGCCGAGGCATCAGCCGTCAGCCGCTGCAACACCGCCTGCGGCCCGCCAAACCACCAGACGGCAGCACCGGCGGCGGCCAGCAGGACGATCGGAACGACAATCTTCTTCATGACGGTGCGCCCTCCCGCGGGCGGATGGAAGCGACGAGGTCGGTGGCCAGCGCCCTGACCGCGTCGGCCTCGTTGGGGCCGATGGCCGGCCAGCCGAGTTCGCGCAACAGCGTGGCGCGGCCGACGCGAAAGATGATCACCGAGCCGACCAGCGTCAGCGTCCTGAGCCGCACCCAGTCGCTGTCGGCGGCCTCGCCGGTCACCACGCCGACGAGGCGCCGGACCACCGCCAGCCCCGGCCGCATGATGCCGCCGTAGACGCGCTCGAACGCCTCCGTCGGGTCGGCCTGCTCGCGCACCATGAAGCGCGCCCAGGTCTCCGACCCTTCCGCCATGAAGGCGGTCAGGAGCGAACTGACGAACATCATCAGCATGCGCCGCGCCTCCTCGACGCCAAGCTGCTGACCGGAAGCGTCGATCTCGGCGACACGCTGGCGCACCATCTCGCGCAACGGTCCGATGAAGCGGTCGATCATCGCCACGAGATGATCGGCGGTGGCGATGTACAGCCCGCGTTTGGTGCCGAAATGGTAGTTGATGGCTTGCAGGTTGACGTTCGCCGCCTCGGCCAGCATGCGCGTCGTCACGCTGTCGAAGCCGTGACGGCCGAACAGGTCGAGTGCCGCCGTCAACAGCCGCTCGCGCGTGGCATCGGCCCGGCCGTCGCCGGCATCCTGGTTTGGACGGACAGGCTTTCGCGGCATCGTCTCGACATCTCCGGCAACAGCAGCGGCCAAGCCCGAACCTCGGCCATTTCGAACGGCACTATAGCAGCCGAACAAATTCAGTCAATCGTATGAATTATGATTTGATCGCCGGATACCCACGGCAGGTGTTGCCCCACCGGTGGCGATCAAGACGACAATCAGATGACACCAAGCCCCGGCCGCCGGACACCGGACACCGACCACCGACCACCGGCCGCCGAACGCCGGACACCGACGACGGCACGTGCCACAGACCATCGAGCCGGAACGCGATCCGCCATCGTCCGACGCTCGGCGCCACCACATTAGATCGGATTCAATATCACATCGAAATGCCAATAACGTGTTATATATAAATAGATTACATTATATATTTAATTCAACGCATCAATTGTCGCCGTCACCATCAGTTGGTCGACAGCGCCACGACCGGATCGAGTTCGGAGGCATTGCGGGCCGGCAGATAACCGAAGGCGATGCCGATCAGCGTCGAACACAGGCAGGCAACGACGATCGACGCCGTCGAATAGACCAGCGTGAAGCTCGATCCGGACAGCGAGAAACCAACGCCGATGGCCAGCGCGAGCCCGATGCCGACGATGCCGCCGATCAGGCAAACCAGCGTCGCCTCGATGAGAAACTGTTGTAGGATGTCGCCCTGCCGCGCCCCCACCGCCATGCGCACGCCGATCTCGGCCACCCGTTCGGACACCGACACCAGCATGATGTTCATGACGCCGATGCCCCCCACCACCAGCGAGATGACGGCAATGGCCGCCACCAGGAGCGTCATGGTCTGGGTCGTCGAGGTGATGGTCTGGCGGATGTCGTCGGTGTTGAGGATGAAGAAGTCCTTGGCGCCGTGGCGCTGGCTGAGGAAGGTGGTCACCATCTGCTCGGCCAGCGAGGTATCGACGGCGTCGGCGACGCGCACGGTGATCGAACGCAACGACTGCGAGCCGATGAGCCGCGTCTGCACCGTCGTATACGGCAGATAGACCTGCGGGTTCTGGCTGGAACCGAAGCCGCTCTGCTGCGCCTGAGTGATGCCGATGATGCGGCAGGGCACCGAACCGACCATGATCACCTCACCGACCACCTTGCCGCCGAAGTCGGCGAACAGGCTCTTGCGGGTGTTCTGGTCGATGACGATGTCCTGGGCGCGGCTGCGCACGCTGTCGCCATCAAAGAATCGCCCCTCGGCCAGCTTGGTGCCACGGGCGCTGAAATAGGCCTCGCCGACACCTGAGACCATGGCCGAGGCTTCGAGCGAACCGAAGCGTAGCGTCGACTGGGTCGACACCGTCGGCGTCACGGCGGCGACGTAGGGTTGCTTGGCAAGTTCAGTGGCGTCGGCCACCACCAGCGTGGTGATCTTGGCCGAGCGCATGTCGCCGAACGTCCGGCCGGCGAAGATTTCCAGCGTGTTGGTGCCGAGGCTTGAAATGTTCTTGAGGATCTGCTGCTGCGAGCCTTGGCCGAGCGCCACCACCGACACCACCGAGGCGATGCCGATGACGATGCCGAGCATGGTGAGAAAGGTACGCAGACCGTGGGTGCGCATGGCGATCAGCGCCATGCCGAAGGCTTCGCGCAGCCGGTCGACGAAGGCGCGCAGCGGCCGCCGTCGGGCGGGCACCGGCGCGGCTGCCGGTGCCTTGGCCGGCCCACGGGCTTCCCCCCGTTCGGTGCGGTGGTCGGCGACGATCTCGCCGTCGGAAATCTCGACGATGCGGCTGGCACGGGCGGCGATGCTCATGTCGTGGGTGACGATGATCACCGTCCGGCCCTCGGCGTTGAGCTCGTCGAGAATGCGCAGCACCTCCTCGCCGCTGTGGCGGTCGAGTGCACCGGTCGGCTCGTCGGCCAGAATGACGTTGGCGCCATTCATCAGGGCGCGAGCGATCGACACGCGCTGCTGCTGGCCGCCCGACAACTGGCCGGGGCGGTGTTCGGTGCGGTCGGCCATGCCGAGGCGCCCGAGCAGGCTCAGCGCCCGCGCCGCCCGTTCGCGCGGCGCCACGCCGGCGTAGATGGCGGGGATCTCGACGTTGGCCAGCGCCGTCAGCTCGGACAGCAGATTGTAGCGCTGGAAGATGAAGCCGAAATGCTCGCGCCGCAGCGCCGCCTGCTCGTCCGGACCGAGCGACGACGTCTCGCGGCCGGATATGCGGTAGGAGCCGGACGTCGGCCGGTCGAGACAGCCGAGCAGGTTCATCAGCGTCGACTTGCCCGACCCCGACGCGCCGACGATCGCCACCATCTCGCCGGCCTCGATGGTCAGGTCGATGTCCTTGAGCACGGTGATGCTGCCCTCGCCGGAGGGAAACTCCCGTCTCAGCTTGCGAAGCTCGATGAGCGGCGCCATGACGGTCACATCCCCATGGGCGGCGGCGGCCCGAAGCCGCGCGAGCGCGACGCCGACGCCGCCTCGGCCGACATCTCGCCGGTCACCACCCGTTCGCCTTCAGCCAGCCCCGTGCGGATCTCGACGGTCACCTTGTCGTTGACGCCAGTGTCCACTTCGCGTTCGGCGATGGCGCCATCGCCGGCCGCCACCCGCACCACGTAGCGCTTGTCGCCGATGCGCCGGCCGAGTGCCGTCGACGGCACGGTCAGCACATGGCGGGCGGCGGCCAGCACGATGTGCACCTCCGCCGTCATGTAGGTCCGCAGCCGGCCGTCGGCGTTCGGCACCGAGAAGACGCCGTTGTAGTAGATGGCCGAGGAGGAGGAAGAGGACGACGACGAGGAAGACGACGACGAACTTGAGAAGCTCGAGTCGCTTTTGATCGATTCCGGCGCCGGCTCTATGGTCTCGAGCCTGGCTTCGTAGCGATGATCGGGATCGCCGAGAATGGTGAAATACACCGCCTGCCCCGGCTGCACCTTGACGACGTCGGCTTCGGAGATCTCGGCCCGGACGATCATCGTGTCGAGCTGACCGAGAATGACGATGGTCGGCGCCGACTGTGCCGCGTTGACCGTCTGCCCCTCCTGGCTGACCACCGCCAGCACCGTGCCGGCGATCGGCGCCGTGATGTGGGTGTAGGCCAGGTTGGCGCGGGCGTCTTCCACCGCCACTTCGGCCTCGACCAGTTGCGCCTTGAGGGCCTCGAGCTGCGCCGCCTTGACGTCGACGTCGGCTTCCGCGCTTTCGAGATCGGCGCGCGAGATGGCATTGGAGGCGATGACCGAGCGCTGTCGCTCCGCCGTCCGCTGGGCCAGCGTCAGGTTGGCCTGCTTTTCCGCGATCTGCGCCCGGATGTTGGCCACCGCCGCCGCCGCCGTCCGCAGCGAGTTCTGCTTGTTGACCGAATCGATCTCGGCGATCAGCTCGCCCTGAGCCACCGTCTGGCCGAGCTTGACGTTGACCGCGGTGATGCGACCGGACGCCTGGGCGCCGACGGCCACGAGCTTGACCGGCTTGACGATGCCGGAAGCCAGCACCGTCTCCTCGACATCGCCATAGCCCACCACCGCCGTCATCATGGCCGGCGGCGCCTTGGGAAACAGATAGCCGCGCGCCGCGTAGCCACCGACGCCGGCGGCCAGCACGACCAGCAGCAGCAGCGTCCGCCAGCGGCCTTTCTTCTTCGGTCCCACCGAGGCCATGGTTCACTCGTCCCCCACAAGCAGACGCCGCGACTGTGGCGGCGCCGGTTGTCTGTCATCGGGTGGCATCGGCCGGTCGACGTCGCGACGCGGCGGCGGTACCGACCGACGGGGCCAGTGCGGCCCGGTGTTCTCGTCGATGATCTCCGGCCGGCCGCCGTCCACGGCGCCATCCCAGCCACCGCCCAGCGCTTTGTTGAGCGCGACATAGTCTGTGGCGATGGCGGCGGTGTTGACCAGCAGCGCGTCCTCGGCCGAATAAAGCGACCGCTCGGCGGTGAGCACGTCGAGGAAGCTCGACGACCCCGACTGATAGAGCGAGCGCGACAGCTCCGCCGCCTGACGATAGGCAGCCACCGCCTGCGTCAGACTGGTTTGGCGCGCCCGCGCCTTGGACAGTGACACGGCAGCGTTCTCCACATCCTCGAGCGCCGTCAGCACGGCGGCGCGATAGGCCAGGAAATACTGGTCGCGCGCCGCGCCGGCCGCCTCCATCGCCGCCGCCAGTCGACCGCCGTTGAACACCGGCACCGTCAGCGCCGGCCCGAACGACCAGGCGATGGACGAGCCCTTGGCGAGATCGCCGATCTGGCTGGCCGAGGTGGTGATCGAGCCCGACAGCGTCAGCGACGGATAGCGCGCCGCCTCCGCCTTGCCCACCGCCGCCGTCGCCTCGGCGAACTCGCGCTCGGCCTTGGCCACATCCGGACGGTTGGTCAGCACGTCGGCCGGCACGCCCGTTGCAACCGGCGCCGTCGGGCGCGGAATGGCTCTCATCGTCTTGAGCCGGGAGTCGAGCTCGGCCGGCGACCGCCCCGACAGCACGGCGAGGCGATGCATGGCAATGGCAACGCTGGCTTCCAGCGACGGGATGCCGGCTGCCGTGCTGGCCGCCTGGCCCTCGGCGTTGGCGACGTCGACGGCCGAGGCCGACCCGGCTTCGAACTTGGCCCGCGTCATGGCCGCCGTCGCCCGCTGGGAGGCGGCCGTGCGCCGGGCCAGCGCCACCCGCGCCTGATCGCCGCGCAGGTCGACGTAGGCGCTGGCGACATCGCCGACCAGCGTCAGCAAGGTGGCGCGAAGATCGGCCTCGGCGGCGCCGACGGCATAGCTCGCCTGCTCGGCGGCGCGGCGATTGGCCCCGAAGACATCGAGTTCCCAACTGGCGTCGAAGCCAGCCTGGTATTGGGTGGTGACGCTGTCCATGCCACCGCCCTGACCACCGCCACCACCACCCTGGCCGCCGCCGCCGCCACTGGCCCGGCCGCTTCGCTGGGCCGACGCCGCCGCGCTGGCGGTCGGCAGCAACTGGCCGACCTCCTGACGCAATGTGGCGCGCGCCTGCCGGATGCGGGCCTGCGCCGTGGCGACGTCGATGTTGCCGGTCGCCCCTTCATCCATCAGCGCGTCGAGCACCGGATCCTTGAAGCGCGCCCACCAGCGCATCAGCTGCGGCTTGGCGGCAGTCGCCGCCGCCCCGCTCCACTGGTCGGGCAGGCGCAGCGCCGGCGCATGATAGTCCGGCCCGACGACGCAGCCGCCTAGGCCAAGCGCCAGCACGGCGACGACGGTCACGAGCCGCCACCGGTGGGAGGCAGCGCCCGCCGTGTCCCACCACCTGTCGCCGTTGTGTCTTACACCCATCCTTCGCTCGTCTCGTTCTGACGACGCCAGGGTTCATTCTGAACCGGAGCGACCATGGCCGGCAATTGACCAGCTTGCCGTTGGACCGACAAGTTGCATTCGGTCATAAAGTGTAACGGGAACAAGTCCATTCAAAGTGTTAGCCAGAAATATTGTATCTCACTGTTTCCAGTAACACCGGAGATTGTCGTCTTCAGGCCAGCGCCTCGCCGTCGACGATCTCCATGGCGCCATCGAGCGAGTGGCCGATGGTGTAGACGGCATGGGCGCCGGCGATCAACGCGTCCCGCTCCGCCGGGGTGAAATCGCCGGCGATGTGATATCGGCACACCTGCTGGGCGATGCGGCTCGGCGGTGTTGCCGCCTTGGAGCCGACCACCTCGACGCGCACTTCCCCGAGCCGGTCCTGTAGCCCGAGATTGCGGGCGGCGATGCGCAGAGAAATCGCCAGGCAACCGGCCAGCGAGGCGTCGAGCAGCTCCAGCGGGTTGAACCCGTCCATGGACGGCGAATAGGCGAGGCGCGTCGTCGCCCCGGAACGGGCGGTGACGACGGCGGCGCCGTCGGCGCCGATGGTGGCAAGCGCGCCGGTGGGGCGGGTTCTGATCTGGCTCATGCTGGGTCTCCGTGGCGTGAACGTGAATCGACCGGTCGGCAACCGGAAAGGCGGCGTTTACCATATTGGCATCTTGCCGTCGCCGCCGCCGCTGTCGTTTGCCGTTCGCTCACCTCTTCCGCGTCCTGATCACGGGAACCGGTGGGAAAGGTCCGCGCCGGCGCACCGGACGAAGCACCACCGATGAAGTTCCTGCTGCAGCTCACGATCACCGCCGGCATCGGCCTTTACCTGCTCGGCAAGGCGATGGCCGCCGTGCCGTCAGTCGAACTGCCCGGCCAACAGCTGCTCGACGAACCGGGGCACGCTCTCGCTGGCCCGCCCCTCGATGAGGCGCGAAAACAGCCGCTCGCCCCCCTCTGAACGCTCGAGATTGATCTCCACCGTTTCGGCGCCGGCCGAGCGCGCTTCGCGGACGAAACCAGCCGCCGGATACACCGTGCCCGAGGTTCCCACGGCGACGAACAGATCGGCCTCGGCCAGCGCGGCGTAGATCTCGTTCATGCCATAGGGCATTTCGCCGAACCAGACGATGTCGGGCCGCAAGTGCCCCCGTGTCCCGCAGGCTGGGCAGACGGACTCGGTCGAGAGTTCGCCATGCCAAGACAGGCGGGCATCGCACTTTGTGCACCAGGCCTGATCGAGCTGGCCGTGCATGTGAATGAGGCGCTGCGAACCGGCTGCCTCGTGCAGGCCGTCGATGTTCTGCGTCACCAGCAGGAAGCGCCCCGTCCAGGCCCGTTCCAGTTCGGCCAGCGCCTGATGGGCGGCGTTGGGCTGCGCTTGGGCCGATTGCTGGCGCTGGGCGTTGTAAAAGGCGTGCACCAGGGCCGGATCGTCGTCGAAGCCCTCCGGTGTGGCGATCTGGCGATAGTCGTACTTGGCCCACAGGCCGTCAGGATCGCGAAAGGTCTGCATGCCCGATTCCGCCGAAATGCCGGCACCGGTCAGCACCACCACCGAGCCGCCACGAAAGTCGTTCTTCCTCATCACGTCCTGCCAGATCCGTTGCTGCCGCGGCGACTATAGTCCTTCGCGGCGGCCACCCCAACCCTCGGCAAACACAAGCGCGTGTGCCGTCAGCGTGGCAGCGGCAGGGCCGTCGACTGCTTGAACTCGCGCAGGACGATCGACGAGCGTAGCGAGGCGACGCCGCCGGTCACCGCCTCCAGCCGCTCGATGAGGTCGGCGAGATGGCTGAGATCGCGCACCACGATCCTGAGGAGGTAATCGACATCGCCGGTCTGCGACCAGCAGCCGACGATCTCGTCGGTCTCGGTGACGAATCGCCGGAAGGCGGTGTTGGTCGGTTCGTCGTGGCTGCGCAACTGGACCAGCGTATGGGCGGTGACGCCGAAGCCGAGGCGGACCGGATCGAGCAGCGCCACCACCGAACGGATGTAGCCTTCCGCCCGCAGCCGCTGCAGCCGCCGGGCACACTGGGTCGGCGACAGCAGCACCGCTTCGGCCAGTTCGACGTTGCTGATGTCGCCGCGCGCCTGCATCGCTGCCAGAATGCGCATGTCGAAGGAATCGAGCTCAGCCATGTCTGCCTCCTGCGGCATTTCCCCATTTCTCGCATGAGACCTGCATCATATAGCGCTTAAGCGCAATATCGACGCGCAAAATGCCGTCATAGCGGCGCATTTCGCCGGGAACCGGCATCGCTGTGCCGCTAGACTGACAAGGCTGGCGACGGCGGCGATGGTTCCAAAGTCAAAGCTGTCGCGCGGCGTTTTCGGTTTCGGAACCGGGACAATGCCTGCTATCGGATGACGTCCTTGCCATTTCCGAGACAAGAGAGTGGAATTCCATGTTTGAAAGCCTCGTCGAACAGCCCGCCGATGCCCTGCTCGCCCTGATCGGGCTCTACAAGAACGATCCGCGCGCCGACAAGCTCGACCTTGGCGTCGGCGTCTATCGCGACGAAACCGGCGCGACGCCGATCATGCAGGCGGTCAAGGCAGCCGAGAAGCACCTTCTGGAGACCCGCACCACCAAGGCCTACCTCGGCCCGGACGGCGATCCGGTCTACACCGAACTGCTGAAGCCCATCGTTTTCGGCAGCAATCCCGGCCCGCGCCTCGTCGGCATCCAGTCGCCCGGCGGCACCGGGGCTCTGCGCCTGGCCGCCGACCTGATCGTCGCCTCCAAGCCCGACGCCAAGCTGCTCTACGGCCAGCCGACCTGGGTCAACCACCTGCAGATCGCTCAGGCCACCCGCCTCGCCTCGGTGCCGCATCCGTTCTTCGACATCAACACCCAGTCGATCAACTTCGGCAACCTGATCGCCGCCATCGAGGGCGCCCGGGCCGGCGACGTCGTGCTGCTGCACGGCTGCTGCCACAACCCGACCGGCACCGACCTCAACGATGGCCAGTGGGCCGAGATCGCCACCCTGTTGGCCAGGACCGGGGTCATTCCGCTCATCGACCTTGCCTACCAGGGCCTCGGCCGCGGCTTTGAAGCCGATGCCGCCGGCACGCGCAAGGTGGTCGGCGCCGTCGAGGAAGCCATCGTTGCCTATTCGGTCGACAAGAACTTCGGGCTCTACCGCGAGCGCGTCGGCGCCCTCTACGTCAAGACGCGCGACGAGAAGACCGCCGGCAAGGTGCTGTCCAACCTCACCTCGCTCACCCGCGTCAACTGGTCGATGCCGCCCGATCACGGCGCCGCCATCGTCCGCACCATCCTCGAGAGCCCCGAGCTCACCGCCGTCTGGCGCGCCGAGATCGACCGCATGGGCGACCGCGTGCGGGCCGTGCGCGCTGGCCTTGCCGCCGCCGAGCCGGCGCTGGCCTACATGGCCGAACAGCACGGCATGTTCTCGATGCTGAAGCTCACCGCCGACCAGATCGGCCGTCTCCGCGCCGATCACGGCGTCTACATGGCCGGTTCCGGCCGCATCAACGTCGCCGGCCTGCAGGTTGCCGACATCCCCGCCTTCGTCAGGAAGCTCCGGGCTGTCGGCTTCGGCAACGCCGCCTGACCAATCCCGCCGTGGCGGTCCGTCCATCGGGCGGGCCGCCCTTTTTTTGTCTGGAGTCCTGGAAATGTGCCGTTCCGCCGTGCCGATGACAGGTGGCAAAGCCATCGCCGAAACCTTGATCGCCAACGGCGTTACCACGCTGTTCGGCCTGCCGGGCGCCCAGACCTATCCGCTGTTCGACGCACTGGCCCAGCGCCGCGACATCATCCGTACGGTTAGCGCCCGCCACGAGCAGGGCTCGGCCTACATGGCCTTCGGCGCCGCCAAATCGACCGGCAAGCCGCATGTCTACTCGGTGGTGCCGGGTGCCGGCGTGCTCAACACCACGGCGGCGCTGTCCACCGCCTACGCCACTTCGACGCCGGTGCTGTGCGTCACCGGCCAGGTACCGCGCGCCTTTCTCGGCCGGGGACGTGGCCATCTGCACGAGATTCCCGACCAGCTTGGCCTGCTGAAGACGCTGACCAAGTGGTCGGCCCGCATCGAACGCGTCGAGGACGCGCCGGAGATCGTCAACGAGGCCTTCCGCCAGATGCTGACCGGCCGGCCCGGTCCGGTCGCCGTCGAGATGAGCTGGGACACCATGGCCGAAACGGCACCGATAACGCTCATCGACGGGGTCAGCCCGCCGGTCCCGGCCGCCGCCGATGCTGCCGAGATCGCGGCGGCGCTGGCCGTCATCACCGCCGCCCGCCGGCCGATGATCATGGTCGGTGGCGGCGCCCAGCACGCGGCCGCTGCCATCCTTGCTCTGGCCGAACGGCTCGATGCCCCGGTGGCCGCCTTCCGGGGCGGGCGCGGCATCGTCGCCGAAACCCACCCGCTCGGCCTGTCCTCGGCCGCCGCCCACGCGCTGTGGCCGGAGACCGACGTCGTCATCGGCATCGGCAGCCGCCTGGAAATGCCGACCATGCGCTGGACCGGCATGATGGGCTACTTCGACCGCCTGCCCGGCGGCCGCAAGCTGGTGCGCATCGACATCGACCCGGCGGAAATGGTGCGCCTCCTCGCCGACGCGCCGGTGGTGGCCGACGCCAGAGTGGCCACCGAGGCGCTGGTCGCCGCCCTCGGTCCCAAGACCGCCACCGACGAGGCCGCCCGCGCCCGCATCGCCGCAGCCAAGGCCAGCCTCGCCGCTGCCATTGTCCGCGTCCAGCCGGAGATCGGCTACCTCGAAGTGATCCGCGCCGCCCTGCCCGACGACGGCTTCTTCGTGCCCGAACTCTGCCAGGCCGGCTTCACCTCCTATTTCGGCTTCGACGTGCGCACGCCCCGCACCTACGTCACCGAGGGCTATCAGGGCACGCTCGGTTTCGGCTTCCCGACGGCGCTTGGCGTCAAGGCCATCCATCCCGAGCGGGCCGTCGTGTCGGTGACCGGTGACGGCGGCTTCATGTTCGCCATGCCCGAACTGGCAACGGCGGTGCGCGAAGGCATCGGCCTCGTCACCGTCGTCTTCGACAACCACGCCTACGGCAACGTCCGCCGCGACCAGCAGCGCCTCTACGACGGCCGCGTCATCGCCTCCGAGCTGACCAACCCCGACTTCGCCCGCCTCGCCGAGGTGATGGGCGCCGACGGCTACCGCGCCGATTCCCCGGCCGCCCTGGCGCCGGTGCTGGCCAAGGCGCTTGCCGCCAACCGGCCGGCCGTCATCCACGTCGACGTCGGCGTCGACCGCGAAGCCTCGCCCTGGGAGTTCATCCACTTCCCGCCGTGAGGGTTTGCCTCAATGCCAACATGATGATCGGTTGAAGTCGGCCCCCCGCCGACGTCAGGCGGTCGCCGCTGCAGGAGCCGAGCCATGTTGAGCCGTCGTCACTTCATCGCCGCCAGCGCCGGGGCTTTTGCCGCCCCGTTCGCCATCGGCCGCGCCCTTGCCCGCCCCGACAAGGCCGAGGTGCTTTACGACGCCGACGCGCCGGTGCTCGGCAATCCCAAGGGCGACATCACCATCGTCGAGTATTTCGACTATCGCTGCCCCTACTGCCGCAAGGGCTACGCGGCGATGATGGATCTGGTACGCCAGGACGGCAATCTCCGCTTGGTGATGAAGGACTGGCCGATCTTCGGTGACGCCTCGGTCACCGCCGCTCAGGCCGCGCTCGGCGCCGCCTCATTCGGGCGCTACGCCGACGCCGTCGAGGCGCTGATCACCGCCCGCGGCCTCAAGACCGACGACGACGTCATGGCCGCCCTCGCCGCCGCCGGCATCGACGAGGCCAAGCTGACCAAGGCCGTCAACGACGGCATCGACAAGATCAACGGCCTGCTCGACCGCAACTACCGTCAGGCCGACGGGTTCGGCTTCGATGGCACGCCGAGCTACGTCATCGAGACGGCGGTCTTTCGCGGCGCCCTCGATGCCGACGCGCTGCGCACCATGATCGGCGACGCCCGCAAGGCCAAGGCCAAGGCCAAAGCCGACGCTCCCATCTGACGGCCGGCCTCGCCTTTCGTCCAATGCCCTGGTCCGGCTTGCCGGCATGACGGCGCCCGACCGGCGACCTATACTCGCCAGTGCGTTCGACCCTCCAAGGCGATCGGGTCGACGCCTGCTGCAAAGGGAGTGGAACCATGAAGAAGCGCGCGCTCGGCAAGACCGGCATCGATATCGCGCCGCTGGTGTTCGGGGGCAACGTCCTGGGCTGGACTGTCGACGAGAAGGCCGGCTTCGATGTGCTCGACGCCTTCGTCGACCACGGCTTCAACGCCATCGACACCGCCGACTCCTACTCGATCTGGAAACCCGGCAACAAGGGCGGTGAATCGGAGACCATCATCGGCCGCTGGCTGAAGGCTCGCCCCGGCCTGCGCGACAAGCTGGTCATTTTCACCAAGGTCGGCTCCGACCTGCAGCAGCCCGGCCAGAAGGGGCTGTCGGCCCGCTGGATCCTGGAAGAGGTCGAGCGCTCGCGCGCCCGTCTCGGCATCGATCGCATCGACCTCTATTTCTCGCACTGGCCCGACGACACGCCGTACGAGGAAACGCTCGCCGCCTACGACAAGCTGATCCGCGCCGGCAAGGTGCGGGCCATCGGCGTCTCCAACGTCGACGCCATCCAGCTGTCGGACGCGCTCGACGTGTCGCGCGCCAAGGGCCTGCCGCGCTATCAGGTGCTGCAGCCCAACTACAGCCTGGCCGAACGCGGCGTCTTCGACGGCGCCCTGCGCGATCTCTGCATGCACGAGGATATCGGCGTCGTCAGCTACTACAGCCTCGCCTCCGGCTTCCTCTCCGGCAAGTACCGCTCGAAAGACGACCTTGCCAAGAGCGCCCGTGGCGGCGGCGTCGAGAAGTATCTCAACGCCAAGGGCTTCCGCATCCTCGCCGTGCTCGATGCCATCGCCGAGGCCCATGGCGCCAAGCCGGCCGAGGTGGCGCTTGCCTGGCTGATGCAGCGCCCGGGCGTCACCGCCCCCATCGCCAGCGCCACCAAGGTGTCGCACGTGGCGAGCTTCGCCAAGGCCGTCGGCCTGCACCTGACGCCGGACGAGGTCGACCACCTCGACAAGGCGAGCGCCTGACCCGGACGGGCGCGCTTCCCCCGCCTTTCCGCCCGGCCGGGGGAGCGCGCCTTGCCCTTGGCGGCGCTCCTTAGCCAGCGCCGCATTATTCCCGTCATCGAGTTGTGACAAGCCGGTGCCACGGCGGCGGCGTGACGGGATTCCGGCTGAACCGGATCACTCTTCGACGCGATGGTCGCCCGATCACAAGGACAGCCGATCGCACCATGACCAAGACCCGGACTGCCAAGCTCCTCGCCAGCGCCGTTCACGCCAACCGCCTCGCTTCCCGGCGCGGCCTGCTCGAACGGCTGTTCACCCTGGCCTTCTCCGGCCTCGTCTACCCGCAGATCTGGGAAGACCCGGACGTCGACATGGCCGCCCTCGAGCTTGGTCCCGGCAAGCGCCTCATCACCATCGCCTCCGGTGGCTGCAACGTCATGAACTACCTGACGGCCAGTCCCGACACCATCATCGCCGTCGACCTCAATCCGGCCCACATCGCCCTGCTGGAGCTGAAGCTCGCCGCCGCCCGCCACCTGCCCGGCCACGAGAGCTTCTTCCGCTTCTTCGGCCACGCCGACGAAGCCGAAAATACCGCCCGCTACGACCGTTTCCTGCGTAGCCACCTGCCCGACACCGCCCGCGCCTACTGGGAAAAGCGCAACCTGCTCGGCCGCCGCCAGATCTCGGTGTTCACCCGCAACATCTACCGTTACGGCCTGCTCGGCCGCTTCATCGGCATGACGCATCTGCTCGCCCGCGCCTACGGCAAGAACCCGCGCCTGATGCTGACCGCCAACGGCCTCGCCGACCAGCGGCGGCTGTTCGAGGAAAACCTGGCGCCGGTGTTCGACAGCCGCTTCATCCGCTGGCTCTGCCGCATGCCGGTTTCGCTCTACGGCCTCGGCATTCCGCCGGCCCAGTTCGCCAGCCTGTCGGCCGACGCCGACGGCAACGTCGCCGCGCTGCTGCGCCAGCGCCTCGAACGCCTGGCCTGCGACTTCCCCCTTGAGGACAACTACTTCGCCTGGCAGGCCTTCGGCCGGGGCTATGATCGAGAACGCCGCCGCGCCATTCCGCGCTATCTCGGCCGTGACGCCTTCGCCATCGTGCGCGCCAACGCCGATCGTGTCGAGGCGAGCCAGATTTCCATGACCGAGCGGCTGGCCGCCGAGCCCGAAGCTAGCCTTGACGCCTACGTGCTGCTCGACGCCCAGGATTGGATGACTCCGGCCCAGATGGTCGACCTCTGGCGCCAGATCAGCCGCACCGCCCGTCCCGGCGCCCGCGTCATCTTCCGCACCGCCGGCCGCGACAGTCCGCTGGAAGCGGCGTTGCCCGCCGACATCCGCGACCTCTGGTCCTACGACCCCGCCACCGTCGCCGGCTACGTTGCCCGCGACCGCTCGTCGATCTACGGCGGCTTCCACCTTTACGTCCGGGTGGCGGCATGAGTGCCCAGGCCGACGCCATGGACCGCATGTACCGGCTGACGCGCCACGTCTACGACGCCTCGCGCAAGCCCTACCTGCTCGGTCGCGACCGGCTGATCGCCGACCTCGACGTGCCGCCCGGCGGCGCCGTGCTGGAGCTCGGCTGCGGCACCGCCCGCAATCTCGTCGCCGTCGGCCGCCGCTATCCCGGGGTCACGCTCTGCGGCAGCGACATCTCCGGCGAAATGCTGAAGACGGCGGCCGGCAACGTCCGCCGCTCCGGGCTCGCCATCGGCCTTGCCGCCGGCGATGCCACGACCTTCGATCCGCGCCCGGCCTTCGGTCGCGACCGCTTCGAGCGTGTCTACTTCTCCTATGCCTTGTCGATGATCCCCGACTGGCGCGCCGCCCTCGCCCATGGTCTGGCGCTCACCGCCGACGGCGGCCGTCTGGCGGTGGTCGATTTTGGCTTCTGCGAAGGACTTGGCCCGTTGCCGCGCGCCGCCCTGCACGGCTGGCTGCGGCTCTTCCACGTGACGCCGCGCGCCCAACTCGAAGACGAGATGAGGCGGCTCGCCAGCGCCGCTGGCCGGCCGCTCCGCTTCGAGCGGCCGTTCGGCGGCTACGCCATGCTCGGCGTCATCGGCTGATCATCTGGTGCGGGAAAGCTCGATCACCGGCTGGCCGGCGGCATCGACCAGCTCAGCCGCCTCGCCCTTGAGGTGGACAGCGGCAACGCTCGTCTCCAGCGCCTTGAGGAAGGCGTCCTCGACGGCCATGCCGGGGCCGAGACAGGCCATGCGCGTGGCAATGAGGCGCGAGAAGCGCAAGCTGTCGCCCTTGATCTCGACCTTGCCGGCGTAACGGTTGCAGCCGGCAAAGCCCGATACGGCGTTGCCCTCGATCTCCAGCGTCGGCGGCCGGTCGGTGAGCTCGGCGCCGGCGAGACGGGTGACAGTCCAGGTCGTGCCGGACAGGTCGGCCGCCTGACAGGCGGTGACACTGGCCAATACCAGCAGCACCATTGCGGAGTTGCGCCAGTTCGTTGCGGTCATCTTGCCCTCCTGTTACCCGACGATGATCGGCAGAAGCGCAGGATGAGCGCCGATGATGGCGGCACGGCGACCGGCTAGAGCGTTTTCCGACCTGATGGACTCATCAGGTCGATGAGAAATCGCTCCA
>CALMMQ010000096.1 GCA_937868725.1 uncultured Pleomorphomonas sp.
GACAGACCGGCCGGCAGCGCCTTCTCGTAAATCCCCAGGGGATGACGACGCATGGATGGATCCTCTTGAGCAAGCGGGGTCAGAGCGCCGGCGGCAGCGTGTCGAGGGCGCGCGCCAGCTCCAGGAAACGCTCATACTTCTGCCGATAGGCGGCAGCAAGGGCGAGGTTGGGCTCGACGAGGCTGGCCGGCGGGCACATGGCATCCATGGCGCCGATGAAGCTGCTGTGGACTCCCGAACCGACGGCGGCGGCGACCGCCGCCCCAAGGCAGCCGGACTGCTCGACGTGTACCACTTCGAGCGGCAGGGCGGCGATGTCGGCCACCATCTGCACCCACGGCCGCGACTTGGCCGGGCCGCCGGTGAGGCGCAGGCGCCGGTCGCGTCCCGACAGGGCGAGAATGCGGTCGAGGTGCACCTGCTGGGAGAAGCAGATGCCCTCGAACACCGCCTGCACCACCTCGCCGAGGCCATAGGCGTTGGCAAGGCCGTAGAAGCCGCCCTGCAGATTGTCGCCAAGGTTGGAGGAGAAGAGGTAGGGCAGGAACTGGATGGGGGTCGAAGCCGGCGCCACGCTGCCGAGCAGCCGGTCGCATTCGGCGTAGGGCTTGGCCATGCCGGCCATGAAGGTACGGACGAACCACTCGAGATTGGCGGCGTTGGTCGGGCTGCCCTCGTGGACGAAGTAGCGCTCGGGAATGCAGTAGCGGCCCCAGGTGTACGGGTAGTCGCTGGCCGGGATGTGGTCGGTCGTCCAGGTGACGATCGTCCAGGTGCCCATGGTGATGTTGATGCGACTCTCGTCGGCCAGGCCCGAACAGACGGCCGCCGACACCACGTCGAAGAAGCCGCCGAACACCGGCGTGCCGGCGACAAGGCCGGTCTCGGCCGCCGCCGCCGCCGACAGGCCGGCCGGGCAATCGATCGAGCCGACCGGTTCAGGCAGGCGATCGGCGATGTCCTCGATGCCGAACAGCGACAACAGCGCCGGATCGTAGGTGCCGGTGTTGACGTTGAACAGGTTGCTGCCGGAAATGTTGGTGACCTCGCAGCCGAGGTGGCCGGTCATGCGATAGCGGATCCAGTCATGCGCCATCAGCACGTGGCCGATGCGGCCGTAGTCGTCGGGGGCGTTGTCCTTGAACCAGCGCAGGATGGCGGCCGGATGGCTCGGCCACAGCTGCTGATAGCTCATGGGATGGATCTTGTCCGGCACGCCCGCCGCCTTGAAGGCGCGGACCTCGGGCAGGGCCCGGTTGTCGGAGGAAATGATGCCGTTGCGGAACGGCTTGCCGTCGCGATCGACGAGATAGAGCCCCTTGCCGTGGGCCGAGAAGCTGATGCCGGCGATGTCGGCGGCCGGCACGCCCGAGGTGGCCAGCAGCTGGCGGATGGTGCCGCACACCGAGCCCCACATGGCGTCCATGTCGCGCTCGCTCCAGCCGACGTGATCGGCGATGGCCGCGTCGCTCATCGACGCCACGCCCTTCTCCACGCCGCGTTCATCGTAGAGGCCGCTCTTGATGACGCTGCCCCCGATGTCGATTCCAAGAAAATGCGGCATGCTCGCGCACCCCTGAAGACAATGGTCGATCCTTGGCAGCGCCAGCGCGGCCGGCGACCTCGGACGGAACCCTGTGAGAACTGCGGTGGGGAGTGCCGGCTCGCCGGTACCCCCCGCCCGGGTCGGGCTCGTCGCGGGAGTGCCCCCCCCGCGACGCTTGCCGAACCTCGACCGATCAGAAGTCGAAGTTGTTGATGTTGGCCTTGGTGAAGGTGACCGGGTCGCCGAGCAGCACCACCGAGCCGTTGACGATCTTGAGCTCGCCGAGCTTGCCGGCCTTGACCGACGTGTCGCCGGGCTTCAGCGTGCCGTCGATGGCGGCGCGCATCACCTGCACGGCGGCGTAGCCGAGGTCGGCCGGGCTCCACAGCACCACGCCGTTGACGCAGCCGCTGTTGACGTACGGCTTCATCGAGTTGGGCAGGGCCAGGCCGGTGACGGCGATCTTGCCGCACTGGTTGGTCTGCTTGACGGCTTCGGCGGCGGCCGGGGTGGCAACCGAGGTCATGCCGATGATGCCCTTCAGCTTGTCGCCGTACTTGTTCATCAGCGTGTTGGCCTGGTTGAACGACAGGATGTTGTCTTCCTGCGCTTCGACCGTCTCGAGCCACTGCATCTTGGGATGGCACTTGGCGGTGTAGGCGGTCATCTCGGCGATCCAGCGCGCCTGCACCGGCGTCGTGAACGTCGAGGTGACGATGGCAAACGAACCGTCCTCGCCGATCTGGCTGGCCAGATTGTCCATCAGCGCCTTGGCGACGCCGTTGAACGAAGCCTGATTGACGAACCACTCGCGGGCGTCCGGCGTGGCGTCGCTGTCATAGCCGACGACGTGGATCCCCTTGGAGAGGGCCTTCTTGAGCACCGGCGCGATGGCTTCCGGGTCGTTGGCGGCGAACACGATGCCGTTGACGCCCGAGGTGATGTAGTTGTCGATCAGCGTGATCTGGTCGTCGATGTTGGCCTTGGTCGGGCCGTCGGTCTTGGCCGTGACGGAGCCGAGGTCCTTGGCGCCTTCCGCCACGCCCTTGGCGGTGGCGTTGAAGTAGCCGATGCCGATCAGCTTGGGAACGTCGACGATGCTGATGGGCTTGCCCTTGAGGTCGGCGGCGCCCTTGACGGCGGCACCGTTGTAGGGGACGGCGGTCACGGCCGGGGCGGCGCCGTCACAGGCCAGCGGCGAGGTCGGCTGGCTGTCGCCACCGGTCCACACGTCTTCGGCGTGGGCGGTGCCGGCCATGAGCGCCAGACCGGCGGCAATCGACAGTAACGTCTTCATGTTGGGTATCTCCTCTCCCTTGGAACACACGCGCGGCCGCGTCGAGACGGTCCGGCGTCGTTTGGGATGCGCGACGGTCCTTCAGTCGCGCACCCGGTTGGCAATGTTGCTGATCAGGATGGTCAGGATCAGGATCGAGCCGATGACGATGATCGTGCCGTCACCCTTGACGCCGGCCAGCGTCAGGCCGTTCTTCATGGTCTGGATCAGCAGGATACCGAGCAGTGTGCCGATCATCGTGCCGCGTCCGCCGAAGATCGACGTGCCGCCCAGCACCACCGCCGAGATGGCGTCCATCTCGATGCCCATGCCCATATCGGAGCGGGTGGTGGAGACGCGGGAGACGAAGGTGACGGCCGCCAGCGCTGCCATCGCCCCGGAGGCGGTGTAGATGAGGATCTTGGACCGGTCGACGGCGAGACCGGAGAAGCGGGCGGCGGTCTCGTTGGCGCCGATGGCGTAGGTGACGCGGCCGAAGGTCTGATAGCCGAGGATGACGGCAGCGACGATGGCCAGCGCGCCGAAGATCCAGAGCTGCGTCGGCACGCCGAGCACTTCACCCTGACCGAGCACGTAGAACCAGTCGGGGTAGCCGCGCACCGAACGCGCCTGGCTGATGCCCTCGGCCAGGCCGCGATAGAGGGCGAGCGTACCGAGCGTGGCGATCATCGGCGGCATGCGCGACTTGACGATGATCAGGCCGTTGACCGCCCCGCACAGCGCGCCGACCAGCACGGCCACCACCATGGCCAGCGGCAGCGGCACGCCAAGCGTCTTCCAGACGACGCCGAGGGTGATGGCCGACAGGCCGAGCACCGAGCCGACCGACAGGTCGATGCCGCCGGTGATGATGACGAAGGTCATGGCGATGGCAATGATGCCAACTTCGGTCAGCATCCGGCCCTGATTGAGCAGGTTGTCGACGGTGAAGAAGCGATCGGACAGGTTGGCCGACAGCGCGAGCGCCAGGACCAGCAGCAGGGCGAGGATCGTTTCGTGGCGGAAGACATATCTCGACAGCACGGGCGGACGCTCCGGTTCAGTGGAATTGACGGCGGCGCATGGCGTCGGCCAGAACGGTTGCCAGGATCAGCAGGCCGAGCACGGCGCGCAGCCAGTAGGCAGAGATGTTGAGGAAGACCAGGGCCGAGCTCACCGCCGAGAAGAAGATGGCGGCCAGCGTCGAGCCGAACACCGTGCCCCGGCCGCCGACGATCGACACGCCGCCGATGACCGACGCGGTGATGATGGTCAGCTCGAGATTGTTGGGCACGGTCGACTGGATGACCTGGAGTTGGGTGCCGAACAGCACGGCGGCGATGCCGGCGAACATGCCGTGCAGGGCGAAGACGCCGACCGTCAGCCGCTCCGGCCGGATGCCGACGGTGCGGGCCGCCTCGACGTTGCCGCCGACGGCGTAGATGGCGCGGCCGAACGGGGCGTAGCGCATCCACAGGCCGGCGGCGATCGTCAGGCCGACCATGAAGTAGACCGGCGAGGGGATGCCGAACAGGCGGAACTGGGCGATCAGGAAATCGGGCGGCAGATTGCTGATCCACACGCCCTGGGTGACGGTGATCAGACCACCCTTGAGGATCGACACGATGCCGAGCGTCACCACGATGGCCGGGATACGGGCGTAGGCGACGAGCACGCCGATGATCGCTTCGACGCACACACCGACGAGGATCGGTACCAGCCAGGCGATCCAGATGGGATAGCCGTTGACGGCCAGCGTGCCGGCGATCGAGGCCAGCACGCCGATCAGCGCGCCGACGGCGACGTCGATGTGGCCGAGCAGGATGATCATCGTCATGCCGATGGCGGCCACCGCCACATAGGCGTTGCCGGCCACGATGTTGTTGATGTTGGTCGGGCCGAGGTAGTTGGGGTTGATCAGGCTGACGGCGACGACGATCACCAAGAGCGCCACCAGCACGGCGGTTTCCTGGCCATAGGCGCGAACGAACCTGAGAAAGGCGGCGGCGGGCGAAGGCTGCGGCGCCAGGGTAGGGGAGTGGCTCAACGCTCGGTCTCCTGATGACGGTCGACATTGGTCATGGCGGCGCCGACGCTTTCGAGCGTGGCTACGGCGCGGGGAATTTCGGCGACGAGCTTGCCTTCGTTCATCACCATGATGCGGTCGCTCATGCCGAGGATCTCGGGCAGCTCCGACGAGATCATCAGAATACCGATGCCCTCCTGCGCCAGCTTGCCCATCAGGGCGTAGATCTCGGCCTTGGCGCCGACGTCGATGCCGCGCGTCGGCTCGTCCATGATCAGGATGCGCGGCTTGGTGCCAAGCCACTTGGCCACGACCACCTTCTGCTGATTGCCGCCCGACAACTGCCCGGCGATCTGCTCGCCGCCCCAGGTGCGGATGGACAATTGCTTGATCGACTGGGCGGCCAGCGACCGCTCGGTACGGAGGTTGACGAAGAACCAGCGCGAGATGCGGTCGAGAATGGGGTGAACGATGTTCTGGGCGATGGTTTCGGCCTTGACGAGGCCCTGGCGGCCGCGATCCTCGGGAATGTAGGCGATGCCGAGGTCGCGTGCCTCGCGCGGCGAGGCGATGGTGACGGGCTTGCCGTCGATGCGGATTTCGCCGGAGGTGGCCGGCGTGATGCCGAACAGCGTCAGCGCCAGTTCGGTACGGCCGGCGCCGATCAGGCCGGCGACACCGACGATCTCACCGGCGCGGACGTGCAGATTGGCGTGGCTGACGCGATCGCCGCAGCAGACGTCGCGCGCCTCCAGCAGCACTTCGCCCGGCTCGACGTCGACCTTGGGATAGAGCTGGGCGATGTCGCGACCGACCATCATCGACACCAGCGTCGGCTGGTCGACGTCGCCGCGGTTGCGCGTGCCGATCATCATGCCGTCGCGCAGCACGGTGATGCGGTCGGCGATGGCGAAGATCTCGGCCATGCGGTGGCTGACGTAGATGATGCCGACGCCGCGGTCACGCAGGCGGCGGACGATGTCGAGCAGCCGCTTGGCATCGGTCTCGGCCAGCGCCGCCGTCGGCTCGTCCATGATGACGATGCGGGCGTCCTGCGACAGCGCCTTGGCGATCTCAACGCGCTGGCGGTTGGCCACCGACAGCGTGCCGACCACGGTGTCGACATCGAGGTCATGGCTGTCAAGACTGTCGAGCAGCGCCCGCGCCTTGCTGCGCATGGCCGACCAGTCGATAGCGCCGAACGGGCCGCGCGGGGCGTGGCCAAGGAAGATGTTCTCGGCCACCGTCAGGTCCGGAAACAGCAGCATTTCCTGATAGACGGTGGCGATGCCACGGGCGTTGGCTTCCTTGGGCGAGGAAAAGCGAACCGCTTCGCCGTCGATGCGCATCTCGCCCCCGCTCGGGGCGATGACACCGGCGACGATCTTGATCAGCGTCGATTTGCCGGCGCCGTTCTCGCCCATGAGGGCATGGACTTCACCAGCCCGGACGTCGAAATCGACACGCTCGAGCACGCGGACGTGGGCGAACGACTTGGAAATGTTTGAGAGCTCAAGAAGGCAGGTCAATTGGCGTCCCCCGCTCGAATGACACGTCGACGCACGCGGGAATCGCGACAACACCACCAGCAGCTCCGGTACCGCCGCGCCCCTTGAGGCCCCGCGCCATCGACTCGGTCGTCTCGCCGATCCTCTCGTCCGGTGGGCGGCTCGCCGCCTTGCCGGGGCAAACGATGCGGAACACGCCCTCCAGCGCTCGGTATCGTCTGCTTCGCACGTCATCCCGGCTGATCGCCGTTGATCACTGATCCGCTTATACGCCCCAATCGTGAGTACAGTCAATCGGATTTGGTGGGGATTATGGCTTCATTCGATCGTCAATGGTTGTAGTCAATCAGGCTTGGCGACGCGTGTAGCCGCCGCCGGCCATGGGTATGACCGTTTGCGCGGCCATTTGCCGCGTCTTTTCCATGGGTTGCCGTCGGCGTTGAGCGCATCGGCGCTATACGCAGGGGTTGTCCAGTATGATTGCTGATAGTCTTAAGGCTAATAAATCCGCCCATCCGGCGCGGTGCGCGGCGAAGATGGCGGGCTTGAGCGGCGCCTGGGCCGGTCAGTGGCGGCGGCAAGGCGGTCGGCGTCTGGCTCGACCGGTCCGCAAGGCTGAAGTCGCTCATCATGGCGACCGCTGCGATGATCATCGATGATCATCGCGATGACGGCGGCTGCCACCGCCGTCACCGGGACGGAAGCGCGCCTCAGAGCGCGGCGACGCTGACGGCGCTTTCCATGCGCCAGTGGCGGCCGAGGTGGCGCGTCGTACCGTTGACGCCGACGCTGGCCCGCAGGCTGATGTCGGCGCTCGAAGCGCCGATCATCAGTTCGAAATCGCCGGGCTCGACGATGCGGTCGCCATCGGGGCCGGTAAAGCACAGCATGTCCACCGGCACGGTGAAGGTGACGCGCTTGCGTTCGCCCGGTGCCAGCTCGATGCGACCGAAGGCTTTGAGCTCTTTGACCGGCCGCACCACCGACGCCTGGACGTCGCGCACGTAGAGCTGCGGCACGGCGACGCCGGACCGGCTGCCGGTGTTGGCAAGCGTGAAGCTCGCCACGACGTCGCCGTCGGCGATATCGACGCTGGCGGCGGCGAGCCGCAGGTCGGAGAAGGCAAATTGGGTGTAGCTGAGGCCGTGGCCGAAGGGATAGCGGCTACCGAAATGGTAGGCGATCGGCGTGCCCGAGCTCTTGAACTTGTGATTGTAGAAGTAGGGCACGGCGCCGACGTTGCGCGGCACCGACAACGTCAACCGTCCCGACGGCTCGACCTTGCCGGTCAGCACGTCGGCGAGGGCGTTGCCGCCCTGCTCGCCACCGAAGAAGGCCATCACCTGGGCGGCCACCTTGTCTTCGAGGCCGCCGAGATTATAGGGGCGGCCGGAGGTGATGACCACCACCACCGGCGTGCCGGTGGCGACCACCGCGTCGAGCAACTGCTGCTGCACGCCGGGAAGCTGCAGCGTGTCGGTGTCTGAACCTTCGCCCACTGTGCCGGTCTGGAAGATGCCCGAGAGGTCGCCGACGCAGACGACGGCGACATCGGCGGCGCGGGCCTTGGCCACCGCCGCGTCGATGAGGTCGAGCCGGGTCGACACCGGCGACTGGCGATCGACCAGCGAACTGTCGTCGACGTCGCCGGGGAACACCGGCGCGCCGGCCCGCCGCTCTTCGAGGATGAAGCAGCCGCGGGCATAGTCGACGCGGTCGAAGCCGAGGGCCGCCGTCAGCCCCTCGCGCGGCGTGACGATGGTGCGGGTGTTCTCCATCTCGTCGCGCTGGATGAGGTGGACGGGGAAGGAATAGTCGCCGAGCAGCGCCAGCGGATCGTCGGCGGTCGGGCCGATGATCGCCACCTTCGGCGTGCCCTTGAGCGGCAGAATGCCGTTGTTGTCGAGAATGGTAATCGACTGTTCGGCCACTTCGCGGGCGACGGCGATGGTGGCCGGGCGGCGCAGCTCGATGGCGTTCTCGTCGGCGTAGGGCTTTTCGAACAGACCGAGACGGAACTTCTCGGTGAGCACGCGCCCGACGATCTCGTCGATCTTGGCGCTATCGATCAGGCCGCGCTCGAGTGCGGCCTTGAGGTGCAGGGCGCAGTCGTCGCCGGGCAGCTCGACGTCGAGGCCGGCGTTGAACGATTGCGCCGCCGCCTCGGCCGCGTCGGCCGCCACGCCGTGATGCTGGTAAAGCAGGCTGACGCCGATGTAGTCGGCGACGATCAGGCCGTCGAAGCCCCAATTGTCGCGCAGCACCCGCGTCAGCAGATGCGAGGAGGCATGGCAAGGCTCGTTGTCGATGTCGTGGTAGGCCGGCATCACCGAGCCGGCGTTGGCCAGCTTCACCGCCATCTCGAACGGCAGCAGGAAGGTGTCGTTGAGCTCGCGCCAGCCGAGATGCACCGGCGCGTGATTGCGGCCGCCTTCTGAGAACGAATGGCCGACGTAGTGCTTGAGCGTTGCCAGCAGATCGCGCTTCGGTCCCTGCAGGCCGCGCACGTAGCGGCTGGCCAGCACGCCGCAGAGATAGGGGTCCTCGCCGAAGGTCTCCTCGGTGCGGCCCCAGCGGGCGTCACGGGCGACGTCGAGCACCGGCGCCAGGCCCTGGTGGCAGCCGACGGCGCGCGCCTCGGCGCCGATAGCCCGGCCGACGGCCTCGATCAGCTCGGGATTCCAGGTCGCCCCGAAGGCCAGCGAGGAGGGAAACAGCGTCGCCCCGCGCGTCATCATGCCCGACAGGCACTCCTCATGGCTCATGACGGGAATGCCGAGCCGGGTTTCCTCGACCATGAATTTCTGCAGCCGGTTGAGCGCCCGCACGCCGGCCACCGGATCGACCGAGCGCGTACCGAGCGGCCGCGTCACCTGGCCGAGGCCGTGGCGCAGCAGGTCCGGCAGCGTCTTGGCGTCGCTCGAACCGATGAACTCGTCGTCGATGCGTACCTGGTGGTGGCCGTCCTCGTCGAGAATGAGCCAGAAGGCGTGCATCTGGGCGATCTTCTCGTCGAGCGTCATGCGGCCGATGAGATCGGCGGCCCGTT
The DNA here is from genome assembly GCA_937868725.1 of uncultured Pleomorphomonas sp. Classification (GTDB taxonomy): domain Bacteria; phylum Pseudomonadota; class Alphaproteobacteria; order Rhizobiales; family Pleomorphomonadaceae; genus Pleomorphomonas. The sequence continues at coordinate 9,406 of CALMMQ010000096.1, forward strand.
CGGCGGCGGAATGGCTGGGGTTCTGGTAGATATGGGCCATGATGGCATCTCTCCGGCTGGCGGGGACGGGCCGCCTGCAAGGTCACGAATGGTCAGGAAGCAAGGCGCGGCAGGGCCATGCCGTCGCCGTCGAAGACGTGGCAGCAGTCGGATCGCAGTTCGAAGGCGAGATCGCTGCCGGGTTCGGCGCCGCTTTCGCCGGGGACTTTGGCGATCAGCGGCGCGGCGGTACGGCTGTCGAGGTAGATGAAGCTGTGCTCACCGAAATGCTCGACGGCGCGCACCGTGCGAACGATGGTCTGGGCGCCGGGACCGGCCGCTGGCCGCATGTGTTCGGGCCGGATGCCGAGCGTCACGCTGGCACCCGCGGGCCGGTCGCCCGCCGCCACCGGCGCCACGATGACCTCGCCGCCGCCGAGCCGGACGGCGGTGCCGGCCGCGTCGCTGCCGGCGATCTCGCCGCTCAGGAAGTTCATGGTCGGTGAACCGAGGAAGCCGGCAACGAACAGGTTGCGCGGCCGATGGTAGAGATCAAGCGGCCGGCCGATCTGGGCCACCGAGCCGTGGCGCAGCATGTCCTGACCGGCGTGCAGCAGCACGATCTTGTCGGCGAGCGCCATGGCTTCGGTCTGATCGTGCGTCACGTAGATCATCGATGCCGTCGGGAAGTCGCGGTGCAGCGTGGCGATTTCCGAGCGCATATGTACGCGTAGCGCCGCGTCGAGATTGCTGAGCGGCTCGTCGAACAGGAACACCTTGGGCTGGCGCACGATGGCCCGGCCGATGGCCACGCGCTGGCGCTGGCCGCCGGACAGCGCCTTCGGCATGCGGTCGAGCAGCGGTTCGATCTGCAGGATGCGGGCGGCGTCCCGGACGCGGCGGTCGATCTCGTCCTTGGGCGTTTTGGCCTGGCGCAGGCCGAAGGCCATGTTCTCGTACACGCTCATGTGCGGGTAGAGGGCGTAGTTCTGGAACACCATCGCCACCTGCCGTTCGGCCGGCGGCACCCGGTTGACCAGTCGTTCGCCGATGCGGATGTCGCCGGTGAACACCATCTCGAGGCCGGCCACCATGCGCAGCAGCGTCGACTTGCCGCAGCCCGACGGTCCGAGGAAGACGCAGAATTCGCCGGCGTCGATGGTCAGATTGACGTCGCGGATGACCGGGACGCTCGGGCCAAAAGATTTCTCGACGTTGGTGAGCGTGATGCGGGTCATGCTCTGTCTCCGTGTGTCTTTTGCAAGGTTGTGGCCTCAGCCTTTGAGCGAGCCGGCCATCATGCCCTTGACGATGCGCTCCTGGCCGAAGGCGTAGGCGACGATCAGCGGCAGCGAGGTGAGGGTGACCACGGCGAGGATCGCCGGGATGTTGGCGGTGTACTGGCCCTGGTAGTCCCACACCGCCAACGGCAGGGTGCGGTTGTTGGTCGAGGAGGTCAGCACGTAGGCGAAGATGAACTCGTTCCACAGCATGATGGCGTTGTAGATGGCCACCGTTGACAGGCCCGGCCCCGACAGAGGCAGGAAGATGCGGCCGAAGATGACGAACGGACCGCAGCCGTCGAGCAGCGCCGCCTCCTCGAGTTCCTTGGGGATCTGGCGCATGAACTCGGTGAGGATGAAGATCGACACCGGCAGCGACGTCGCCACGTAGGGGCCGACGAGGGCGAACGGCGTATCGTAGAGCCCCATGTCGCGCGTCATCAGGTAGATTGGGACCAGCGTGATGTGGATGGGCACGACCATGCCGGCCACCACCAGCCCGAACAGCGGCCCGTCAAAGGAAAAGCGCAGCCGGGCGAAGGCATAGGCGGCCATCGAGGCGATGAGCAGGATCAGCGCCACCGACAGCGTCACCACCATCACCGAATTTCTGAGGTAGACGAGGAAGTTGCCGCTGAGCACGTCGGCGTAGTTGCCGAGGTTGAAGCGCTCGGGCAGGGCCCAGACGGCGCCGGTGAACGTCTCCTGCTGCGTCTTGAGGCTGGTCAGCACCATGAAGATGAACGGCAGCGTGGTGACGGCCAGCCAGAACAGGCCGAGGACGGGAACGGCGACGCGGCGGCCGGCGGTGGCGAGGACCATGTCAGACCTCCGTCTCGAAACGCTTGGACAGGCGCAGCAGCACGGCGGCGATGGCCGTGACGATGAGGAACATTGCCGAGGCGACGGTGCTGCCGTATCCGAGCTGGAATGAGGAAAAGACGTTGCGATACATGTAGGTGGCCATGAGTTCCGACGAACCCTCGGGGCCGCCGCCGGTCATGACGTAGATGAGGTCGAAGTAGCGCAGCGAGCCGATGACGGCGAGCAGGATGGCGGTGCGGAAGGTGCCCCGGAGATGCGGCAGCTTGAGGCGCCAGAAGATGGTGGTCTCGCTGGCGCCGTCGAGATGGGCCGCCTCGGCGATCTCCGCGGGAAACGAGGCGAGGCCGGCCAGGAACAGCACCATGTAGAACGGAATGTTCTGCCAGCAGACGACGGCGATCACCGCGCCGAGGGCGAGATGGGTGTCGCCCAGCCAGTCCTGCGCCCAGCCGCCGAGGCCGATGGCATCGAACATGGCGTTGAGCGGGCCGAAGTTGGGGTCGTAGAAGTTCTTGAACAGCACGCCGAGCGCCACCGACGACATCAGCAGCGGCAGGAAGTACAGGATCTTGAGCAGCCGCGAGCCGCGGCCGGCATTGTCGAGCACCACCGCCAGGACGACGGCGATCGGCAGCTGGATCAGCACCGAGAATACGGCGAGCAGGATGTTGTTGCCGGCCGCCTTCCAGAACAGCGTGTCGGTGGCGAGCTTCACCCAGTTGCCGAGGCCGACGTAGCGGGCATTGTCGCCAAGCCCGTTCCAGTCGAGCAGCGACAGGCGGAAGCTGTCGACCAGCGGATAGAGCAGGTATACGGTGAGCAGAAGGACGGCCGGGGCCAGAAAGACGACAGGCGCCAGGCGGGCCGCCGACCAGGTCGGCTCGGCCGTTCCGCCGTCGGCGGAGCGTTGCTGAGGGGTCATCATGGGAACTCTCCGGTCCGGGGCAAAGGCGTTCCACCGGCAAGGCGCCGGTGGAACCTTTCGCGGGGAGGAGTCGTTATTTCATCTCGGCCTTGGCCGCCGCTTCCATGTCCTTGGCCACCTGTTCAGGGGTGGTGGACAGGCCGAACAGCGCCTGCGACGTGTCCTTGTGGATTTCGCCGAGCTTGGGCGGCAGTTCCTGGTCGTACCAGAGCTGCACGCTCGGGGCCTTGGCGACGAGATCGTAGACCGCCGACAGGAACGGGTCGTCGGTCTTGACGTTCTTGAGCGGCATGATGCGGCTGTCAGCGATGCGGGCGGCGGCGGCCGTGTCGTCGGTCAGCGTCTTGACCAGATTGACGGCGGCGTCGCGGGCTTCGCACTTGGTCGACACCGAGACGAAGTTGTCGCCGAGCGTGCCGAGCAGGTTGGCCGGGTCACCCTTGCCGCCGGGCACCGACGGGAAGGTGAAGAAGCCGAGCTTCTTGAAGAAGTCCGGGTTTTCGTTCTTGATGGTCGAGGCTTCCCAGGTGCCCATCAGCTCCATGGCCGCCTTGCCGGCGTAGAGCAGGCGCCGCGCGCCGCCGACGTCCCAGTCGAGGCCGTTGTAGCCCTTCTCGAAGGCGCCGGCCTTGACCAGTTCCTGCAGCCGCTTGCCGGCTTCCACGAAGGCCGGATCCTCGAAGCTGCCGCCGTTCTTGCGCTCGGCGGCGTTGGCGAAGACGTCCGGACCGCCGATGCGGTCGACGAGATAGCCGTAGTACATCGAGCCCGGCCACTTGCCCTTGTTGGCCAGCGCGAACGGCGCGATGTTGTCCTTCTTCAGCGTTTCGATGACCTTGAGCAGCTCATCCCAGGTCTTGGGCGGCGTCAGGTTGTACTTGCTGAAGATGTCCTTGTTGTAGAAGATGACGGCGATGGCCGTGTTCTCGGCCGGCAAGGCGTAGATCTTGCCGTCGACGGTGGCCGCCTTGAAGCTGGCCGGCAGGAAGCGGTCTTTGAAGGCCGGATCCTTGTCGAGATACGGCGTCAGGTCGACCACCTGATCGGCCGCCACGTATTCGCGCAGGGGTCCTCCACCCCAGGAGCTGAACACGCACGGCGGCTCGTTGGCGCCGAAGGCGATCTTGATCTTGGCCTTGTAGGCGTCGTTGAGGATGTGGGTATCCTCGACCTTGTAGCCCGGATTGGCCGCTTCAAAGCGATCGGCGGCGTCGCGGATGACCTTGACGGCGCCGGTGGTCGTCTGAAGGTCCCACTCGGTGATGACCTTGTTGTCGGCCGAGGCGCTCACGGCTGAGGCGAACAGGACCGCCGCGCCCGCCAGGAGCACGCTACGATGGAAAGCAGATTTTGAAGACACCTTCTCCTCCCTAAGCAAGACAATTGCCCGGTCTTAACGGTGACGTTCTAACGTTAGCGATAACGTTAGTGGGTGTCAACTAGATCTTTACGGGGTTGGAAACCCTGACTATTGTTGCGTTTGGCGCACGCTTTGAACGCGTGTCCGACGCTGTGAACGGATGAAAGAAGCATGGCCAGCAGACTGCCGCCGACGCTCGCCGAGATCGCCAAAATCGCCGGCGTGTCGCAGATGACCGCGTCGCGGGCGGTCAACAATCGCTCCGGCGTGTCCGAGCGCAAGCGCGAGGAAATCCTGCGCATCGCCGACGAACTGGGCTACGTCATCAACCGCGCCGCCCAGAAGCTGTCGGGCGGGCGTACCCGCATCATCGGCGTCATGGCGCAGCTGCACACGCCCTTCACCTCCGATCTGGTGCTGGGCATCGGCTCGGTGGCCCGCGCCGCCGACTACGAGATGCTGGTCTATTCGCTGCCCGACGCCGATCGCCAGCCGCCGGGCTCGGTCGTCGACATGCTGCAACAGATCGCCGACGGCGTCATCGCCATCCTGCCCTTCGAATCGGGCTATCTCGACACGCTGGCCCAGGCCCACATTCCCGTTGTCACCATCGATCAGGGCATGGAATCGCCGTTCCCCTCGGTGCTGGCCGACAGCTACAATGGCGCCCGCATGGCGGTGCAGCACCTGGTCGATCTCGGTCACCGGCGCATCGGCTTCATCACCGGCAACGAACGGCTGGAGTCGGCGCGCGAGCGCCGCCAGGCCTTCGAGTTCATGCGGCGCACCCTCGGCCTGCATCCCGATCCGGAGCTGATCGCCATCGGCGACTTCATGCACAAGGGAGGGTATGACGCCGCCAACCGGCTGCTGGCGCTGCCCGAGCCGCCGACGGCCATCTTCGCCGCCAATGACGCCAGCGCCGTCGGTGCCATTTCGGCCTTGCGCGAGGCCGGCCGGCGCGTGCCCGAGGACATGTCGGTGATCGGCTTCGACGACATGCCGATCGCCGTGCAGCTGCATCCGCAGCTGTCGACCATCCGCCAGCCGCTGCCGGCCATGGCGCGGGCCGCCGTCAATCTGCTGCTGGCGCTGATCGCCGGCATCGATGCGCCGTCGCAGCAGATTCTGCTGCCCACCCAGCTCATCGTGCGCGAAACGACCAAGGCGCTGAAACCCGCCCGGTCGGCGGGCGCTGCCCGTCCGACGGCGCCGCCTCCGGGCGGGTGACCGGCGCTCGCGGGCGGCGCCGGTCGATGTCGTCTCAATAGGTGTAGAACATGTTCTGGATGGTCTTGGTGTCGCTGGTGCGCGTCAGGGCCAGCATCAGCAGGATGCGCGCCTTCTGCGGGTTGAGCGTGTCGGAAACGACGAAGTCGAGTTCGTCGTCGTTGGCCTCGCCGTTGCGGGCGACGATGCCGTTGCCGACCCGCGAGGACCGCACCACCACGACGCCCTTCTTGCGCGTCTCGATCAGGCTCGGCTTGATGCCGGCGCCGAGGCTGCCGTCACCGACACCGGCGTAGACGATGCCCTTGTCGCCGTGGGCAACGAAGGCGTCGAGGGCGACCGGGTTGATGTTGGCGTAGCCGTAGACGATGTCGACGTCCGGCAGCTTGTCGAGGGCGCTGACGTCGAACTCCGAGGCGGCGGTGTGGCGGCGCGTCGTGTCGCGGTAGAAGTGCGGCGCGTTGGCCTGCATGTAGCCGAGCAGGCCGAGCTCGGGGCTGCGGAAGGTGCTGGTGAGCGAGGTGTTGGTCTTGGTGACGTCGCGGGCGGCGTTGATCTCGTCGTTCATGGCGATCAGCACGCCCTTGCCCTCGGCTTCCTTGGAGCCGGCCAGCACGACGGCGTTGTAGATGTTGACCGGGCCATCGGCCGAGATGGCCGTCGACGGCCGCATGGCGCCGACCATCACCACCGGCTTGTCGCTCTTGACCGTGAGGTCGAGGAAGTAGGCGGTCTCTTCCAGCGTGTCGGTGCCGTGGGTGATGACGATACCGTCGACATCCGGCTGCGCCAGCAGGGCGTTGACGCGCTTGGCGAGCTTCAGCCAGTAGTCGTTGGTCATGCTCTCGCTGGCGATCTGGAACACCTGCTCGCCCTTGACGTTGGCCACCTTCTTGACCTCGGGCACGGCGTCGATCAGCGCCTCGACGCCGACCTTGGCGGCGGTGTAGCCCACCGTCGTCGTGCTGTTGGCCCCGGTGCCGGCGATGGTGCCGCCGGTGGCGAGAATGGTGATGTTGGGCAGGTGCCCCGGCTCGGCGGCGTAGCTCGACGCGGCCAGCGACAGCGCGAAGACCGGCGCAATGGTGATGGCCGTCAGAAATCCCTTCATGGACATGCGTTCCTCCGTCTCTTTTTCAAGAAATCATTCTCTCCCGCGCCATCCTCGGCGAGTAACAGCGCAGGAAGAGACAGAGCAAGCCATGTGCCAGTCATCATTATTCGGTTTAAACGTTTGTGATCATTGATTCATAATAGGTTTTTAGCTTGAGGGTCGGCTGGTGTTATTCGGGAATCCGAATGCCGCCCCTCGCCTGTTCGGAAAGCCGGATGGACGGTCCTCTCAACCGAGCTTGAGTTCCTTGAAGAAGTCGTTGCCCTTGTCGTCGATGACGATGAAGGCGGGGAAGTTGACGACG
>CALMMQ010000097.1 GCA_937868725.1 uncultured Pleomorphomonas sp.
ACAACAGCCATTACGCCCAATCAACTGGTGCAGTCGTCTTCTGAAAATGACAGCATGACCGGACACTTTGCGTATACCCAAAATGACCGGAGGAACCCATGACCAGCCGCAACGGCTACTTCCCAGGCAAGACCAAGGCGAAGCGCAGCGCGATCATCACGCCGCGCACCGCCCAGGAAACACAGATCGCGGCCATGCCGCGCCAGTCACGCGCAGCGCGCCAGGCGCTCGCCAAGACGCCACCGCTGCGCGTCGGCGGCGATGGCCTGGTCGAAGGTGCCGACCGCATCATGCGGACGCCGACCGAGCACCAGGCCGCCGGCGTCGCTTTCAAGGTCGCGCGCATCTACTTGCGCGTCAGCACCGACGAGCAGGACTTGACCAGGCAGGCCGCCATCGTAGAGAGCACCAGGGCCGCCGGCTTCTACGTCGCCGGCATCTACCGCGAGAAGGCTTCGGGCGCTCGCGCCGATCGCGCCGAGCTGCTGCGCATGATCGGCGACCTGCAACCCGGTGAAGTCGTCGTTGCGGAGAAGATCGACCGCATCAGCCGCCTGCCGCTGCCCGAGGCCGAACGCCTCGTGGCCTCGATCCGCGCCCAGGGCGCGCGCCTGGCTGTCCCTGGCGTGGTCGATCTATCCGACCTGGCCGCCGAGGCGAAGGGCGTGGCAAAGGTGGTGCTGGAGTCGATCCAGGACATGCTTTTGAAGCTGGCGTTGCAGATGGCCCGCGACGACTACGAGGATCGCCGCGAGCGGCAGCGGCAGGGCGTCGAGCTGGCGAAGGACGCCGGCCGCTACACCGGCCGCAAGGCCAACACAAAGGTGCATGAACGCATCGTGGCGCTGCGCAGCGCAGGCCACAGCATTCCAGAGACGGCCAGGCTGGCCGGGTGCAGTGAAAGCCAGGTCAAGCGCGTATGGGCGCTGCACAACCAGGCGCAGGCGTGACCTACTCGGCCGCCTCCAGCTCGCGCAGGCATTCCATGATCGCCGCCCGCTCCAGCGGATCGAGCTTGGCGAGCTTCGCTTGCCAGCGGGCTTTCTTCCGCTTGATGCGCTCGCGCTCGCGGAAGTTGCTGCCGAGGTAGCGCAGATCGTGCAGCTCGGCCGGCTCGGGGTAGTTCATCCACAGCCGTTCGATAGCGATGCCGCCGCGCGTCATCGCGTTGAAGTCGATGGTTCTCCATGACGCCAAGGGAGAGCTGTCATAGATCGTTGAGCTGTAGCCCGACACCATCACCGCGCACGGCAAGCCGGCCAGCACGTCGAGCAGCCGCACGTGGTCGGCGTCGTCGTATTCGTGGCGGTATAGCTTGCCGCCGCGCCGGCTGTCCATCACGTAGGGCGGATCGGCGTAGACGAACTCGGAGCCGGTGAACTGGTGGGACTCCAGCCAGGCCACGGCGTCGCCGTGGTGCAGCTCCAGGCCGGGCACGTCGAGCTGCTGCCAGACCTCGATCACCTCGGGATCAACGTCGATGCCGACGCTGCGGGCAGCGGGCCGCTTGCGCTCCAGGATGTTGCCGCCGCCCAGGTGCGTTTCGATGTACGTGTCGTGAGGCGGGATGTTGTTGATGATCGTCTGGTAGACGCCGGCACCGCCCTTGCCGCCGGGGTATCTCATGGCCTTCTTCCTGGAGTAAATCGGGACTTGGCCAGCATCGTCAGAAATGGCGATGCTGTCAAGGGAAGCCGGCCGGGCCTGCATCGTCAGAGCCGACGATGCGAAGCTGCTGGAGCGACCTGCAGCACCGCCAGGAATGGCGATGCCGGATCGCTCAGTAGGTGGGGATGTAGACCACCTCAATGTCCACGCGCTGGTTCTCGCGCCGGCCCTCGGCCGTCGAGTTGTCTGCCACGAAATCGGCGGCCGATGCGAAGTTCACCATGATCTTGAGCGGCGAGACGCCGCGCGCCACCAAGTACGACCTGGCCGAGAGCGCACGGCGTAGTGCAAGGGCCTCATCGGCCGCGCTGGGCCGTAGTGTGCTGGTGCGCCCGCTGATGTAGATGATCGCCGCATTCCTAGCGTCGGCCAGCAGCTCCAGGGCCTCTGGCGTCGGCTGGAATGTCGCGCTGCTGTCGGGGAAGGACACCGATACGCCGGACTTGATCGGCGTGCCGAAGTTGCCGGCGTCGCCGGCGGCCAGTGCGCTTTGCGCGCTGACCAGGAACGCCAGAGAGAGGGCCAGAAGAACGGGTTTTCGCATGGGGCAGGACTCCAATCAGAAGAACAGGTAGCCGGCCTTGCTCATGGGGATGCGGATCAACCAGAGCGAGGCCAGGTGCAGCGGGTAATAGGCGTAGAAGGCCCAGCGCAGGCGCGGCACGCGCACATCCACCCGCGAGGCCAGGAAGAGCACCGGCAGGGCTGCCAAGGCCCACAGGTTGCGATTGACGAACCACAGGGCCGCGCAGGCCAGCACCGCGACCGCCGCGGCGGCCCAGCTCGGCCGGCGCGTGTACGACCACACCGCCAGGCCGAAAGCCACGGCCGGCCACCAATATTCGACCGAGCTGCCGCCGACCAGGAACACCACGCCGGCGGCCGCCAGGTGCAGCTTGCCGCCACGTTCGACCAGGTAAGCCGTGGCCGTGACGACCAGCAGCGTGAACATCACGTTGAGCGGCCACCAACCGGCGTACAGGCCGCCGAGGGCCACGAAGGGCACGGAGGCCAGCGCGCCGAACATCGCCAGGCGCGACATGGTGCGGCCGTACACGCCGCGTTCGAGCGTGCCCGGCCGGGCCAGGTTGTAGGCCAGGACGAACACGAAAAGGGGGAGCGCCACGCGGCCGGCCTCGAACAGCACCGGCAGCGTCGCGTTGAACAGGTACTTGTTGACGTGATCGCCGGTCATGAGAACCAGTGCGAGCCACTTCAACGCTTCGACGGTTCCATCAGGAATCCGCAGGGCCTTCATCAGCGCCGGCCCCCGCGAATCGCGTAGGCGCGCAGCACCAGGAAGATGATGTAGAGCGCTGGCAGTGAGAGCACGAAGGCGATGGGCTTGCCGATCCACGCCGGCAGCGCCCACAGCAGAAGGCCCAAGGCGAAGATCGGGCCGAGGCCCAGCAGAAGCAAATCGAGCTGGTTCTTGGCCTGCCCTTCCGCCCACTTGCAATAGGCTTGAAGCAACCGGCCGACGCCCAGCGTGTACCGCATCATGAAGGCGTGGAATTTGTCCATGTTTAGCCGCTAAATCGGAAGAGCCGGCCTACTCGGCCGACCCCTCGCGTGAAGTGTTGAAAGACACCGTGCGGGGCACGTAGCCGGCCACCGACACGCTGCGAGCTGCTGCGGCCGCTGGGGCGGCCTGCTGGGGTGCTGGTGCCGGCCTGGCCGCCGGCGTCGCCCGCTGGGCCACCGTCGCGGGCTGGCTGGGCGTCGAGGGCGTGGCCCCGGCCTTCGTCACGTCAAGCGTGACGAACCGAGCTTCGAGCCAATCGGCCCACTTCGACGCCTTGCGCATCAAGTCGGCCCGGTACACCGCGTTGTACTGCGGCGTGCGCGAGTGGTAGTTCGCCGCCTTCGTCCAGAGGTCGCCCTTGTCGTTGCGGATGTGCATCCGCAGCCGCCAGGCGGCCAGGTCGAACGAGTAGCAGCCGGCAGCCGCCACATCGTTCGCCGTGATGCCGTATCGGGCCAGGTCGCCCAGGTACGCGGTGTTGAACTGCATCGGGCCAACGTCATGCGTGCCATTCGAGTTGCGCACCCACTGGCCCGGCTTGCCGCCCTCTTTCTCGGCGACGGCCAACACGATGTTGACCGGCACCTCGTACTTGACGGCGGCCGAGATCGAGCAGACGACGCGCTCCTGGAGCTGCGGCGGCAGATCGGCGAAGAACGGCATGCCCTCCCCTCCCTCAGTTCAGCCAGGACTGACGGCGGCGCTCTTCGTCCTCGCGCCGGATGCGTTCGTTGTACTCGGCCAAGGCGCGGTCATAGTCGCGCGCTTCGACCCAATACCCGCCCCGCTCTGGCGTCCCGACATAGCGCGGCAGCGTGCCGCTGCTGGCGAAGTCGGTGTAGGCGTGGCCGGTGTAGGCCCCGCAGTAGTCAGGCAACTGGTTGCTGATGTACGTGCGCCCATCGTCGTAGCCGCCCGTCCACATCACCAACGTCGAGTTCAGCGACTGCGCGTCGCAACGGCCAGCGCCGCGCGAGATCGCCGACACGAGCGACTGCATTTCCGGCGTCTGGCTCGCCACCGGGCAAAGCTGGAGGAAGTTCAGGCGGGCGCGGATCGTGTCCGACAGCTTGCGCTTCGTGATGTTGAAGTACCGCGACAGCGACGGCGTGCATTCGCTCGGGCGCGTGCCCGACGACAGGCACAGGATCGCCTCGCAGGCCAGGCGCGTGTCGCCGGTCAGCACGTCTTGCGCGCTGGCCGTGCCGGCGGTCGATCCGAGGGCTGCCACGAGGGCGGCCAGGGCAAACAGTTTCTTCTTCATGGTTGGACTCTCCTTGGTTACGCAGTTGTGCCGTCGCGGCCTTGCTCGCGGTTGGCGAACGCAGCTACTTCGGACTCGGGATCGGCATCGGCGGGGCCGCCTGCCAGGCTGTTGTCGCCGAAGCTCGGCGCGGGCTGCTGGTCGGGCACGTCGATGTTCTCGGCCGTGCCGCTTCCTTGCGCCTTGATCGCGGCGGCGATCTTTCCGCCAGTGGTGTCGGCGATCCGCTCGGCTGCGGCTTCGCGCAGGCTCGCGGCTTTGGCCTTGGCAACATCGGCGGTTCCCTTCGCCAAGTTCGCGCCGGCGTCGGCGGCGATGCGGCCGGCCGTGCCGAGGGCCGATGCGGCCGATGCGAGCAAGCCGGGGCCGGTGCTGCCCGGTGCGGCCTGCTGCCCTTGCCCTGCCCCGCCGGCGGGCTTGGGTTCGTTCTTGGCGGCCTTGTCGGCACTGCTGCCGGTGCTGGCCGTCGAGCTGCTGCCCTGGCCGCCGGCGTCGGCTTTGCCGCCGCCCTTATCGCCGCCCTTCGAGCTGCCCGAGCTGCTGCCGGTCGAGGGGCTGCCGCCACCCGACGAAGAGCCACCGCCGGAGCTGCCGCTAAAGCCCGCAGCCTGAGCGAAGGGCGTGCTGCCGGTGCCGGCGTCGCCGCCGCCGCCCGCACCGCCGCCCGAGCTGCCGCCGCCCGAGAAGGCCGACATAACGTCCGTGCCTGCCGACACGTTCTCATTGGCCTTCGAGAAGGCGGCCATGACGGCAGAGGCACCACCGGCGGCCGAGGCTGCGCCGGCGGCCAGAGCGGCGCCGCCGGTCGCGGCCGCTGCTGCTGCCATGCCTGCGGCACCCAACGCAGCGCCTGCACCGAACTGGCCGATGCCGGCACCGCCCACGCTCGCGCCGGTGATGATCCCGGCGATGAGCGGCGGAATCTTGTTGACCAACGCCAAGAGGATGATGACGACGATCAGCATCACGCCCATTTCCTTGAGGCTGATGCCGGCGCTCATGCGCGAGTAGTAGTCATCGAGGAAGGTCTTGCCGATGCCCACCAGGAGCACCATTGCGAAGAGCTGCGCGGCCACGCCCAGGACGACCTTGTAGTAGTTGATCGCCATGTCGGAAGTCCAGCGCGAACCACCGAAGCCGAGGAAGAACACGCCGCCGTAGGCGAGCACCCAGCCCGACGCGAGCAGCAGAAGCATATTCACACCGACCAGGGCCAGGATGACCAGGATCGCCACGGCCATGAGGATGCCGGCCATGCTGTCCACCGGCGACCACACCGAGGACTGATCCATCACCTTGTCGAAGATCGCAAAGCCCACGTCCACGATGCCCGAGGGCGACAGAGCATTGCCCAGGCCCGTCGCGTTGCCGGCGAGCTGCCGCAACGACGCATAGATGGACGAGGCGAAGTTAGGGCCGTTGGTCAGCGCCCACCAGAAGAAGCCGGTAAAGATCGTGAAGCGGACGAACTCCGCGAAGAACTCGCCAATGTCGGCCTTGCGCAAGGCCATCATGCCGAACGTCCAGACCATCGAGATCACAACCAGCGTCCAGAAGAGCCAGGTTGCGGCCGTGGTGATGACACCGGCCCAGCCGCTCGCGGCGGCCTGGTAGCGATCCAGCACGCTATCGAACACGCCGGCGTTGTCGATGGCCGCGTGGGCATCGACCGCGAAGAACGCCAGCCAGACGAACAGCGGCAGGGCGAGGGTTTTTAGATTGGCTGGCATTCTCATCGTCAGCACCTCACCATTCGCGTTTCGGGCTGGGCTTGAAATCCCCACCACGACGCAAGCACAGCGACGAAAAAGCCTGCTGGACGCCCTTGTCCTCGATCTTGGCGATGTTCTCGGGCTTGCAGTTCTCGTCGTTCACTTCCGGCATGGGGGCCGTGGCCGGCTTGTTGTCGCAGCCGGCGACCAAGGCCGCCACGAGGGCGGCCGAGGCCAAGGACAGAGCCTTGATTGCTTTCATGAATCCCCCTTACCAGGTGCGCGCCGGGCTGGCCCGGTAGCTGCCCTGGCGCAGTTGTGCGGCCGCTGCCGCCTGCTGGGCTTCCTTGTCGGCGTCGGCCTGCATCTTGGTTGCCATCGCGTTCTGCTGCGCGATCAGCAGGCCACGAATCTGCAAGAGCTGGTTGGCCTGCTGGCTGGCGAGCTGGTTGGCGTAGCCGATGGCCTGCATTTGGCCCTGCGCGCCCTGCGCTGCCGATTGAAGACGCTGCAACGTCGCTGCATCGGCCGTGAGATTCGTTTGCTGCCTATCGAGGCCCTTGAACAAGGCATCGTTGGCCTTCTTCTGCGACTCGCTCGCGAGCTGGGCCACATTCCGAAGTGCTGCGCGTTCCGCGTCGGAGCACCCTGCCGCCGTAAAGCACGGCGAGTTCTTGTAGTAGTTCACGTCCTGGAACTTGCCGATGTAGCTGTCCAGGCTGCCGAGTTGGGTCTTGTAGTAATCCAGCGTGTTGACCGCGTTCATCAACCCGTTGATGGTCGATTGCGCCTGATCCCAGATATACGCGGCCGGGGCCATCGTGTTCTGGAGTTGGTTTTGATACTGCTGGAGCTGGGTGCTGTACTGCTCAATTTGCTTGAGCGTCTGGGCCACCGATTCGATGGCCGTCATGATGTTCTGCGACAGGTTGGTGCCGTCGATGACGGGGATGCCAGCCTGCACAGGTGTGACCGCCAGCGTGCTCGAAACAGCAATGACGAGGGCCAATTTAGCGGCTAAAAACTTCGGCTTCATGGTGCTTTTCTCCTATGGCGTTAGTAATCGAAGGAACGGTACGGCTTGGAAAACGTCATGTCCTTCGTGACCACGACGTTGAAGCGATACCCCGGCCGAATTTCCAGCGTCGGCGAAATGCTCAGGTTCTTGGCGATGAGTTGCGCCGTAACCTGGCCGAGCTGCTGGCCGAGGGCTTCGCTTAGGGCACTGCTGGCGCTCGGTGCGCCATAGGTGTTTGTGGCCTGGTTCTGGCGTTGGCTGTAGGTGATGCCTGCTGTCACGCCGGACATGAGGAAGGCCGAGCCGAACAGGCGCACATAGTGGTTGTTCACCTGGTCGTGGAAGCCCGCGTATCCCGCGCTGTCCGCGCCTGGCATCGCGCCAATGTCCATCGCCTTGCCATCGGGGAACACGATGCGTTGCCACGCAACCAGCACGCGCGCTTGGCCGTAGGCCACGTCGCTCGAATACGAGCCGACGAGGCGCGATCCCTGCGGGATCAACAGGTGCTTGCCGGTCGGTGTGTCGTACACGTCCTGCGCGACCTGGGCCATGATTTGGCCCGGCAGATCGGAGTTGATGCCCGAAATGAGCGTGGCCGGCACGACGAAGCCCGCGCGCAGCTCGAACGGTGTGCGCGGCGCTTCCGGCTGCGAATCCAGCTTCCAGCGGTCGCCCTGCCCACCTTGGCCGAACTGCGCCATGCTGTTGCGCCCGCCGCCGCTGGTCGAGGTTTGCAGGAGCTGCGGCGCACCGCCCGCGCCCATGCCGCCGGCGGCCGGAGCCGCGCCGCCACCACCGACGCCCATGCCGCGAATCTGCGCCAGGCGTGCTTGATAGGCGGCGGTCGGATCGTTGCTGCGCTGCGCGTCGATTTGCTGCTGCACCGCTGCGATGCGGTTCAGCATTTCATCGCGCGTCTGCGGCGTGCCGGTGTAGGTGCTCGGGCCACCCGGCGCGGAGCCGTTGCTACGCGGGGCATCCACGCGCACGGTGGTCTTGGCCTTCACGGCTTCGCCGAACATCTGCATCTTCGCCATGCGGATGCGCTGGGCCTCGTCGTCGTTCACCGGCTGGCCCGGGTTGCCGGGGTTGGCCGGCGGGGCCGGCGGCGCGTCCGGGTTGGACGGCCGCGCGATCTCCAGCGGAGCCGACGCCGGGCCGGTCGGCATGTCGGGCACCTTGAGCGGGCTTGCCGGCTCGATCAAGCCGCCGGTCTTGTCGCCTGCGATCTCCTTGGCGAACATCGACGTGTTGCCGGCCTTCTCCTTGGGGCCGTCCGCCGGCGCGTTCTGCTTGGCCGCGCGATCCGCCGCGACCAGGGCCATGACCAGCACGAACGACAGCAGGACGCCGCCGAGGATGTACATGGGCATGTTGTTGACGCGACGGACGCCCGCCTTCTTGGACACTTCGCCAGGCGAAGCGTCAGGTGCCATCTGATCGGCGTTTTCTGTCATGGCGTCACTCCTTGCGCACCCAGTACCCGGCCGGCGCGAACGTGCCGTTTTGCGCCAGGTAAGGGCGGGTGATGGATTGATTGCCGACCATCAAGGTCAGGCGGTACAGGTTCGAGTCGCCAGCCTGGTCGAGCACGTAGCGCAACGGCAGGCCGCCCGACGCGGCCGTGGTGGCCGGTGCGCTCGCCTGCGATGCCGCCGAGGCCGGGGCCTGCGTGGAAGCGCCGGCCGGGGCGTACTCCAGGAGGGCATAGCCCTTGTCGCGCAGCGACTTGACGAGCGCCTGGCCGAACGGATCGGGCGTCGGCTGTTGCAGCTCCAGGCGCGTGCGCGCCGGCGCGTACAGCGTGGCGAGCTGCTGCACCGCGTCGGTGGCGAGCTTCTGCTGATCGAGCGCGGCCGACTGGACGAAGTTGCCGTACTGGCTGGTGGTTGCGCAGCCGCCGAGGCCCAGGGCGAGGGCGAGCAGCGCGAGAGAGACGATCTTGCGCATGGTCACTTCCTCCGGCTGATGGTCACGCGGTCTTGGCTGCTGCCAACACCGGCAATCAGGATCGCGCGATCAAACACCGTGTCCACGATGTAGCGATTGCCCTGCACGCGGTAATTGACCAGCACCGTTTCGTCGTCGGTGAACAAGCCGCCCTCTTTGCGCACGACCAGGAGCGTCGGCGCTTCGGTCTGCTGCATCGTGCCGGGCATTTCGATGATGGTCTTGCGGCCATCGTTGTAGACGCGCACAGGCTTCCAGCTCGCCGACCCGGACAGCTCATAGTCGAACGAGAGATCGCCCAGGTACTCGCCCGTCGCCGGCAGGGTGTTGTCGGTGCGTTCCTGCTTCTCGCGGCGCTGGATCGCGTCCCACTTGGCTTGCGCTTCCTCGGGGTACGTGAACGAGACTTGCGGCATGTACTCGGTGCGATGCGAGCGCAGGCGGAAGTGGTAGCTGCGGCGGTTCGTGGTCACAACCAGGCTGGTTTCGAGGCCCACGTCCATCGGCTTGATGATGAGGTGCTGAACCTCGGTCGCGCCGCTGCCGGTGATGGCCGGTTCCACCGTCCACCTGGCCGTGTCGCCCAGGTTGATCGAGTTCACTTGTTCGCCGGGCTGCAAGGCCACGTCGCACACCTGGAGCACCGCGCAAACGATGCTCGGCTGCTGCGCGCCGTACACGAACTTGATGGCACCGCCCGAGCCGGCCACCGGCTTGATGCCGGTCGCCGACCCCGCTTCCCACCGTTTGGCGATGGCGAGCGCCGCGCGCTCTTGAGCGGTCAGCGTCGGGTTGGTCTTGTTGAAATACTTGTCGGCAATGTCGTCGCCAGGGGCGGCCAGAGCCAGGGAGGGCACCGCCACAGCAGCGCCCACGATCAAAGCGGAGAGGGTTTTCTTCATGGTGGATGACCTCGAATTCATTGGATGCGGGACCAGGAGTAATCACGCACGTAGATGCTCAACGGGTTGTTCCGCAGTTGCTCATCGGTGGTGTTGGGCGTGACCTCGGCGATGTAGGTAGTCACGAGCGCGCGCCAGGTGACGGGCTGACCTTTCAGCGTGCCTTGGCGGTCGCGCGTGGTTTCCACCCACTCGACTTGCCAGGTGTCGGGCGTTTGCGGGATGACGGTCTTGATCTCGACGCTGACCATTTCCTTCTCGGCGCGCTTGAACGGGCTGGAATCGGGCGTGCCGTTCAACCACTCGTTCATCTTTGGCGTCGCCGGATCGTTGGGGGCGAGCATCGAGTACGCCTTGAACACGCACTTGCGCTGCAAGGCCACGTCAGGCGACACCATGCGCGCGCAGCTCATCCAGTCCGCAACGGCGGCGTGGATGACACGCGGATCGGCCTTCCCTGCGGCCTGCACCGGGCCGGCGGCCACCGTCTGGCCCAGCTTGTCCACCTCGACCACGTAGGGGATGAACTTCGACTGGCTGCCGATGTGGATCACGCCACCCACGCCGGCCAGCGCGATCAACAGCGACAGGATGCCGATCACCTGCCAGGTTTGGCGCTGCGAGACGACGCCGCCCACGTGATCGTTCCAGGTGCGGCGCGCGGCCAGGTAGGGGTTCTCGGCCTCGCCCGCACGGCGGCCGCCGGCGAGCGGTTCCTTCGAGCGGCGCGGATCGCGCGGCTCGGCGGAGTTGGCGGGCTTCTTGAAGATCAAGCCCTTGAGGGTGTCGGCGATGCTCATGCGGCCTCCAGGTAGTCGTTGAGATTCAGCCCACGGCCGGCCAGCCACTCATGCACCCATTCGTGGCCGAACTTGGCTTCGAGGCTCTTGATGGTGGCGACCGATTCCTTGTCGGACGCACCGACGAAGGCCAGGGCCATCGGCCCCAGGGCAAGGTCATAGAGACGGCGGCCGTTCTCCGAGACGTAGTAGTACTGACGCTTCGGAATGGCAGTCGCCAGGATTTCGATCTGACGCGCGTTGAGGCCCATACGGCGATAGAGCGCCGATGTGTCCTCATCCCTGGCGTAGACGTTGGGCAGGAAAATCTTGGTCGCGGTCGATTCCACGATCACGTCCAAGATGCCCGAGTTGGCCGCGTCGGAGAGGCTTTGCGTCGCCATCAGCACAAGGCAGTTGGCCTTGCGCAGCACCTTGAGCCATTCCCTGATCTTGGCGCGGAACGCGGGGTGGCCCAGCATCAACCAGGCTTCGTCCAGGATGATGACGGAGGGCTGGCCTTTCAGTGCGCGCTCGATGCGGCGGAACAGGTAGAGCAGCACCGGCAGCGCGAACTTCTCGCCCAGGTTCATCAGCTCTTCGATCTCGAACACCGTGAAGTCGGACAGCGACAGGCCGTCCTCTTCGGCGTCGAGCAGGTGGCCCATCGAGCCGTCCACCGTGTACTGCTTGATGGCCTCGCGGATCGCCTCGTCCTGAATCGTCACCGAGAACTCGGAGAGCGTGCGCGCGCCGCTGGCGTGCATGCTCATGATCGCGTTGCCGATCTCGTTGCGCTGCGCCGGCGTGGTGTTGACGCCGTTCAACGCCAGGATGGTGTCGATCCACTCCATCGCCCAGGCCCTATCCCCCTTCGTTTCGAGGAACTGGAGCGGGCAGAACGCCAGGCGGTCATCGTCGGCGGCCACCGTGAAATGCAGGCCGCTCTTGCCCTTCGTGGCCGCGCGGATGCCGGCCGCGAGTGGGTACATCGACATGCCCTTGTCGAAGGCGTAGATCGACATGCCGGCGTAGCGACGGAGCTGCGCGGCGATGATGCCCAGGTGCGTCGATTTGCCTGCGCCGGTCGGGCCGAACATGAAGGTGTGGCCCAGGTCGCGCACGTGCAGGTTCAGGCGGAACGGCGTAGCGCCCACCGTCACGCAGTGCATGAGCGCCGGCGACAGCGGCGGGTACATCGGGCACGGAGCCGTGGCGCTGCCCGTCCAGATCGAGCTTGTCGGCAGCAGGTCGGCCAGGTTCATCGTGTTGATGAGCGGCCGGCGCACGTTCTCGACGCCGTGGCCGGGCAAGCTGCCCAGGTACGCATCGAGCGTGTTGATCGTCTCGATACGGGCCGCGAAGGCCAGGCGGTTGACGGCCTTCTCGACCAGGAGCGCGGAGGCCGCCAGGCGCTCCCGATCCTCGTCCATCAGCACGACCACGCTGGTGTAGTAGCCGGCCGCCACCAAGCCGCTGTTGACCTCGGCGATGGCCGCCTCGGCGTCGCCGACCATCGCGGCCGCGTCCTGGTTGATCGAGCCGGTATTCGTGTTGAACACCTGATCGAAGAAGCCGCGAATCTTCTGCTTCCACTTCTTGCGGAACTTGTCCAGGTGCTTCAAGGACTCGTGCTGATCCATGAAGATGAAGCGGCTCGACCAGCGGTATTCGCTGGGCAGCTCGGCCAGGGCCGAGAGCACCCCAGGCGTTGACTCCAAGGGGAAGCCTTCGATGGCGACCACCTGGATGAACTTGCGCCCGATCTTGGGCACGACGCCGCCCCACAGCTCTTGCCCGCCGATTACCGCATCGAGGTACATCGGATTGCTGGGCAGCATGACCGGGTGATGGAGGCCCGTCACGCAGAACTGCAACCAGCTCAGGAAGTCATCGTGCGTGACTTCCCTGCCCTCTTCCGACACGACTTTTTGGCCGCGCAGGCGCGTCATCTTGACCGCCGAGGACAGGCGCGATTCCAGGCTGGTGATCTCGCGCTTGAACTGCGCAATCAGGCCCGTAGTGCGCGCCGTATGGTCGGGAGCCACCGCATCGTCATCGAACATGAGTTCGACAAACTTGCGCTGGGCCAGCACTGGCGGGAACCACGTGACGGTCAGGACAAAGTAGCCCTCGAACATCGCGCCCAGGCCCTCGAACAAGCGCCGGCGTTCCTCGTCAATGGCGAAGGAAACGGAGTCGGGGAACGATGACACGCCCCGCTCCGAGTAGTTCGGCGCAGGCCGACGCACAGCATCGACATGCACCATCCAGCCGTTCCCCAGGCCCGCCAGGGCCTGGTTGATGCGGAACGACACCATTTCCCGCTGTTCCTCGGTGCTGCTGGCGTTGTCATCCCCCTTGTACAGCCAGGCGGCCATAAAGGAGCCGTTCTTGCCCACGATCACGCCGTCATCGACCACGGCGGCGTAATTGAGCAGATCGGCCAGGCCGGCATCCTTGGCGCGATGCTTCTTGAGCTTCAGCTCGGCATCGACAGCCCGGATGCGGGCAAAGAGGATGAGCAACAGAACCGCACCGAGCACAGCAATGGCAATTGCGATTGCTTCGATCATTTGTATTGCTTCCCTTGACTCGGCGTGTTGTCACGGAAGGGCGTGCTGCGAGCCGGGTAGTACGGCTTGTACCGGCGGTGCCGCAGGTACACGTGTCGCAGCTTCGGATCGGCCTTCGCCATGAGGCGCAGCGCGAAGAGCGCGCCGAACCACAAGGCGATGCCGAACACCGTTGCCCTCACTTCTTGGGCGCTGAAAATCAGCGCGCCGGCCAGCAGGCCCGAGAACATCACCAGCTCACGATCCCCGCCCATGAACAGGTTTTCTCGGTTGCCGGCCCTACGGATGGGGATCGCGCGCAGAGCCATGACTTACCCCGCGATGTGGCCGCGCTCGGCCCAGCGCATGACGGCTTCGCCGGGGAAGCCGGCCACGTCCAGCGCGGCGACCTTGACCTGGTGCAGCGCGCCATCGGTCAGGGCGGCGATTTCCGCGCCACGGCCGAAGAACGTGCTCATCATGTTCTGCGCGCCGACCAGCAGGGCCATGACCAGGACGATGAAGATCAACGTGCGGAAGAAGCCGTTGAGTTCGCCGCCGAAGATCAGGATGCCGCCGGCGACCACGATGCCGATGATCGACAGCGCGAAGGCCACCGGGCCGGTGACGGAGTTGCGGAGGTTGGTCAGCCAGCTCTCATACGGCAGAGAGCCGCCGGTGCCCTCGGAGGCGAATGCGTGCTGGGGGGCCAGCAGGAAGAACGCCAGGAGGGCGAAGAGGCCCATGTAGAACAGGGCGTTGCGGTTGAGGCGGAATGCCGGGAAGGTTGCTTGCATTGGTCGTAACTCCTAGTCAGAGGGTTTTGGTGATGTACTGGCCGTTGGCGAACCCGGAAACCTCCAAGATTTCCTGGATGCGCCGCGAGCCTTCGACGCGGGCGATATGAACAACCACGTGAACCGCCTCGCCGATAAGCGGTTCAATGGGTTTCGGGGAATCGGGGTGCATGCTGATGAGCATGGCGAGCCGATCCAATCCAGCTTTGGCGTTGTTTGCGTGCAGGGTTGCAGCACCTCCTTCGTGCCCGGTGTTCCAGGCCATCAACAGATCAAGGGCTTCGGGGCCGCGCACCTCGCCGACCAGGATTCGGTCGGGGCGCATGCGGAGGGTGGTTTTCAGCAGCGCCGTCATGTTCACGTCGATGCTGGTGTGGTACTGGACGTAGTTCTCGGCGGCGCACTGGATTTCGCCGGTGTCCTCGATGATGAAAACCCGCTCGGTCGGGTCTTGAATCACCATCTCGTTGATGATCGCGTTCACCAGCGTGGTCTTGCCCGAGCCGGTGCCGCCGATCACAAGGATGTTCCGGTGCGCGCGCACCGCTGCAATCAATGCCTCGCGCTGCGGCGCGGTCATGATTCCGCGTTCGACGTACTGATCGAGCGTGAAGATGGCGACGGCCTTCTTCCGAATGGCGAAGGTGGGTGCGGGCACAACCGGCGGGAGCTGGCCGGCGAAGCGACTGCCATCAAGGGGCAGCTCGCCTTCCAGGATCGGCTTGGAGCGCGTGACTTCCTTGCCGTGGTAGCCCGCGATGGTTTCGATGATGGCTTGCGCCTGCGCGACGCGCAGCGTGCCGATGCACTTCATCGGCTCGCCCAGGCGTTCGAGCCAGAGCTTGCCGTCCGCGTTGAGCATGATTTCAACGGTCTTGGGATCGTTGAGGGCGGCCAGCAGCTCCGGCCCCATGTCGCGTTCGAGCTTCTTCTTCGCCCGTTCCTTGATGCTGTTGTGTTCTGGTTTCTGGTCGGTCATTCCGTATGCCCTGTATGCCGTTGCGTTTCGCGCATTCTACACAGGTTCATACGATATATCGAACTAAGTTCGACCGCAACACCGAAGCGCACAAGGGTGACTTCGGCCGCGACGTTGCATCGCGGATTGCAGGGGCGAAAGAGGCGACAACGCGGCGCATGCTCCGTGCGCCCTCGCGCCGAACCCGTGGCGTTTGCGTTATGGGTTGTCCGGGGGTTGAGCCACCCCGGCGGGCTTTAGCGGCTAAAACTTGGCTGGCTCTTGTGGCTCAGTTCCGCGCCGCTTCCCTTCCCTTCTCACATCCTGGCGTCAACTCCCTCTAAGTTTCTTCCTTGTCGCTTCGCCCCACTTCTTGACGATGAACGCCTGGTGTTCTGGCAGCACGGCCGCCACGCGCTCGAAGCCTGGCGGCAGGCTTCGGGGTGCCTTGCCGCCGGCCAGGGTGTCAAGGGCTTCTTTGTCCAGGTCGGTCGATTCAAGCAGGAGCGGCAGGGGAGTTTCAAGGGCCTGCGCAATGTCCTCCATCACCTTTAGGGAGGGGTTGGCTTTGCCAGTAGTGAGATCGGACAGGAAGGAGATCGAAACCCCCGACCTGTCCGATAGCTCCTTTTTCGTCATGTGCCGCTCATCGAGCAGCCGGAGCACGTTCGTGAAGAAGATGTAGTTGTACAAGGCCCGTATGCCTTCTCGGTGCGGGCGGCAGAAAATTTTAGCCGCTAAAGTTCTTGACCACGGACGCAGGTTTAGCTAAACTGACGACTCCATTAGCGAAAGGAGCATGACGAATGAGCCACAACCTGTTCCAGTTTATCGGTAATCTTACCCGCGATACCGACGTTCGCCATAGCGAAAACAGCGCCCGCGCCGTTTTCGACCTGGCTGTCAATCGCGTGTGGCGCAACGCAGCCGGTGCGAAGCAGGAGCAGACGGACTTCTTCCGCATCAAGTCGTTCGGCGGCCTGGCCGAGAACGCGGGCAAGTACCTGGGCAAAGGCTCCAAGGTGTTCGTCCAGGGCCGCATCGAGCCGACGAAGTACGAGAAGGACGGCAAGACCGAATACGGGTTCGATTTCATCGCCGAGGAAATCGAATACCTGGACACCAAAGCGCCAGGCGGCGGCCAGTAAGGCCAGGCCCGGCCACGGCCGGGCAGTATGCTAGGAGGGAGATTAGATGCAGAACGAGTTCAACGAGCAGGAATACAGGCGCAAGCTCATCGAGGGCGGGCTTAGCGAAGCCGACGCCACCGACCTTGCCGCCCGTACCGCCGCCGCTCGCAGGGACTCGGGCAGCGCCGGCGGGG
>CALMMQ010000098.1 GCA_937868725.1 uncultured Pleomorphomonas sp.
CGGTGGCCGTCGAAGAAGGTGCGGATGTTGATGACGACCTTCTCGCCCATGTCGACGCGGCCTTCGAGCGTTGCCGAACTCATGTGTGGCAGCAGCACGACCTTGCCCTCGGCGGCGAGCTTCAGCAGCTTCGGGTTGACCGACGGCTCGTTCTCGAAGACGTCGAGGCCGGCGCCGGCGATCTTGCCTTCGCGCAGGCACTTGATCAGCGCCGTCTCGTCGATGATGCCGCCGCGCGCCGTGTTGACGATGTAGCTCGTCGGCTGCATCAGCTCGAGCCGGCGGGCCGAGAGCAGGTGGAAGGTGGCGGGCGTCGAGGGGCAGTTGACCGAGACGATGTCGACGCGCGCCAGCATCTGGTCGAGGCTGTCCCAATAGGTCGCTTCCAGCGCGTCTTCCGTGTCCGGGCGTACGCGGTTGCGGTTATGGTAGTGGATGGACAGGCCGAAGGCCTTGGCGCGCTTGGCGACGGCGGTGCCGATGCGGCCCATGCCGATGATGCCGAGGCGCTTGCCCCAGATGCGGCGGCCGAGCATCCAGGTCGGCGACCAGCCGGCCCATTCGCCCTTGCGGTCCGTCAGGATGCGCGCACCTTCGGCCAGCCGGCGCGGGGCGGCGAGGATCAGCGCCATCGTCATGTCGGCCGTGTCCTCGGTGAGCACGTTCGGCGTGTTGGTGACGGTGATGCCGCGTTTGGCCGCCGCTTCCACGTCGACATTGTCGACACCGTTGGAAAAGCAGGCGATCAGCTTCAGTTGCGGCCCGGCCTGCTCGATGAGCGCGGCGTCGATCCGGTCCGTCAGCGTCGGCACCAGAACGTCGGCCGATTTGACGGCGGCGACGAGTTCCGGCTGGCTGCGCGGCGTGTCGTCGATGTTGAGTTCTGCGTCGAACAGTTCGCGCATCCGGGTCTCCACCACCTCGGGCAGGCGGCGGGTGATATAGACCTTCGGTTTTTTCTTCTGCGTCATGGGATGTTCCGGCGTCCTGTTGACGGGTCCTTAACCAAGTTGGGCAAGGATTGCTTCATCAGGGGCATTTTCTACCAGACCCGGTCGCGAAGACAATCCGCCCTCTTTGGCGGTCCCCGCGATTTGCCGCTTTGCGCCGGTCCGGCAGTTTGACGCCCTTCCTAAATGTGTGCGGATCTTTTCCATGCGTAACCTTGTCGTGCGTCTCAGTCTCGCCGCCCTTGCGGGCATCCTCGTCTCCGTCGCGGGCGTCCAGTTCGCCCATGCCCAGGCGGCCAAGGGGCCGAGCGGCTTGCCGTTGCCGCGCTTCGTCAGCCTCAAGGCGAAGAGCGTCAACCTGCGCGTCGGCCCCAGCGTCGATTATGCCGTGGCCTGGCGTTATCTCAAGTCCGGCGTGCCGGTCGAGATCATCCAAGAATACGACAACTGGCGCCGCATCCGCGATGCCGACGGCACGGAAGGCTGGGTCAACCAGGCGCTGCTATCAGGCGAGCGCACGGCCGTCACCGCGCCGTGGATGCGCGGCAAGGGCGAGGGCATTTTCGTCAACATGCGCCGCGACGCCATGGGAAATTCGGCGGTCATCGCAAAAATCCAGCCCGGCGTCGTCGTCAAGGTCGGCGAATGCAACGGTGACTGGTGCCGCGCCGAAGCGGACGGCACGGCCGGCTGGGTCTCGCAGAACGAGATCTGGGGCGCCTATCCGGGCGAAGCCTTCAAGTAGGGCCTGGAGCAATTCCAGCAAAGTGCGCAGCGGTTTTGCGTCCGGAATTGCGAAAAACTAGAGAAGCCCGACCTTCCTGGCTTCCACCGCGAGCGACTGCAGCGGGCGGGGGCCGACCTGCTGGATGACGAGGCCGGCGGCAAGGCTGCCGAAACGGCCGCAATCGGCAAGGGAACGTCCGGCCGTATAGCCATAGAGGAAGCCGGCCGCGTAAAGATCGCCCGCGCCCGTCGTGTCGACGACGCCGGGAATGCTGATCGCCTCCACCTTGGTCCGCTCGCCCTTGGTCAGGATCACCGAACCTTCCTCGCTCATCGTCACGGCTGCAAGCCGGCAATCCTGCGAAATCTTCGTCAGGGCTTCCTCGAAATCCTCCGTCTCGTAGAGCGCCAGCGCCTCGGCCTTGTTGGCGA
>CALMMQ010000099.1 GCA_937868725.1 uncultured Pleomorphomonas sp.
AGGTGACGGACGAGCGCGTCATCGCCTTGCCGAAAGCGCCGAACATCGGCCGGTAGTGCACCGGCTGCGGCGTCGGGATCGAGGCGTTGGGGTCGCCCATGGCGGCGGCGGCGATGGTGCCCATCTTGAGGACGAGGTCGGGCTTCACCCCGAAGAAGGCTGGCGTCCACAGCACGAGGTCGGCGAGCTTGCCGACCTCCACCGAACCGACGTGCTTGGCCAGCCCTTGCGCGATGGCCGGGTTGATCGTCACCTTGGCGATGTAGCGCTTGACGCGGAAATTGTCGGCGCCGGTGCCGACGTCCTCGGGCAGGGCCCCGCGCTGCACCTTCATCTTGTGCGCCGTTTGGAAGGTGCGGATCACCACCTCGCCGATGCGGCCCATGGCCTGACTGTCCGAGGAAATGATCGAGAAGGCGCCAAGGTCGTGCAGGATGTCCTCGGCGGCGATCGTCTCACGGCGGATGCGGCTTTCGGCGAACGCCACGTCCTCGGGGATCGAGCCGTCGAGGTGATGGCAGACCATCAGCATGTCGAGGTGTTCGTCGAGCGTGTTGCGCGTATAGGGCCGCGTCGGATTGGTCGACGACGGCAGCACGTTGGGGAAGGCGGCGACGCGGATGATGTCGGGGGCGTGGCCGCCGCCGGCGCCCTCGCTGTGATAGGCGTGGATGGTGCGGCCCTTGAAGGCGGCGATGGTGTCCTCGACGAAGCCCGATTCGTTGAGCGTGTCAGTGTGAATCATCACCTGCACGTCGTAGTCGTCGGCCACCGCCAGACAGTTGTCGATGGCCGCCGGCGTCGTGCCCCAGTCCTCGTGCAGCTTGAGACCGGCGGCGCCGGCCTTGACCTGCTCGACCAGCGCCTCGGGCAAGGCCGCGTTGCCCTTGCCGGTGAAGGCGAGGTTCATCGGCAGCCCCTCGGCCGCCTCGATCATGCGGGCGAGATGCCACGGCCCCGGCGTGCAGGTGGTGGCCGCCGTGCCGGTGGCCGGGCCGGTGCCGCCGCCCAGCATGGTGGTGATGCCGGCGTAAAGCGCCTCGTCCACCTGCTGCGGGCAGATGAAGTGAATGTGGGTGTCAAGCGCGCCGGCCGTCAGGATCTTGCCCTCGCCGGCGATGATCTCGGTACCCGGCCCGATGATGATGCCGACGCCGGGCTGAACGTCGGGATTGCCCGCCTTGCCGATGGCGGCGATGCGGCCGTCCTTGAGGCCGACGTCGGCCTTGACGATGCCCCAGTGGTCGATGATCAGCGCGTTGGTGATGACGGTGTCGACCGCCCCCGCCGCGCGGCTCACCTGGCTCTGGCCCATGCCGTCGCGAATGACCTTGCCGCCACCGAACTTCACCTCTTCGCCGTAGATGGTGAAGTCCTGTTCAACCTTGACGACGAGTTCGGTATCGGCGAGCCGGACCTTGTCGCCGACGGTGGGGCCGAACATGTCGGCATAGGCGGCGCGGGAAATGCGGTAGGACATTCATGCACTCCGGGAACGGTCGTTCCGGTCGGAAATCGGGGACGGATTCAGAGCTTGCCCATCACGGCCTGGCGGAAGCCATAGACTTCGCGCTTGCCGGCGAACGGCACCAGCGTCACCGACCGGCTCTGACCGGGCTCGAAACGCACAGTTGGTTCGCAAAGATCAACTCCTACTTTTCATCACACGACCTGGGAACTAGGTGGTGTCATTGTTCTTCTTGCGGAATTTGGGAATTTGGTTATAGCCGACCGACGGATCATTCGAACAAAGACTTACAATGTATTCGTTCTCTAGTCGCCTGACCTCTTGGTCGGTAGCCGTGTCAGATTCCCATATTACCTCTCGGCGGATTGTCATATCTCGGCGGGACTCTCTTGTCGGAAAATCGCGCTCGATTATCGAGTTCGAAGGGCTTCCAAAATAGGAAATAGTATCTGTCAAATCAGACCCTACATATATTTTCCCATTTGGCCATGTCACCTTATATATTATCTTCACAGTCGCCCCATCACGGCCTGGCGGAAGCCATAGACTTCGCGCTTGCCGGCGAACGGCACCAGCGTCACCGACCGGCTTTGACCGGGCTCGAAACGCACCGCCGTGCCGGCCGGAATGTCGAGGCGCCAGCCGCGCGCCTTGGCGCGGTCGAAGGCCAGCGCCGGGTTGGTCTCGGCGAAATGGTAGTGGCTGCCGACCTGCACCGGCCGGTCGCCGGTGTTGGCGACCTCAAGGGTCAGCGTCGGCTGGCCGGCGTTGAGCTCGATATCGCCAGCGGCGGCGATGACTTCACCAGGGATCATGGTCTTCTCCTCACCGGATCGGTTCGTGAACGGTGACCAGCTTGGTGCCGTCGGGGAAGGTGGCCTCGACCTGCACGTCGTGAATCATCTCGGCGATGCCGTCCATCACCTGCTCGCGCGTCAGCACCTTGGCGCCCTCGGCCATCAGTTCGGCCACCGTTCGGCCATCGCGCGCGCCTTCGACCACGAAGTCGGTGATCAGCGCCACCGCTTCCGGGTGGTTGAGCTTGACGCCGCGGGCCAGACGATTGCGCGCCACCATGGCGGCGAGCGAGACCAGCAGCTTGTCCTTTTCACGTGGCGTCAGGTTCATGTCCGTCCTCGGTGCCTGGGTTCGACCGGCCGTAGCGGCCGGGGCCCATCCTGCCACGCGGCCGACGCGGCGGGAATGGCCATTGCAAGATCGCCCTCACACCGACCAGGCGCGCGGCAGCGCCTGACCGGTCAGATGTTCGACAAGTGGCTCGACTATAGCGCGCAGGGCGCGGCCGTCCTGCGTCATTAAGCGTATTGACAGGAGACCGTCGAAAGCGCTGGCCCCGCCCTCGCCACCGCCCGCCGCCAAGCGGGCGGCGATGAGGTCGCGCACCGCATCGAGCCGGTCCGCGGCCGCCGCTTCCACCACCAGCAGCGAGGCGAAGGCGCGGGCGCCGCCACCGGTGGCGCCACCCTGCAACACGGTGAAGCTGTCGCCGTCAAGCCGCAGCGCGTCGGCGTAGACGAGCCGGCCGCCGCGCCGCAGCCGCCACTGGTCGTCGAGCCTGATGTCGCGCACCTCTTCCCCCATGGCCGTACGGCCGAGCACGATCGCCTCGACGGCGATCAGGCTGGCGTCGGTGGCCATGTCGATGTCGAGACGGCGGCCGAGAGCGGCGCGGTCGAAGATGATGGTTTCCTGCGGCAGCCAGTGGGCCACGGCGCCGGCGCCGACGGTCAGGCGGTTGACGATGCGGCCGACGCCGTGCGAGCGGCGGTAGATGCGCTCGGCCGCCTGCGAGGTCAGCGTGGCGCGCGTACCCGCCCCCCATGTGGCCTCGTAGAGGAGTTCGTCGCCACCGGTGATGCCACCGGCGGTGTTGATCAGCACCGCTACCGGCCCGCCGTCGTCATGGACGCGCGGCAGCCGCACCTTGCAGGCTCCATCCTGAAACAGATCGCCAAGCCGCGTCGCCATCGCGCCGTTGATCTGGCGCTGGACGAAGCCGACGCGGGCGTGGCCGCGCGCCCGCTGCAGCGGCGCGGACGGCGGAGAAGGGGCGACAGCGGTCAAGGCGGCTCGCTATTCGATGACGACGACGGCAATTGCCTCAACTTGGCAAAGCCGGGTCGCCAGCGCGAGCCCAAAGCTTGTGCAGCCTGCCCTCAGCGCAGCCAGTCGGGCACGACGTCGAGGCCGATCAGCTCCTCGAAACTGCGGCGCGGCCGGATCACCGCCCAGCGCTCGCCGTCCACCAGCACCTCGGGCACCAGCAGACGCGAGTTGTAGGTGCCAGCCTGCACGGCGCCGTAGGCACCGGCCGAGAACACCGCCACCAGCTCGCCCTGCCGCAGCTTGGGCATGGTGCGCGACAGCGCCAGATAGTCGCCGGTCTCGCACACCGGGCCGACGACGTCGACCAGCTCGTGGGCGGCGCCCGGCGCCCGCTCGACAACCGGACGGACGACGTGAAACGCCTCGTAGAGCGTCGGCCGGATGAGATCGTTCATGCCGGCGTCGACGATGACGAAGGTCTTGGCGGCGCCGCGCTTCACGTACTGCACTTCGGTAACCAGGATGCCGGCGTTGCCGACGATCAGCCGGCCCGGCTCAAGCAGCACCGAGCAGCCGAGCGCCTCGGTGTGGCGCCGGACCACGGCGGCATAGGCGGCCGGATCGGGCGGCGGCGCGTTGTCGTCCTTGTAGGGGATGCCGAGACCGCCGCCGAGATCGATGTGGTCGATGTCGTGACCGTCGGCCCGCAGGCGCTGCACCAGTTCGCCCAGCCGGGCGAAGGCGGCGTCGAACGGGCCGAGCTCGGTGATCTGCGAGCCGATGTGCATGTCGATGCCGGTGACGCGCACCGACTTGAGCTTGGCCGCCTCGCCGTAGACGCGCGGCGCCTCCTGCCAGGGAATGCCGAACTTGTTCTCGCTCTTGCCGGTGGAAATCTTGGCGTGGGTCAGCGCGTCGACGTCCGGGTTGATGCGGAAGGACACCGGCGCCACCTTGCCGAGCCGCTCGGCCACGGCGGCGACGCGCTGCAGTTCCGGCTCGCTCTCGACGTTGAAGCAGCGGATGCCGACGCTGAGCGCCAGTTCGATCTCGCGCACCGACTTGGCGACGCCGGAGAACACCACCTTGTCGGCGGGGATGCCGGCGGCCAGCGCCCGGCGCAGCTCGCCCTCGGAGACGACGTCGGCACCGGCGCCGAGGGCGGCCAGCGTGCGGATCACCGCCTGGTTGGAGTTGGCCTTCATGGCGAAGAACACTTCGGTCTTCGTGCCCGTGAAGGCGCCGGCAAAGGCCTGGTAATGGCGGCGCAGCGTCGCCGAGGAATAGATGTAGACCGGCGTGCCGACCGCGGCCGCGATGGCAGCCACGCTCACGTCTTCGGCGTGAAGTTCGCCGTTACGGTACTGAAAATGATGCACGTGCCCAACTCCGGAAGCGTCAGATCAGGGGATCGAGAATAAACGGCTTGTCCGGTTTCGGTTTGGGATCGGCCGGCGGCGGCGCGCCGGGATCGTTGGAAGGCACCGTGGCGGTCGCCTTGGCTGCCGCCGCGCTCGGCGTTTCCAGTTCGCCCTTGCGGCCGCAGCCGGTCAGAGCCAGAACGATCAGGACGACGGAAAGAACACGGTACGCCATCGCGGGCCTTCATTGACGGGTTCGCCGCCTGGGTTCGGCGGAACGCAGCTATAACTAGCAGCCCCCGGCGGATTGGCAAGCCGCAACGGCGACGGCTTGCCGCCTTTCGCTCAGCCGAGGAGGCCGCGCCAGCGTGCGATCTGGACGCGCACGCCCTCGGGACTGGTGCCGCCATAGCTGACGCGGCTCCTGACCGAGTTTTCCACCGTCAGCACGCCATAGACCGCGTCGGTGATGCCGGCGTGCTCGGCCTGCATGTCGGCGAGCGGAATCTCGTGCAGTTCGATGCCGCGTTCGGCGGCAAGGCCGACCAGGCGGCCCGTGACGTGGTGCGCCTCGCGGAACGGCAGACCGAGCACGCGCACCAGATAGTCGGCGAGATCGGTGGCCGTCGCAAAGCCCGAGCCGGCGGCGGCGGCCAGACGCGCCACGTTGGGCGCGAGGTCGCTGACCATGCCGGTCATGGCTTCGAGGCAGAGCGACAGGTTCTCGATCGCGTCGAACGCCTGTTCCTTGTCTTCCTGCATGTCCTTCTGGTAGGCGAGCGGCAGGCCCTTCATGACGATCAGCAGGGCGTTGAGGTCGCCGATGATGCGGCCGGACTTGGCACGCACCAGTTCGGCGGCGTCGGGGTTGCGCTTCTGCGGCATGATCGACGAGCCGGTCGAGAAGCTGTCGGACAGGCGGACGAAGCCGAACTGCGCCGACGACCAGATGACGATCTCCTCGGCAAAGCGCGACAGGTGCACGGCGATGATGGCGCCGGCCGACAGCGCCTCGAGGGCAAAATCACGATCCGACACGCTGTCGAGCGAGTTGGCGGTCGGCCGGTCGAAGCCGAGCGCCGCCGCCGTGGCGAAGCGGTCGATGGGGAACGACGTACCGGCCAGCGCCGCCGCCCCGAGCGGGCATTCGTTGAGGCGCTTGCGGGCGTCCTGAACGCGGCCGCGATCGCGGGCGAACATCTCGACGTAGGCCATCAGGTGATGGCCGAAGGTCACCGGCTGCGCCGACTGCAGATGGGTGAAGCCGGGCATGACGGTGTCGGCGTGCTCGGCAGCGCGCTTGAGCAGCGCCTCGATCAGCGCCTTGAGCTGGTCGTCGAGGTGGTCGAGCGCATCGCGTACCCACAGGCGGAAATCGGTGGCCACCTGGTCGTTGCGCGAGCGCGCCGTATGCAGGCGGCCGGCGGCCGGGCCGATCAGCTCCTTGAGCCGGGCCTCGACGTTCATGTGGATGTCTTCGAGGGCGCGCGAAAAGGTGAACGTGCCACCGTCGATTTCGGCCTTGATCGCATCGAGGCCTTCGGCGATCTTGCCGGCGTCATCGGCGGAGATGATGCCCTGGCGCGCCAGCATGGCGGCATGCGCCTTCGACCCGGCGATGTCCTGGGCATAAAGCTTCCGGTCGAAGTCGATGGAAGCGTTGATCTCCTCCATGATGGCGGACGGGCCCGCCGAAAAACGGCCACCCCACATGCGGTTGCTCATAGCCGAACTCCAGAGCCGAGGAACATGACGATGCCGGACACCTGTCGCCGAAACCGATCGCTCCCCCGTCTGGCGGGGCTGGCGGCGATCATCGGCGCGGTGGCGCTTGCTGCCGTATACGTGACCGGACGGGGGGATGTCGAGGGCGTCGGCACCTGCGCGGCGTCGTCAGCGGTGGCAAAAGCGCTGAAAGCCCGGGTCGGCGGACCGTTCGCCGCTCTCCTGCCGGCCGAGCCGCCGCGCGATCTCGGCCCGCTTGCCTTCGTCAAGGCCGATGGTACGCCGGCGGCGCTCGCCGACTTTGCCGGCAAACCGGTGCTGCTCAACCTCTGGGCCACCTGGTGCGCCCCCTGCCGAGCCGAGATGCCGGCCCTCGACCGCCTGGCCGGCCTCGCCGGCGACAAGGTGAACGTCGTCGCCGTCAACGTCGACGTCGGCCTCTCCGACAAGCCGGCGCGCTTCCTCGCCGACATCGGCGCCACGCGGCTTGCCGACTATCGCGATCCCAAGATGCAGCTGTTTTCGACCATCAAGGAGAACGGGCTCGCCTTCGGCCTGCCGGCCACGCTGCTGTTCGACCGCAAGGGCTGTCAGATCGCCGCGATCAACGGCGGTGTGCGCTGGGATGCGCCGGAGGCAACGGCGCTGATCGACATCCTCGCCGCCAACTGAGGGGCGACGGCCGATCACGCCGACAGAGGTCAGGCTTCCGACTTGCGGGAGCGCCCGAAGCGCGGCAGGAAACGTTCAAACCAGCCGGCAAACGATACCACATGGTCGCGATCGCGACCGGCGAGACGGGTCACCGCCGACCGGCGGCGTTCTGCCTTGCCCATGGCGCGGAAGCGCTCGACAGCAGCGGCGTGGCTGGATTCGATGACCCGCACCACCAGCACGCTTTCACCATCGACAAAAGAAAACAAGTAAGGCTCGGGTTTGGCAAGAGTGGTCAGCACTTTTGACATCCTTCGATCGAAGTCGATCGGCGCGCATCAATACCAACTGATCAGCAGCTCGCCCCGACGATCGCGCCAGTACGGTTAATACTTCATGAAGGCGGTGAAAAGCATTTTAGCGACCCGACGCCGCTCCCTTGCAAGATTCGCCGGTTTTCCGGCAATGGCCGTCAATCACCCCATTGTGCGCATCGGTGAACAACGGGGATAACTCGCCCTCAGCGCCGCTGCGACGGCGGCGTAAAGCCGGCCAGCACCAGCGGGTTCTCGAGCAACGCGGCCCGGTCGGGCGTATCGGGCGACAGGGCACCGACAAAGGCGTCGAACAACCGCCGCACCGCCTCTTCGGGCAGATCGCGGGTGATGAACACCAGCCGGGTGCGCCGGTCGCGGCCCGGCCAGCGGTCGAGCCGTTCGGGCGGATAGAACACGTCCTGCACGCCCTGGACGACGATCGGCCGGTCCTGGTCCTCGGCGAGGCGGACGATACCCTTCAGGCGCAGGAGCTTCGGCCCGTGCGCCGAGCGCAGCAGGTCGAGGAACATCTCGAGCGCCCCGGCCGGCACCGAACGGTCGGCGGCAAGAGCGAACGAGCGAATGCGGGCGTCGTGGCGGTTGACGTCGTGGGAGTGGTCGTGGTGCGAGGGATGGTCGCAGGCCGCGCCGGCGCAGTCGTGATCGTCGTCGCCGTGCTCATGATGATGAGCGTGATGGTGATCATGTCCGGCGTCGGCATAGGCTTCGTCGTTGAGCCAGCGGCCGACGTCCGGCACCTTGGTCGTCGGATCGTAAAGGCCGCAATCGAGGAGCGCCGCGGCGCTGGCCTCGCCCGCGGCCGCATCGAGCAGGCTGGCGCCGGGGTTGAGCGCCACAAGCCGCGCCCTGAGGGCCGCGAGCCGGCCCGGCTCGGCCACGAGGTCGGTCTTGGTCAGCACCAGCCGGTCGGCCATGGCCACCTGCTTGACCGCTTCCTCGTGATCGTCGAGTTCGGTAGCGCCGTGCTGGGCGTCGACGACGGTGACGACGCCGTCGAGACGGTAGCGGATCGACAGATAGGGATGGGCGAGCACGGTCTGCAGCACCGGCGCCGGATCGGCCAGCCCCGTCGTCTCGATGACGACGCGCGTCAGATGCTCGATGCGGCCGTTGTCGACACCGCGCAGATAGTTTTCCAGCGCCGTCACCAGTTCGCCGCGCACCGTGCAGCACAGGCACCCCGACGACAGTTCGACAATGCCCTCGCCGGCCGCCGCCTCGACCAGCAGCTGATCGATGCCGATCTCGCCGAACTCGTTGATGATGAAGCCGGTCCCCGCCAGCGCCGGGTCCTGGGCCAGCCGGTTGATCAGCGTCGTCTTGCCGGCGCCGAGGAAGCCGGTCACCACGGTCACCGGAATGGCGGGCTTCAACGCCCGCCCGCTGTGCATCTCGTTCATGGAACCTCTCGCAGCTCTGTCCGGACCGGTCACTTGCGCTTCTTGCGCCGGGGATCGGCGGGCGGCAGCTTGGCCGAGCCGTCACTGGCCGGCGTTGCCGTGGCGGTGGTGGTCGCGCTGGCTGTGGCCGTGGTCTCGACGGGCGGATCGGGCATGTCGCTGGCGCCGCCGAGGAAGATCGGCACCGGATCCATCACCTTGAAGCGCGGCACCAGGAAGCTGTCCTGCTGGCTGTCGCCCGCCGCGGCGCCGTCGTCGAGGTCCTCGCCGACCGGCCGCTTGCCCTTGCGCTTGGGACAGGCGAGGTCGCGCACGTCGGCGACGCTGGTGGCCACCGCCCCGCTCGGCCGCAGCGTGTCGAGGCTCGGACGGCCCGCTGCCACCGGCGCCCGGAAAGCCGCCTCGATGAGACCGGCCGCCTGCTCGTCGCGCGCCCGCGCCGTGGCCCCGCCCAGCACCACCGCCAGCACCTGCCGGCCGTCGCGATTGGCGGAAGCGACGACGTTGAAGCCGGCGGCGCAGATGAAGCCGGTCTTCATGCCGTCGGCACCGGGGAAGCGCTCGAGAAGGTTGTTGTGATTCTTGATGATGGTGCCGCCGAGCGACAGCGCCGTGATGCGGTAGATGTCGCGATAGGCCGGAAAGCGGGTGAGCAGCGCCCGCGCCAGCACGGCGTAGTCGCGCGCCGTCGTCCACTGGTTAGGATCGGGCAGGCCGTTGGCATTGGCGTAGTGCGTGCCGGTCATGCCGAGCGAACGGGCGGCGGCGTTCATGCGGTCGACGAAGGCCGGCAGACTGCCGCCGACGCGCTCGCCGAGGGCCTGGGCAACGTCATTGGCCGACTTGACCATGATGATCTTGAGCGCCGTGTCGACGGTGATCACCGTACCCGGCTTGAACCCCATCTTCGAAGGCGGCTGCTTGGCGGCGGCGGCCGTCATCACCACACCGGAATCGCCCTTGATCTCGCCGGCCGCCATGGCCGACAGCGTTACGTAGGTGGTCATCAGCTTGGTGATCGACGCCGGATACCAGGGGTCGAAGCTCTGCCGTTCCGACAGGACGGCGCCGCTGTTGAGGTCGACGACAAGGTAGGGGTTGGCAGCGGCCGGCGCGGCGGCGACAAGACCGGTCAGCAACAGCCAGGCGGCCGCAAGGCGCCCGCGCCGTCTGGCCGACGGACGCACGAAAGAGCCGCGAACGGCGGTGAGCTTGGTCAATTGACTTTTCCTGGAAGCAGCACTGGGATTTCGATACCTGATGATAGCTGATGGCCCCGGCCGTCGCAAAGGTCAAACCGGACCCGGGAGCGTTTGCCCCCACGTCAACCTTCGGCCTTATAATCGGCGGCTTGGGTCGCTATTGTGGCAACGAAGCAAAATTTCGCCAGAGACCGAGGACCCGCCGCCTGATGACCGCTTCTGGGCAACCGCCTGCCACGCCCGAGCTTGGCGAGCCGCCGCGCGCCGTGCGACCGGCGCTGCGTCGCGCTGCCTTCGCCCTCTACTGGGAAGGGCTGTGGCCGCGCCTCGCGCTGGCCCTCGCTCTGGCCGGCACGCTCTACGCCCTCGCCGCCCTCGAGGTGCTGTCGCGCCTGCCCGATTTCGTCCGCCTGCCCGTCGTCGTCGCTCTGGCGCTGGCGAGCCTGGCCGCCACCGTCCGGGCCGCCCTCACGCCGTGGCCCCAACGCCGCGCCGCCATCGCCCGCCTCGAGGCCGGTGGCCAGCTCCCCCACCGACCACTGACCTCGCTGCTGGACACACCGGCCAGCGGCGCCGACGGTCCGGTCGCCATCGCCCTCTGGCAGGCGCACCAACGCCGCCTTGGCGCCGCCGCCGCCCGGCTCAAAGCTGCCCCGCCGTCGCCTCGCCTCGACCGCCGCGATCCCTACGCCCTGCGCGCCGCCGTCTATCTCGCCGTCATCGTCGCCGTGGTTGCCGCCCGTCACGACCCCTGGGCGCCGCTTGTCCGCGCCTTCCGCCCGCCGATGGTGCAGCAGACCGCCGGCCGCCTCGACGTCTGGGTGTCGCCGCCCGCCTATACCGGCGCGGCACCACGGGCGCTCGCCGCCGCGCCGAGTGCCGCCGACGAGGCTGCCCTACCGGCCAGCGTGCCGGTCGGCAGCCGCCTCACCATCCGCGCCGCCGGCTTTTCTTCCCCCGGCGCCCGCTTCATTGCCGATGACGGCACGGCAACGGTGCTGGCGCCCGCCCGCCAGGGCCCGACCGACGATCCCGTCACCGCCTTCGAAACCACCGTCGGCCCGTCGGGCCAACTGGTGGTGACCCGCGGCGACCGGCCGGTCGCCAGCTACGCCATCGCCGCCGTGGCCGACGCACCACCGACCATCGCCCTGACCGAGGAGCCCGGGGCGACGCCCAAGGGCGCGCTCCACCTCGCCTACGCCGTCGGCGACGACTACCGCGTCGTGGCCGCCCGCGCCCATTTCGAACCGATCGCCGGCACCGCCGCCGCCCGGCCGCTCGCCAGCCTGCCCGAGCCGCCGCTCGCCCTGCCCGGCAAGACCGAGGGCACGGCCATCACCGTCGCCGACCTCTCGGCCCACCCCTTGGCCGGCGCCCGCGTCCGCCTTGTCCTCGAGGCCGACGACGACGACGGTCAGCACGGCCGCTCAGAGCCGATCGACATCATCCTGCCCGCCCGGCCGTTCGCCAAGCCGCTGGCGGCGGCGCTGGCCGAACAGCGGCTGCGCCTCAGCGAAGACGGCCGCCGCGCCGGCTCGATCGCCAACACCATCGACACGCTGAGCGGCCTCTTGGCCGACGATCTCGACCACGTGGCGCCGATGATCGGCCTGCGTGTCCTGTCCCAGAGCCTGCGCCACGCCCGCAGCGACGACGACTTGCGCGCCGCCGCCGATCTCATGTGGTCGATGGCCCTGGCCATCGAGGGGGGAGACGCCAGCGACGCCGAGGAACGCCTGCGCCAGGCCCGGGCCGAACTGCGGCAGGCGCTGCAGAACGGCGCCTCGCCCGAGGAGATCGCCCGCCTGACCGAACAGCTGCGCGCCGCCCTCGGCGCCTACTTGCAGGCGCTGGCCCGCACGGCGGCCAACAACCCCTCCCGCCTCTCCGACCTCACCCGGCCAGCCGGCCCGTCCCAGACCGTCACCGCCGGCGATCTCGACCGCCTGCTTGACCGGTTGAAGGACCTCTCCGAACTCGGCAATGGTGAGGCGGCCAAGAACCTGCTGTCAGAACTCGACAACCTGCTCGACAATCTGAAGTTCGGCAACGGTGATGGCCAGGACGGCGGCAAGAGCCCGGCCGACGCCGCCCTCGACAAGCTCGCCGACCTCATCCGCCGGCAGCTCGACCTGATGAACGATACCCATCGCCTGACGCCCGACGGCCGTACCGGCCCCGAGGGCGAGGCCGACGAGCAAAGCCTGCGCGATCTCGGCACGCGGCAGCGCTCGCTCGCCGACGCCCTGAAGGCGCTGCGCGACAGCCTGCACCAGCAGGGGCTCGACCCCGGCGATCCGCTCGGCGACGCCGGCTCGGCCATGCATGAGGCCGAGGGCCAGCTCGGCGACGGCGATGCCGAAACGGCGCTCGGCGAACAGGGCAAGGCCGTCGAGGCGCTGCGCCAGGGCGCGCGCGCCATCGCCCGCGCCAGCGAGGGCGCCGGTGCCGCCGGCCGCACGGTCGGCCGTGGTGCCACCGACCCCCTCGGTCGGCCCATGCGTCAACCCGGCAGCGATAGCGGCGACACGACGACGCTGCCCGGCGAAATCGACGCCCAGCGGGCCCGCCGCCTGCTCGATGAACTGCGGCGGCGCTATTCCGACCCGAACCGGCCGCCGCTCGAACTCGACTATCTCCAGCGCCTCATCGCCCCGTTCACCGCCCGCTGACGGCCGAACGCGCCGTCGCACCGGCCGGCGCGACACGTTGACGAGGACAAAAGTCGACATTAGGGTCTGTCCCTATGTCCCCCTCTGTTGCATGACGCCTCGACAGACCGCGGGTCCGCCGCGGTCCAGGCGCTCGGAGACGTTACAGCGATGAAGATTCTGGTGCCCGTGAAGCGGGTGGTCGACTACAACATCAAGGTTCACGTCAAGGCCGACGGTTCGGGCGTCGACCTCGCCAACGTCAAGATGTCGATGAACCCGTTCGACGAGATCGCCGTCGAGGAGGCGCTGCGCCTCCGGGAAGCCGGCAAGGCCAGCGAGATCATCGCCGTTTCCATCGGCCCGGACAAGGCCCAGGACACGCTGCGCACCGCCCTCGCCATGGGCGCCGATCGCGGCATCCTCATCAAGACCGACGCCACCGTCGAACCGCTGGCCGTCGCCAAGCTGCTCAAGGCCGTGGTCGCCGCCGAGGCGCCCGGCCTCGTCATCCTCGGCAAGCAGGCCATCGACGACGACTGCAACCAGACCGGCCAGATGCTGGCCGCCCTGCTTGGCTGGCCGCAGGCGACCTTCGCCTCCAAGGTGGTGATCGACGGCACCGCCGCCGAGGTGACGCGCGAAGTCGACGGCGGTCTGCAGACCGTTGCCGTCAACCTGCCGGCCGTCATCACCGCCGACCTGCGCCTCAACGAACCGCGCTATGCTTCGCTGCCCAACATCATGAAGGCCAAGAAGAAGCCGATCGCCATCAGCAGCCCGGCCGATTTCGGCGTCGACATCACCCCGCGCCTCACCGTGCTCAAGACCGCCGATCCCAAGGCGCGCAAGGCCGGCATCCGCGTCGGCTCGGTCGACGAACTGATCGCCAAGCTCAAGACCGAAGCCGAAGTGCTGTGACCGACCGGGAGAAAGCCATGACGACCCTCATCATCGCCGAACATGACGGCCAGACGGTCAAGGACGCCACGCGCAAGACGCTGACGGCCGCCCTCGCCATCGGTGGCGACATCCACGTGCTCGTCGCCGGTCACACCGTCGGCGCGGCCGCCACCGCCGCCCGCCGCCTCGCCGGTGTCGGCAAGGTGCTGGTCGCCGACGACGCCAGCCTCGCCCACGACCTCGCCGAGCCGCTCGCCGCGCTGATCGTCGCGCTGGCGCCGGCCTACGACGCCATCCTGGCGCCGTCCAACGCCGTCACCAAGAGCGCCCTGCCGCGCGCCGCCGCCCTGCTCGACGTCATGCAGGTGTCCGACATCATCGCCGTCGTCGCGCCCGACACCTTCGAGCGGCCGACCTACGCCGGCAACGCCATCGAAACCGTGCGCTCCAGCGACGCCCTCAAGCTTATCACCGTTCGCACCGCCTCCTTCAAGGCCACCGCCGACGGCACCGGCGAGGCGGTCGTCGACGCCATCGCCGTGGCGCCGGTGACCAGCTTCAGCCGCTTCGTCGGCGAACATCTCACAGAAAGTTCGCGCCCCGAGCTCGCCGCCGCCCGCGTCGTCGTCTCCGGTGGCCGGGCCCTTGCCTCGGCGGAGAACTTCAACGCCGTGCTGACGCCGCTCGCCGACCGGCTCGGCGCCGCCATCGGCGCCTCGCGCGCCGCCGTCGACGCCGGCTACGCCCCCAACGACTGGCAGGTCGGCCAGACCGGCAAGGCCGTTTCTCCCGACCTCTATATCGCCGTCGGCATTTCCGGCGCCATCCAGCACATTGCCGGCATGAAGGATTCGAAGGTCATCGTCGCCATCAACAAGGACGAGGAGGCCCCGATCTTCCAGGTAGCCGACTATGGTATTGTCGGAGATCTCTTTGAAATCGTACCCGCTCTCACGAAAGCTCTTGGGTGAGACTGGAAGCGGTGATACGTATTGTGTCACAAGCGGTTTTGCACGCCGAACCACCTGACGGATCGAGGAAAGAATGATCGAGATTAAGTCGATCGGTGTTGTGGGCGCGGGCCAGATGGGAGCTGGCATCGCCCATGTCTGTGCGCTCTCCGGCCTCACCGTCGGCCTGCACGACGTGTCCAAGGAACGCATCGAAGCCGGCATGATGACGGTCAAGGCCAACCTGCAGCGGCAGGTGGCGGCCAAGAAGATCGACGAAGACGTCATGAACGCCACCCTGGCCCGCATCAAGCCGGCGCCGGCCCTGGCCGATTTCGCCGACACCGATCTGGTCATGGAAGCGGTGACCGAAAACGAGACGATCAAGCGCAAGATGCTGACCCAGCTCTGCCCATCGCTCAAGCCTTCGGCCATCGTCGGCACCAACACCTCGTCGATCTCCATCACCCGCCTCGCCGCCTCCACCGACCGTCCCGAGCGGTTCATCGGCATTCACTTCATGAATCCGGTGCCGGTGATGCAGCTCGTCGAACTGGTGCGCGGCATCGCCACCGAGGACGAGACCTTCGAGGCCGCCCGCAACTTCGTCGGCCGGCTCGGCAAGACCATCGCCGTGTCGGAAGATTTCCCCGCCTTCATGGTCAACCGCATCCTGCTGCCGATGATCAACGAGGCCATCTACACGCTCTACGAAGGCGTCGGCACGGTGGACGCCATCGACACCGCCATGCGCCTCGGCGCCAACCATCCCATGGGCCCGCTGCAGCTCGCCGATTTCATCGGCCTCGACACCTGCCTGTCAATCATGCAGGTGCTGCACGACGGTCTCGCCGACAGCAAGTACCGGCCTTGTCCGCTGCTGGTCAAATACGTCGAGGCCGGCTGGCTCGGTCGCAAGACGCAGCGCGGCTTCTACGACTATCGCGGCCCGCACCCGGTGCCGACGCGCTGAGTTTCTGCCATCCGCTATTCCGACGGGGCGACGGCCGAGGCCGTCGCCCTTGTCGTATCAGGCGCCCTTCTCGATGACGAAGCGCATGCCGAAATCGGTCCGTTCCAGCGCCAGCAGCCGATGACCGTCCTCGCGGCAGAAGTGCGGCAGATCGATCGAAGCGACGGGGTCGCTGGTGTCGACGGTGAGCTGCGCGCCAGCCGGCATGGCCTTGAGCGCCCGGCGCGATTTCAGCACCGGTAGCGGGCAGAGCAGGCCCCTGAGATCGAGTGTCCGGTCGGCGGTCCTGTCGTTCATCGTCCCCCCACCACGGCATAGCACAGCCCGACGAAAGCATCGAAGCCGCCGGTCAGCCCCAGCGACAGGGCAGCGCCGAGCCCGATCACCAGCGCCGGCAGCAGCACCGACAGCACATGATCGCCCAACCGCGTCGGCGGTGGCGCCGCATCCGGCCGGCGTCGACTGTAGCGATAGAGCATGGGCGTCCCTCTGTCCCGTTGGCGACCATCCTAGAGCAGCGGTGACGCTTCTGGCAACGACCTGCTCGGTCAAGCCGCCAGCCAACGGCAAGCCGGCTTGGCGGCCAAGGGCACGTTGGCCATTGATCTTTCGCCCGGTCCGCGACAATCTCGATCATCCGAAGAGTACTGCCCAGGAGGGTCGCGCGTGACGGAACAGCTTGACGGAGCCGCCTCACCCGAAAACCATCTGGCGCTCGTGAGCCCGCCGTCGGTCGGATTGTCGGCCGGCCTGGCTCAGGAGCGCCCGCCGATCGCCGCCGTAACGGGCCGGCCGCCGACGCCCTACGTCGCCTTCGACCGCCGCGAGCTCATGGACATCCTCAAGGTCTACGGCCGCATGGTGGCAACCGGCGAGTGGCGCGACTACGCTCTCGACACCCTGGCCGACCGGGCGGTGTTCTCGATCTTCCGCCGCACCTCCGAACTGCCGCTCTACCGCATCGAGAAGAATCCCAAGCTGGCCCGCCGCCAGGGCGCCTACGCCGTCATCGCCCAGAGCGGCCTGATCCTGAAGCGCGGCAGCGAGCTGCCGCAGGTGCTGCGCGTCTTCGACAAGGCGCTGCTCAAGCTGGCCGAGTGACCGGCCCGCTCAGCCCTTGAGCTCGTCCGGCGCGCCGGTGGCGCCCGCGCCGAGCGGCGCCTGCATCAGCACCTGATCGAGCCAGCGGCCGTTCTTGTAGCCGAGCGCCGGCGCCACGCCGATCAGCGTGAAGCCCAAGGCGGCGTGCAGTCCGCGCGAGGCGGCGTTGGCGCTGTCGCCGATCACCGCCACCATCTGGCGATAGCCGCGCGCCGCGCACGCGTCCATCAGCGCCCGCAGCAACGCCCGGCCGACGCCGCGTCCCTGAGCGGCCGGCGCCACATAGATCGAGTTCTCGACGGTGAAGCGGTAGGCTTTGCGCGGCCGGTAGGCGCTAGCATAGGCGTAGCCCATGAGCACGCCGTCGTCCTCGGCGACGATATAGGGGTACCCCCCCGAGGTGATGGTCTCGAAGCGGCGCGTCATCTCGGCGGCGTCGGGCGCCTCCAGCTCCCAGGAGGCGGTGCGGTGCCGCACTTCGTCGGCGTAGATGGCGGTGATGGCGGCAATATCGCCAGGGCGGGCGGGACGAAGGCTGAGCATCGGCATGATCCGGCATCGGTTGAAGGCGCCGCATTCAAATCACGATTGGCGGGTCGGTTCAAAACAAAAACGGCGCAGGAATGTCCCGCGCCGTTCTCGTTTTCAGGATCGCTCGGCCGTCAGCGGCGGTCGCCCACCAGACGCAGCAGCATGATGAACAGGTTGATGAAGTCCATGTAGAGGTTGAGCGCGCCCATGATGGCCTTGCGACCGGCGGTGCCGGCGTCGTCACCCTCGAAGTACATTTCCTTGATCGTCTGCGTATCGTAGGCGGTGAGGCCGGCGAAGATGCCGACACCGATCACCGAGATGGCGAACTCGAAGGCCGACGACTGCATGAACAGGTTGACCAGCGAGGCGATGATCAGGCCGAACAGGCCCATGATCAGGAACGAGCCCATGGCCGAAAGGTCGCGCTTGGTCGTGTAGCCGTAAAGGCTGAGCGCGGCGAACGAGGCGGCCGAGATGAAGAACACCTGGGTGATCGACTGACCGGTGTAGACCAGGAAGATCGACGACAGCGACAGGCCCATCAGCGCGGCGTACACCCAGTAGAGCGCCTGGGCGGCGGCGATGGACAGGCGCTGGATGCCGAACGACAGGAACATCACGGCGGCGAGCGGGGCGAAGATCACCACCCAGCGCAGCGGGCTCATGAAGATCGCCTGGCCCCAGGCTGTCAGTTCGCCGGTCTGCCAGTTGGCGGCAGCGTTGCCGGAGAAGTAGGCGACGATGCCCGTAACCGCCAGGCCGATGGTCATGTAGTTGTAGACCTTCAGCATGTAGGAACGGAGACCCTGATCGATCTCCGCCGTATCGGTCCGGGAACCATAGCCCGTAGGGACGTTGCGTTCAGGGAATGCCATTGGGCTTCAATCCTTCCGATTGGGATCCGCGTTGGTGACGGGAAGGCGCTTTACCCTCCCGTTGTCGAAGGAAGAATATGGGCGCCCCTCGGCCAAAGCTCAAGGGGCAGCGCCCCGCCGCGGCCAAACATGACAAAGATTTAAAGATTCCTGAGCACCGGCGCCGCCTTGGCTCCGAGCACCCGCCAGGTGCCGGCCAGACCCAGGCCCACGGTCAGCACCAGCGCCAGCGCCAC
The DNA here is from genome assembly GCA_937868725.1 of uncultured Pleomorphomonas sp. Lineage (GTDB taxonomy): Bacteria > Pseudomonadota > Alphaproteobacteria > Rhizobiales > Pleomorphomonadaceae > Pleomorphomonas. Next base: position 18,442 of record CALMMQ010000099.1, read on the forward strand.
CGCTCCGAGGCTGGCCCAGAGGTCGAACACCGGCGCGACCTTCATGAGGCCGACGAGCACGCCCGTCGCCGCCGCGCCGCCGGCCAGGAGCGCGAACAGCGCCGTTACCAGCCCGAGGGCGGCGTATTCGGCAACAAAGGCGGCCAGCACGCGCCGCCGCGTCGCCCCCAGCGTCTTGAGCAGTACCGCGTCGTAGAGGCGGCGGCGATGGCCCGAGGCCAGTGCCCCGGCCAATACCAGCACCGAGGCGACGAGGGCGATCAAGGCGGCTGCCCGCACGGCGACGATCAGCGTGCCGACGAGGTCGTTGAGCGTTGCCAGCACGTCCTTGACGCGCACCACCGTCGCCGTCGGATAGGCGTCGACGATGGCCTTGAAGAGGCGCGCCTCGCCCGCCCGGTCGCCACCGCCGGCCAGCGCGATGGTCGACAGCACCGAATAGGGGGCGCCGGCAAAGGTGTTGGGCGAGAACACCATGACGAAGTTGATGGCGAGCGAGGCCCATTCGACGTGCCGCGTCGAGGCGATGCGGGCGATGATCGGTCGTCCCAGCACCGACACGGCGACGCTGTCGCCAACCTTGAGCCCAAGGTTGCGCGCCAGTTCGTCCTCGAACGACACCAGCGGCTCGCCGCCATAGTCGGCCGGCCACCAAGTGCCGGTGGCCAGCGTCGAGTTGGCCGGCAGCGCCGGCGACGAGGTGATGCCGCGATCGCCGTCGAGCGCCCAGCGCGCCCCTTCCGGTGCCTCGATGCGGTCGACCGGCACGCCGTTGAGCGCCGTGATGCGGCCGCGCAGCAACGGCACGCTCTGGAGGTCCGCCCCTGGCGCCGCCGCCTCGACCAGCCTGGCAAAGGCCGGCGCCTCGTCGGAACGGATGTCGAGCACGAAGACGTTGGGCGCCCGTTCGGGCAGCGCCGCCGTCAGCTGGTGGCGCAGGCCGATGTCGATCAGCGTCAGCGCCACCATCAGCGTCAAGCCGAGGCCGAGCGACAGCACCACCGACAGCGTCAGGCCGCCCGGCCGGTGGATGTTGCGGATGGCGAGGCGCAGTTCCGCCCGGCCGCCGGTCGGCAGCTGGCGGGCACCCCACATGATGGCGTGGGCGATGGCGACGAGCAGGATGAACACGCCAGCCATGGCAACGACGAATACGGCGGCGACGAAGCGGTCGCTGGCCGTTGCCAACGCCAGCGTCACCAGGAGTGCCGCCAGCGCGGCCGCTGCGACGCCGTAGCGCCGGCGCGGCCAGCGTCGGTCCGCCGCCGTCTCGGCCCGGAACAGCGCGCTCGCTGGCACGTCGTGCGCCCGCCCGAGCGTCCAGAGCGCGAAGGTCAGCGCCGTGGTAAAGCCGTAGAGGGCGGCAACCACGAGCTCGCGCGGATAGACGGCGAGGCGCAGCGGCAGATCGAAGGCGCGGGCAATGACGCCGCCGGCCAGCAGCGGCGGCAGCAGGCCGACAAGGAGACCGATCGCCACACCCACCGCCGTGATGGCCAGCAGCACGACGAGATAGACGCCGACGACGAAACCGCCCTCGGCACCGAGCGATTTCAGCGTGGCGATGGCCCGCCGCTTGCGGTCGATGAACGCTTTGACGGCGTTGGTGACGCCAACCCCGCCCACCACCAGCGCCGTCAGCCCGACCAGCGTCAGGAACTCCGAGAAGCGTTCGACGTTGCGCTCTAGCCCCGGCGCGGCGTTGAGGCGGGTGGAAATGCGCCAGCCGGCGGCGGGAAAAGCCGCGGTGATGTCGGTCTTGGCGGCGGTGACGGCAGCGTCGGTGGCGCCGTCGGCGAGGCGGAGCCGGGCGAGGCGCTGAACGAGACTGCCCGGCTGGATGAGGTCGGCGGCGGCGAGTGTCGCCTCGTCCATCAGCACGCGCGGCCCGAAGGCGACGCCGGTGCCGGCCTTGTCCGGTTCGTCGGTGATGAGGGCGCCGACCCGGGCCGTCAGGCGGCCGATGACGATGGGATCGCCGATGCTGAGCCCCAGCCGGTCGGCCAGCAACGGTTCGATGGCGACTCCCGGCCGGCCGGCGGCATCCGGCGCCAGTCCGGCCCGCAGCGACGGCGCCCCCGCGACGGCGACGACGCCGACCAGCGGATAGGCGGCGTCCACCGCCTTGATGCGCACCAGGGCCTCGCCGCCGCCGTCGGCGCGCCGGGCCATGGAGTTGACCAGCGTGGCCATCGACACGGCGCCGCGCGTCTCAAGCTGGGCCAGCACCGCCGCCCCCGGCGGCTCACTGCCGAACGACACGGCCACATCGCCGCCGAGAATGACGCGCCCTTCCGACGCCAGCCCCGCCGATATCGACCGCGTCATCGAGCCGACGGCGGCGATGGCGGCAACACCGAGGGCGATGCAGGCGATGAAGATGCGAAAGCCCCCGATGCCGCCGCGCAGCTCGCGGCCGCTGAGGCGCAGCAGCACGCCGAGCCGGCTCATGACCGCACCGCGCCGTTGCGCACGTCCTCGACGATCTCGCCCGAGCGCATGGTGATGCGGCGGTCGCAGGTGTCGGCCAGCGCCCGGTCGTGGGTGACCAGCACCAGTGTCGCCCCCTTGCGCGCCCGGGCGGCGAACATCTGCCGGATGATGTCGCGGCCGGTATCGGCGTCGAGATTGCCGGTCGGCTCGTCGGCGATCAGGATGGCCGGCTCCGGCGCCAGTGCCCGGGCAATGGCCACGCGCTGCTGCTCGCCGCCCGAAAGTTCACCCGGATGGTGCGACAGCCGATCACCGAGACCGACGGCCTCGAGCTCGGCCCGTGCCCGCTCGAACGCGTCGCGCCGGCCGGCCAGCTCCAGCGGCACGGCGACGTTTTCCAGCGCTGTCATCGTTTCCATGAGATGGAAGGACTGGAAGACGATGCCAACCGAGCGGCCGCGAAAGCGGGCGAGCCCGTCCTCGTCGAGCCCGGCCAGCGCCACGCCGCCAACGGAAATGGCGCCGGCGTCGATACGTTCGAGCCCGGCCAGCACCATCAGCAGGGTCGACTTGCCCGAGCCCGAGGGGCCAACGATGCCGAGGCTGTCGCCGGCCGCCACCGTCAGCGACAGCCGTTTCAGGATATGGACGCGCGCCGCCCCCGCGCCGAGGCTCAAATCGACGTTATCGAGCACGATTGCCGGTTCAGTCACGCCCAACCTTCCACTATTGCTTTGAGGTGGCCTGTCGCCACACCGTCGCAAGCCTGCCACAGGCGCGCCGTCGCCACCATCGCCAGCCGGGTCAACAAGACGTGAAAATTCTTCGCTTTTCCGCCGTGCTGCTGGTTGCCCTGATCCTGGCTTTGCCGGCCGAGGCCCGGACGCTGCGCCTCCTCGCCCTCGGCGACAGCCTGACGGCCGGCTATGGTCTGCCTGCCAGCGCCGCCTTTCCCGTTCGCCTCGAAGCGGCGCTGCGCCAGCGCGGCCACGACGTCAGCGTCATCAACGCCGGCGTCTCCGGCGACACGGTGGCCGCCGGTCTCGCCCGCCTCGACTGGGCGCTCGGCGACGGCGCCGATGGCGTCATCGTCGAACTCGGCGCCAACGACATGCTGCGCGGCCTGCCTCCGGCCGAGACGCGCGCCGGGCTGGATCGACTGCTGAGCCGGATCGGCGAGCGCCACCTGCCGGTGCTGCTCGCCGGCATGCTGGCGGCCCCCAACCTTGGCTCGAGCTACGCCGACGCCTACAACGCCATTTTCCCCGACCTCGCCAGAGCGCACGACACCCTGCTCTACCCGTTCTTCCTGGCCGGCGTCGCCGGCACGCCCGCCCTCAACCAGCCCGACGGCCTGCACCCGACCGCCGCCGGCGTCGACCTCATCGTCGCCGCCATCTTGCCATCGGTCGAAGCGCTGATCGGCCGCATCGCCTCGACCGACTGAACCGCCGCCCCTGGAGCCCGTCATGACCTTTCTTGATCACCTCAAGCGCATGGCAGCCTACAATGCCTGGATGAACGCCTCGGTCTACGCCCACGCCGCCACCCTGCCGGCGGCGGTGCTGAGCCGCCCGAGCGGCGCTTTCTTCGGTTCCATACTCGGCACGCTCAACCATCTGGTGGTTGCCGACATCATGTGGCTGCGGCGCTTCGCCGGCCATCCGGGGCTGGCGGCGGCGCTGGGCGATCTCGGCGATCTGCCGCCGGTGTCGCGCCTCGACGAGATCGTCGTAGCCGATCTCGAACCGCTGACGGCGCTGCGGCGGCGCGTCGACGAATGCATCACCCGCCTCATCGACGGCCTCCCCGCCGATTTCGACTTCGACGCAGCGCTGAGCTATCGCCGCGCCAACGGCACACCGCAGCAAAAGCCCATCGGCCTCTTGCTCGACCATCTGTTCAACCACCAGACCCATCATCGCGGCCAGGCCAGCACGCTATTCCATCAGGCCGGCGTCGACATCGGCGTCACCGACCTGCAGGCCATGGTGCCGAGCAGCCTCTAGTGGTTCAACTCCGGCATTTGCATCCGCCTGATACCGCCATCGGAGCAAATGTCGGAGTCACGAGAACCACTAGCAAGCCAATGTTCCAGATTCAAAGATTTGAGCAGCCGCTTATCGACCAGGTTATTTCAACCTGATCGGCGGGTGTTCTAGCCCGTTCCACACTTCCGTCAGGACCAAACCATGCAAACTCGCCGCCTCGGCAACAGCGATCTCTGGATCACCCCACTCACCATCGGCACCATGACCTTCGGCGAACAGAACAGCGAAGCCGAGGGCCACGCCCAGCTCGACCGCGCCGTCGACTTCGGCATCAACCTGATCGACACCGCCGAACTCTACGCCATTCCGCCCCGGCCGGAGACGCAGGGACGAACCGAGGAGATCGTCGGCAGCTGGCTCAAGGCCAGCGGCAAGCGCCAGCAGGTGCTGATCGCCAGCAAGGTGTGCGGCCGGGCCGCCAGCACCTGGTTCCGCGACGACGGTTCGCCCACCCGCCTGACGCGGGGGCAGATCCGCGAGGCGGTCGAGAAGTCGCTGCGCCGCCTCGGCACCGACTACCTCGACCTCTACCAGCTGCATTGGCCAGACCGGACCGTCAGCGCCTGGGGCACCGTCCCGAGCCGGTTCAGGCCGTTCGAGCCGGCGGCCGACGAAACGCCCATCGAGGAGATCGCCGCCGTCTGCGGCGAGCTGATCGCCGCCGGCAAGATTCGCCACTTCGGCCTGTCCAACGAAAGTCCCTACGGCCTGATGCGCTTTCTTGCCGTCGCCGACAAGGGCGTCAGTCCGCGCCCGGTGTCGGTGCAGAACGCCTACAGTCTCGTCAACCGCACCTGGGAGGGTGGCCTCGCCGAGATCGGACTGCGCGAGAGCGTCGGGCTGTTGGCCTATTCGCCGCTGGCCCAGGGCTATCTGACCGGCAAATACCGCGATGGCGCCCTGCCACCGGGTAGCCGCAAGCAGCTGTTCAACCGGCTGCAGCGCTATGAGCACCCCTACGCCGACCGGGCCATCGCCGGTTACGTCGATCTCGCCCACGCCTTCGGTGTCGAACCGGCGACCTTCGCCATCGCCTTCTGCGTCAACCAGCCGGTGGTCGCCTCCACCATCCTCGGCGCCACCCGCCTCGATCAGCTCGAATCCTGCCTCGCCGGCGCCACGCTGACCTGGACAGAGGCGATGCAGACCGCCGTCGACGACCTGCACCAACGCTTCGGCAATCCCTGTCCGTAGGCGGCGACACGAACCGTTCGATTGAATCGAACGGTTCGTGCGATACAATGCGTTGGATCGATGAATTCTGCCGTGCGATAGGAAATCCGACCAAAGGATCCCTATCCATGAGCAATTTTGCATCGCCGATGCGGCGCGTATCGAACGTTTTTGCCCTTTCGGCTTTGGCGGCTGCCGCCGTCCGTCTCGCGCCCGGTCTCGCCGTCGCCGCCCTCATCGCCTGCCTCGCCTACCTGCTGCGGCAACTGCCGGGCCTCGGCAACTTCTCGCCGATGATCATCGCCATCCTGATCGGCATTCTCGTCCGCAACACGCTCGGCACCCACGCCGTGCTCACCCCCGGCATCGGCTTTTCCATGCGTCGGTTGCTGCGGGCGGCCATCATCCTGCTCGGTCTGCAGCTGACCTTCGCCCAGGTGGCCGCCACCGGTCTCAACGGCGTGGCGATCATCGTCGCCACCGTGCTGTCGACCTTCGTGTTCACCCTCGCTGTCGGCCGTCTGCTCGGCGTCGAAGCGCGGCTGACCCAGATCATCGCCACCGGTACGTCGATCTGCGGCGCCTCGGCGGCCGCCGCCGCTGGCGCCGTCGTCGCGGCCGACGACGAGGACATTGCCTACGCCGTTGCCTGCGTCACCGTGTTCGGCTCGATCGCCATGTTTGCCTATCCGATGCTGGCCGGTCCGCTCGGCCTCGGCCCGCGCGACTTCGGTCTGTGGGCCGGCGCCTCCATCCACGAAATCGCCCAGGTGGTGGCCGCCACCTTCACCGTCGGCCGCGAAGCCGGTGAGTTCGGCACCGTCGCCAAGCTCACCCGCGTCATGCTGCTCGCCCCCATGGTGTTCACCATGGCCGCCGTGGTGCTGCGCCGCCAGAGCGGCGTCGCCGGCGTCAAGCCGCCGCTGCCCTGGTTCGTCGCCGGGTTCATCGCCCTCGTCGCCATCAACAGCCTGATCGCCCTTCCCATCACCTTCAAGCAGGACGTCGGCGTGCTCTCGACCTTCCTGCTGACCATGGCGCTGGCCGCCATGGGCCTTGAGACCAGCCTGGTCAAGCTCAAGGCCCGTGGCCTGCGGCCGGCCCTGCTCGGGGCCATCGCCAGTCTGTTCATTGCCAGCTTCAGCCTGATGTTGATAAAGCTGACCTGAACTCCAGCGGCGACGGCCCGATCATGACCCTCGAACAGCTCCGCATCTTCGTCGCCGTCGCCGAGCGCCAGCACGTCACCCAGGCCGCCCACGATCTCAACCTGACGCAATCGGCCACCAGCGCCGCCATCACGGCGCTGGAATGCCGCTACGCCGTCCGCCTGTTCGATCGCATCGGCCGGCGCATCGTCCTCACCGAGGCCGGCCGGCTGTTCCTCGTCGAGGCCAGGGCCATTCTGGAGCGGGCGAGCGATGCCGAGGCCCTGCTCGCCGATCTCGGCGACATGCGGCGCGGCGCGCTGGCGCTGGCCGCCAGCCAGACCATCGGCACCTACTGGATCCCGCGCGTGCTGCCGCGCTTTGCCAGCCTCTGCCCCGGGGTCGGCACCAGCCTGACCATCGGCAATACCGAGTTCGTCGCCGCCCGCGTCCGCGACGGTCTCACCGCCATCGGCTTCGTCGAGGGACCGGTCGACGACCCGGCCATCATCGTCGAGCCGTTGTTCGAGGACCGGCTGCGCCTGGTGGCCGCGCCCGGCGATCCCTGGCTGACCGGCGACGGCGACATGGCCGCCCGGCTGGCGGCGGCGCGCTGGATCGTGCGGGAAAACGGCTCGGGTACGCGCCTAGCGCTTGAAAATGCCCTTGGGCACTACGGCCTCAGCGCCGCCGACATCCACATCGATCAGGTGCTGCCCTCCAACGAGACGGTGCGCACCGCCGTCGAAGCCGGCGCCGGCATCACCATTCTCTCGGCCATGGCCGTCGACACCGCCCTCAAGGCCGGCACGCTCGTCAGTCCCGATCTGCGGCTCGAAGGGCGCGGCTTCTTTGCCCTGCGCCATCGCGAACGTTACCACGGCAAGGCGGCGGCGCTGTTCGTCGATCTCGTCCGGGCAGGACCGTTCCCGCGCTAGAGCAGCCGCCGATCAGGTTGCAACGGTCTGATCGACAAGCGGCTGCTCAACTTATTGAATCTGGAACGATTTCTTGTCGCCCTGATGAGTCCATCAGGTCGGAAAGCGCTTGGGTAGCCGCCGAATCCGACGCGATTTTCTGGAAACGTCAGCCCGGAACGCCGTGGCTCAGAACCAGCTGCCGATCCGATCGATGATGCTCTTGGCCGGTGCCGGCGCGGCTGGCGCCTCGGCCACCACCGGCGGCGGGCTGGGGCACACCGGCACATTGGCCGGCGGGTTGATCGTGCCGGGCTGGACGCAGATCGGCGTCGGCTGCGGTCGCGACGTGGTCGCCGGCAGCGCCTGCGGCTGTGCCACCGCCGGCGCGGCATCCGGCTTGGCCGGGCGCACGGCCGCGGTCACCGGCGGCACCCCGGTCAGGGCCGTTGACGTCGCCGGGACGCCGGGCAAACCACCCGAGGCAACCGGCGCGCCGGCCGGCAAGGCGGTCGGAGCGGCGGCCGGCGGCACGAACGTAGTCGGCGCCGGCGTTGCCACCTCCGGAATGGCCGTGGATTCGCTTGAGGAGAACGAGAACAGCTTGGTGAAGGTGGCGGCGATCGACGACTGGCTCGCCGTAGCGGCCGGCGGCTGCGGCTCGGCCAGCGCCAGCATGTGCAACTGCGGCCCGCGCGGATCGGCGGCCGGCATCGGTGCGCCGGTCGCCGGCACCACCACCGGACCGACGGCCACGCCGACTTCGTCCGGGTCCTTGGCCGGCGCCGTGGCGAACAGGCTGGCCAGCATCGACGGGTTGCGCGCGGCCTCGAGGCGGCGCTGCTCGTCGCGCTTCTTCTTTTCCTCGGCGGCCAGCGCCAGCTGCACCTTCTTGTCTTCCTCGTCGCGCCGCTTCTTGTCGAGTTCGGCGAACATCACCTGCGCCTTGTCCTCGTCGGCCTTGGCCTTAGCGGCCAGAGAAGCGACAAGATCGGCCGGCTGGTGCAGATCGGCCGGACACGGCGCGACGGTATCGAGCGGCGAAGCCGGATTGGCATTGAAGACGTATTTGCGGCCGCAGACGTCGACCTTCGGCTCCTGATGGGTCAGCTCGAAGGTGTCGTAGCCTTCCTTGAGCATCTTCCAGAACGGCATGTTGGGGTCGTTCCAGTGCTTGGCCATGTTCTCGGCCGTCAGATGGAACGGAAAGGCCTGCAGCTGGAACGCCTTCTGACCGCCGTTGAAGGCATCGCGGGCCAGCGCGTAGATGTCCTGGATCTGGGCGTCGGTCATGGCGTAGCAACCGCGCGACGAACAAGAGCCATGCACCATCAGCGCTGTGCCGGTACGGTTGTTGGCCCGGTCGTAAGCATTGGGAAAGCCGGTGTTGAAGGCGAGATACCAGTCCGACTTGGGGTTCAGCAGCCCCGGGCTGATGGGATAGAAGCCTTCCGGGGCCTGGCGGTCGCCCTCCCGCACCTTCGGCCCAAGGTTGCCCGACCAACGGCAGATCTGAAACGTCCGCAGCAGCACATAGCGCCCCGTGCGGTCCATCTTCCAGACTTCGAAGGCGCTCTCTTCCTTGAAGATGCGCATCAGCACCGGCGAGGAGGAGGAGACCCCGAGCTTGGTCATCGCCTCGCGCGTCTGCTGCGATACCGGACGCTGCTCCTTCGGACCGTAGCCGTAAATGGTCTCGTCGGCCTGACAGGCGGCCAGCAGAGCGCCGGCGACGACAACCGCCGTCATGCGACGACGCGACGACCGCTCCGAACCGCCGGAACGGAAGGGCGAGCGCAGGAAGGAAAGTCGCTTCAGGAACATGGGTCGCGTCTACCGGGCAATCTTGTCGAAACTGCGGTTGCACCGCCGCCCGGCTTCACGCCGTTGCGTCGGGTTCATCGCGTCGGTATCGTCGAGCCGTCGCGACGACAGTCCATCCTATCGTCGCCAGTCATGGTTAGCGAATTGTTAACGCCGGCCCAGCGACCATCCGGGCCGGCCGGAAAACCGGTGGATCTCAGGCCTTGAGGTCGCGGCCGATGGCCAGATACTTGACGCGGCGAGCGCGGCGGATCTGGTCCGGGCTCTGGCCGTCGAAGTCGATCAGCGTCTCGGCGATGACGTTGCCAACGGCACTGATCACCGCCTGCGGGTCACGATGGGCGCCACCCACCGGTTCGGCGACAACGCCGTCGATGACGCCGAAGCGCACCAGATCCTGGGCGGTGATGCGCATGTTCATGGCCGCGTCCATCGCCTTGGCCGAATCCTTCCACAGGATCGAGGCGGCGCCTTCCGGCGAGATGACGCTGTAGATCGAGTGTTCGAGCATGAACACCCGGTCGGCGGTGGCGATGGCGATAGCGCCGCCCGAACCGCCTTCGCCGATGATCACCGAGATCATCGGCACGCCGAGCCGCAGACAGGCCTGGGTCGAGCGGGCAATGGCCTCGGCCTGGCCGTGCTCCTCCGCTTCGATGCCCGGATAGGCGCCGGCGGTATCGACGAAGGTGATGAGCGGCAGACCGAAGCGATCGGCCAGTTCCATGATGCGCACGGCCTTGCGGTAGCCTTCGGGCTTGGCCATGCCGAAATTGTGCTTGATGCGCGTCTGGGTGTCGTGCCCCTTCTCCTGGCCGAGCACGGCCACCGGGCGGCCCCGGAAGCGGCCGAGGCCGGAGACGATGGCGGCATCCTCGCCGAAGCCGCGGTCGCCGGCCAGCGGCGTCCACTCGTCGATGAGCGTGTCGATGTAGCTGAGGGCGTGCGGCCGGTCCGGGTGACGGGCCACCTGCGACTTCTGCCAGGGCGTCAGTCGGGCGTAGATGTCGGTGAGCGCCTGGGCCGCCTTGGCTTCCAGCTTGGCGATGTCTTCCCCGATGGCGGCGACGTCGCCGCTCTGGGTCAGCGCCTTGAGTTCCTGGACCTTGCCTTCAAGATCGGCGATCGGTTTTTCAAAGTCGAGGTAGCTTCGCATCCGGCTCTCTTGTCGTGCCTGGCCCGACGTGGCAGTCGCGGGACGGCGCCTTGGAAGAAGGGGCGCCCCTATCGGGGCACGCTGGCTGCGAAATGCCTTACAATCCCGGCCCAGCGAGGTCAATGCGGCGAATCGGCAGGTCGCCGGCGCCCACTGGTAAGCTTCGCTGTCGCCCGACCGGCATTTTGCCGCTTCTCAGCGCTCCGACATGGGGTGATGGTCGGTGACCAGCGCCTTCAGCCGGTGTTCGAGAACATGGGTATAGATTTGTGTCGTGCCGATGTCGGCGTGGCCGAGCAACTCCTGCACGACGCGCAGATCGGCGCCGTTGGACAGGAGATGGCTGGCGAAGGCGTGGCGGATGACGTGCGGCGACACCTTGGCGGCGGCGATGCCGAGCGAGGCCGCCAGCCCCTTGAGATCGCGCGCGAAGGCCTGCCGCGTCACATGGCCGCTGTCCGAGACGGCCGGAAACAGCCACGGCGACGGCGCCGTCGCCTTCAGCGCCGCGCGGTAGGCGAGCACCGCCGCGCGGGCCTTGGCGCCGATCGGCACCAGCCGATCCTTGGCCCCCTTGCCGCGCACCGTGATGGCGCGCGTGTCGCCCCGGATCGCCCCGGCCGGCAGGCCGACCAGCTCGCTGACGCGCAGGCCGGAAGCGTAGAGCACCTCCAGGAGCGCGGCGAGGCGCAACGCCCTGAGTTTCGCCGCCGGACTGAGTTCGCCCTCATCGCACCGCGCCGCCGCCCCATCCAGCAGCCGGCCGACCTCGTCCATGCCGAGCGTGCGCGGCAGGGGCCGATGCGCCTTCGGCCGTTCGACCGTCGTCGTCGGATCGTCCGGCCGCCGCCCCTCGCCATAGAGGAACTTGTGCAGTTGCCGCACCGCCGACAGCCGCCGGGCCTGGCTGGTGCGGGCATAACCGCGCCGCGACAGCGACGCCATGTAGTCCGACACGTCGTCGGCGCCGGCGCTGACGAGACTGACGCCCCGGCCGGCCAGAAAGCCGACATAGTCCTTGAGATCGCGACCGTAGGCGGCGAGCGTGTTGTCCGACGCCGCCCGCTCCACCGACGCCGCTTCGAGGAAGGCTTCGACGAGATAGCTGTCGTTCATGGACTGACCTCGCCGTCATTGGCCCCGTCGGTCGTGGCTTCGGAGGACGCCGCCGCCGGCGGTGGCGACGGCGGATCGACCGGGCGGGCGGCGCCGAGGACGGCGGCATCGACCGGCGCCGTCATCGGCCGGGTGTCGGGCGGCACCAGATAGGCCAGAGCCAGCACCACGGCGAGCGCGAGCCCGGCGACGACGAGGATGAAGGTGAGGAAGCGGCTGACGGTCGGCATGCCGCATCTTCGGTCCGATACGGTTAACGATGTGCTCATCATGTCCCACCGCCGCCCGGCCTTGACGCCAAGGGTTGTGCCGACGGCTTGCCGACTTGACAGACGCGGCGGTCCCAACCATGAGACAGATATGAGCGATGATCAGCCTCCCTCCGCCAGCCCGTCCGCCCCGCACCGCAAGCGTCAGGACGCCTGCGGCCGCATTCTCGAGCGATTGGCCGGCCGGTCGATCGTGCTCGTCGGCATGATGGGGGCGGGCAAGACTTCGGTGGGCAAGCGCCTCGCCAGCCGCCTCGGCCTCACCTTCGTCGACGCCGACGCCGAGATCGAGATCGCCGCCAAGAAGACCATTTCGGAAATCTTCGCCGAGCACGGCGAGGACTATTTCCGCCAGGGCGAACGCCGGGTGATCTCCCGGCTGCTGCGCGAAGGCCCGAAGGTGGTCGCCACCGGCGGCGGCGCCTTCATGAACGCCGAAACGCGCGCCGCCATCGCCGCCACCGGCCTGTCGGTCTGGCTCAAGGCCGACCTGCCGCTGCTGTTCGAGCGCGTCAAGCGGCGGCCGACACGGCCGCTGCTGCAGACCGACAATCCGGAAGCCACACTGCAGCGGCTGATCGACGAGCGCTACCCCGTCTACGCCGAGGCGGCGCTGACGGTCGCCTCGCGCGACGTGCCGCACGAAGCCATGGTCGACGCCGTCGTCGAGGCCATCGACGACTGGCTGCGTCAGGAAACAGACGGCGTTCAAGCCGCAACGGGAGATCAGGGTGACTGATAGCGACAAGACCGGCCCCATCGACAGCGTCACCGTTCCCGTCGCCCTCGGCGAACGCGCCTACGACATCGTCATCGGCGATGGCGCCTTGACGCGGGCGGGCGAACTGTTTCGCGCCGCGCTGCCCAAGGCGCGCGCCTGCATCGTCACCGACGCCAACGTCGCCAAGCGCCATCTGGCCACGCTGGAGAAATCGCTCCGCCGCGCCGACGTCACGGCCAGCGCCATCGTCATTCCGGCCGGCGAGGCCTCCAAGTGCTTCGACGTCTTCGAACAGGTGGTCGATCAGGTGATCGCCGGCCGCTACGAACGCGGCGATGCCGTGGTGGCGCTCGGCGGCGGCGTCGTCGGCGACCTCTCCGGCTTCGTCGCCGGCGTCGTCCGGCGCGGCATGCACTTCGTCCAGATCCCGACGACGCTGCTGTCGCAGGTCGACAGCTCGGTCGGCGGCAAGACCGGCATCAACACCCAGCAGGGCAAGAACCTCGTCGGCGTCTTCCACCAGCCCGACCTCGTCATCGCCGATACCACCACGCTCGACACGCTGAGCCCGCGCGAGTTCCGCGCTGGCTACGCCGAGGTGGCCAAATACGGCCTGATCGACAATGCCGACTTCTTCAGCTGGCTCGAAGGCAACTGGCAGGCGGTGTTCGCCGGCGGTGCCGCCCGCGCCCACGCCATCGCCGTTTCCTGCCGCGCCAAGGCAGCCATCGTCGCCCGCGACGAACGCGAAACCGGCGACCGGGCGCTGCTCAACCTCGGCCATACCTTCGGTCACGCCCTCGAAGCCCACGCCGGCTATTCCGGCCAGCTCGTCCATGGCGAAGGCGTCGCCATCGGCATGGTGCTGGCCCACGACTTCTCCGTGCGCATGAACCTGATGAGCCGCGACGACGCCGACCGCGTGCGGGCCCATCTCGCCGCCGTCGGCCTGCCGACCCGTCTTGCCGACGTCGCCGGCGGCGTGCCGGACGCCAACACCTTCATGGACCTGATCGGTCAGGACAAGAAGGTGCAGCGCGGTGCCCTCACCTTCATCCTGTCGCGCGGCATCGGCCAGTCGTTCATCGCCCGCGACGTACCGGCCTCCGAGGTCAAGGCCTTCATCGCCGACGAACTGAGCCGAGGGGCCGCCGGATGACCGACACCGCGAACCTGCCGCATCTGGCGTTGCTGCTGGCGCCCGTCGTGGTGTTCGTGGCAACGATCATCGTCCTGTCGGCGGCGGGCGCGGCACTGCTCGGCGCCAACCGGACCAAGCTTCACCATTGGGAACGCGGCGGCAACGACCGGGTCCGGCGGCTGGTCGAGCTGACCGCCGATCGCGCCCAGCCGGTGGCCGCCATCCGCCTTGCCCGGCTGGTGGCAACGGTTCTGGCCACCATCTTCGCCACCCGGGCGGTGTTCGACCTCGGCGTCGATACCACCATGCTGGCCGTCTACACCCTCGCCGCCATCGGCGTGGCCATCATCCTCGACATGGGACCGCGCGTATCGGTGCTGGCCCGGCCCGAACGGGCGGCGCTGCGGCTGCTGCCGGTGGTCGAAGCCTGCATGAAAGTGTTCCAGCCGGTCATCCGCTCCATCGAGTGGATGGGCACCGCCCACGCCCGGCTGTTCTATCCCGAAGTGGCCGACGATCTGTCGGCACACGAGGAACTGCGCGAGGCCGTCGACCTGCTGCATCGCGAGGGCGAGGTGGTCAAGGCCGACCGCGACATGGTCGGTGGCGTCCTCGATCTTGCCGAGCTGACGCTCGCCGACGTCATGATCCATCGTACCAAGATGGAAACGGTCAACATCGACCAGCCGCCGCGCGATCTGGTGCGCCAGCTGCTGACCAGCCCGTTCACCCGCATGCCGCTCTGGCGCGACAAGCCGGAAAACATCATCGGCGTCGTCCACGCCCGCGATCTCGCCCGCGCCTACGAGCGCGTCGGCGGCGACGCCGACCGGCTCGACATCCTGGGGCTCGCCAGCCCGCCGTGGTTCGTGCCCGAAACCACCGGCGCCGGCGACCAGCTCAAGGCCTTCCTCAAGCGCAAGATCCACATGGCGCTGGTGGTCGACGAATACGGCGACGTTCAGGGGCTCGTCACCCTTGAGGACATTCTCGAGGAGATCGTCGGTGACATCGCCGACGAACAGGACGTGGTGGTGCAGGGCGTGCGCCCCTATCCCGATGGCTCGGCGTCGGTTGACGGCCAGGTGCCGATCCGCGACCTCAACCGCATGATGGACTGGCGCCTTCCCGACGAGGAAGCCACCACCATCGCCGGTCTGGTCATCCACGAAGCGCGCATGATCCCCGACCCCGGCCAGTCGTTCACCTTCCACGGCTTCCGCTTCCATGTGTTGCGCAAGCAGCGCAACCGCATCACCGCCCTCAAGGTGACACCGGTCGACGCGCTGCGGCAGTTCACGCCGCCGGGCCGGCCGTAAGCCTCACTCGCCCGGCGCCCGCGCCTCGATGGTGAGGGCATGCAGGCCCGAGGTGAACTCGGCGGCCAGGAGGTCGGTCACCATGCGGTGACGGGCGATGCGGTTCTTGTCGGCGAAGGCCGCGGCGGCGATGTCGATGGCGAAATGCGTCTCCCCGCCCTCCTGCCAGCCGCCGTGGCCGTGATGGCGTTCGGACTGGTCCTCGACGTGGAGATGGCTGGGCGCGAGCGCCTGCCGGAGGATGGTTTCGATGCGGCTCTGGCGGTTCATCGTGCTGCCGTCCCTTCCGTTGACGCGGCCGATGCCCCTGCGCAGCCGGCCCCGGAACCGATTATCAGGCTACCCGAAACGGCTTTTGTCAATGGCTTGTTTGCCGCCTCGCAAACCCTCATAATCGCTCGATCATGGATTCATTCTCCAAGCTCTTCGACAAGATTCGCGTTAAGCCGGACAAGGAAACGGTGGCGCGCGAACAGTTTCCCCGCTGCGAGTGGGACGGCTGCCAGAACGCCGGCGCCTACCGGGCGCCCAAGGGGCGCGGCCGCGAGGGGCAATACCATCATTTCTGCCTTGATCACGTCCAGCTCTACAACAAGAGCTACAACTACTTCTCGGGCATGCGCGACGACGACATCGTTGCCTACCAGAAGGACGCGATGACCGGCCATCGGCCGACCTGGAACACTTCGGTCAACCGCTGGGGCTCCACCGATCCCAACGCCGGCCATCACCGCCCCACCGAACCGACCTACAACGACCCGTTCGGCGTCTTCCATGGCTCGCGCACCGGCGATGGCGCGACGACCGAACACGAGCCGCGACGACGGGTTTCCCCTCTCACCCAGCGGGCCTTCGAAACGCTGCACCTTGAGGTCGACGCCAGCCGCGACGAGATCAAGGCGCAGTACAAGGCCATGGTCAAGCGTCACCACCCCGATGCCAACGGTGGCGACCGATCTTCCGAGGACAGGTTGCGAGAGATCATCCAAGCCTATAATTACCTGAAGACTGCCGGTTTTTGCTGAATCGGTCCCAGTTGCGATTGCTATGACGAGGAACGCGCTGCCTCCCGGCGCGCCGCCTCAGGAGGTTCCATGGTTCAAGCCAAGAGCGAAGCCGCCCTCATGCCCGACACCAAGGTGTCGGTGCGCGAGGTCTTCGGTATCGATACCGATATCGAGGTTCCGGCCTATTCCACCACCGATGAGCACGTTCCGGATTTCGATCCCGATTATCTGTTCGACAAGAACACCACGCTCGCCATCCTGGCCGGCTTTGCCTACAACCGGCGCGTCATGGTGTCCGGCTACCACGGCACCGGCAAGTCGACCCACATCGAGCAGGTGGCCGCCCGCCTCAACTGGCCGCTGGTGCGCGTCAACCTCGACAGCCACATCAGCCGCATCGACCTCGTCGGCAAGGACGCCATCGTGCTGCGCGACGGCAAGCAGGTCACCGAGTTCCGCGACGGCATCCTGCCCTGGGCGCTGCAGAACAACGTGGCGCTGGTCTTCGACGAATACGACGCCGGCCGGCCGGACGTCATGTTCGTCATCCAGCGCGTGCTGGAAGTGCAGGGCAAGCTGACGCTGCTCGACCAGAACCGCGTCATCCGCCCCCATCCCGCCTTCCGCCTGTTCGCCACCGCCAACACCGTCGGCCTCGGCGACACCTCCGGCCTCTATCACGGCACGCAGCAGATCAACCAGGGCCAGATGGACCGCTGGTCGATCGTCACCACCCTCAACTACCTGCCGCATGATCAGGAAGTGGGCATCGTCTTCGCCAAGGCCAAGGCCTTCACCGGCGACGACGGCCGTGCCACCATCGCCAAGATGGTCCGCGTCGCCGACATGACCCGTTCGGCCTTCGTCAACGGCGACATCTCCACGGTGATGAGCCCGCGCACGGTGCTGACCTGGGCCGAGAACGCCACCATCTTCGGCGACGTCGGCTTTGCCTTCCGCCTGACCTTCCTCAACAAGTGCGACGAGACGGAACGGGCCCAGGTGGCCGAGTTCTATCAGCGCTGCTTCGGCAAGGAACTGCCGGAAAGCGCCGCCAATCTGGTGATGGGCTGATCGGGGTAGTGCGGCCATGGTGCAGCGGGCAGACATAGCGGCTGGCAAGCCGACGGCACCGCCGTCGACCGAACCGCTCAAGAAGGCGGTGACCGGCGCCATGCGGGCCATGGCCGGCGAAGCCGAACTCGAAGTGACGTTCGTCAACGATCGTCCCTCGCTCTCCGGCCACCGGGCGCGCCTGCCCGACCCGCCGCGCAAGATGACGGCGCACGACATTGCCGTCACGCGCGGCCTCGGCGATTCCGTCGCCCTGCGCCTGGCCTGTCACGACGACGGCGTGCACCGCGACCTCCTGCCCGAGGGGCCGAAGGCCCGCGCCGTGTTCGAAGCCGTCGAGCAGGCCCGTTGCGAGGCGCTCGGCGCCCGCGTCATGCCCGGCGTCGCCTCCAACCTGACGGTGATGCTGGAAGACCGTTACTTCCGCGCCAACCTGCCGCAGCTCGCCAGCCGCGACGAGGTGCCGCTCGAGGACGCGCTGGCACTGATGGTGCGCGAGCGCCTGACCGGCACGCCGCCGCCGATGTCGGCCGGGCCGATCCTGCGCGCCTGGAAGGGCTGGATCGAGGAGCGGGCCGGCGACGAACTAGCCAAGCTTGACGGCAAGATCACTGACCAGCGCGCCTTTGCCCGTGCCGTCCGCCACCTGCTCGTCGACCTTGAAATGGGCGACGAGGTCGGCGGCGACCCGGAGGACGACGAGGAGCAGGAAGGCCGCGAGGGCGAGCAGCAGGACCAGCGCGCCGGCGACGGCGAGGACACCGCCACCGAGGAGGTGGCCAAACGCCAGGAAGACGCGTCCGGCGACGAGCAGGAGACCGGCGAGACCGAGGCCGAGAGCGACTATTCCGACGAGATGGCCGGCGATGACGCCAGCGACGACGCCCGCGAGCCGGGCGAAGGCAAGCGGCCGGACCTGCCGATCTGCAACACGCCCACCGTCGACTACAAGGTCTACACCACCAAGCACGACGAGGTGACGCGGCCCGAGGACATCTGCGACGTCAGCGAGCTCGACCGTCTGCGCGGCCATCTCGACAAGCAGCTGGCCAACCTCGCCGGCGTTGTCGCCCGCCTCGCCAACCGCCTGCAGCGCCGCCTGATGGCGCAGCAGAACCGTGGCTGGGACTTCGACATCGAAGAGGGCCAGCTCGACACGGCCCGGCTGATGCGCGTCATCATCGACCCGATGCAGCCACTGGCCTTCAAGCTCGAGCGCGACACCGACTTCCGCGACACCGTGGTGACGCTGCTCATCGACAACTCCGGTTCGATGCGCGGCCGGCCGATCACCGTCGCCGCCGCCTGCGCCGACATCCTGGCCCGCACGCTCGAGCGCTGCGGCGTCAAGGTCGAGATCCTTGGCTTCACCACCAAGGCCTGGAAGGGCGGCCAGTCGCGCGAGGACTGGCTCACCGCCGGCAAGCCGGCCGCTCCCGGTCGCCTCAACGACCTGCGCCACATCGTCTACAAGGCCGCCGACGCCCCCTGGCGCCGCGCCCGCCGCAATCTCGGCCTGATGATGCGCGAGGGCCTGCTCAAGGAAAACATCGACGGCGAAGCCCTGGCCTGGGCGCAGCAGCGCCTGCTCGCCCGGCCGGAAAACCGCAAGATCCTGATGATGATCTCCGACGGCGCCCCGGTCGACGATTCCACCCTGTCGGTCAACTCCGGCAACTACCTCGAACGCCATCTCCGTTTCGTCATCGAGGACATCGAGGAGCGCTCGCCGGTCGAGCTCATCGCCATCGGCATCGGTCATGACGTCACGCGCTACTACAAGCGCGCCGTCACCATCGTCGACGCCGAGGAGCTGGCCGGCGCCATGACCGAACAGCTGGCCTCGTTGTTCGAGGAGCGCTCGGTCAAGGCGGTCCGCCGCGAGCGCCGGACGCGCCGCGTTTCCCGTCTGGGGCTTTAGGGCCACCATGGCGCGCCTGCGGCCTGCCATTCTCGCCGCCACGCTGTCGCTGGCGGTCTGGCTGTCCGGCGCCGCCAGGGCGGCCGACGTGGCCTTCACCGCCCACGTGCTGCCGGACTTCGCCATCGGCCATCCCGAACGCACGCAGTTCGGCAAGCTCGAATGGATCGGCGGCTTCGAGATCGAGGCCGACAACCGCGATGCCGGCGGCTTCTCCGGCCTGGTGGTCAGCGACCACGGCCAGCATCTGCTGTCCATCGCCGACAATGCCCTGATGCTGGCCGCCAGCATCCGCCGCGACGCCGAGGGTCGCCCCGTCGGTCTCGCCGACACGCGGACGCGGCGCCTGACGGCGGCCGGCGGCAGCGGCCGCCTGCCCGACCCCGACACCGAATCGATCGACATCCTCGATGGCCCCGGCGCCCCCCGCGCCGTCATCAGCCTCGAAGGCCGGCCACGCCTCTACGTCGGCCCGCTGGGCAGCGATGGCCTCGTCGGACTGGTAAGCCCGCTGCCCTTGCCGCCGGCCACCGCCACGCTGCGCCGTTCCAAGGGCCTGGAATCGGTGGCCGCCGTGCCGGCCAGCACCGGCCTGCCCGGCACCATGCTCATCCTGGCCGAGCGGGCCGAGAACAACGCCGCCACCGACAACCAGCCGGGCTGGCTGATCGGCGGACCGCGCCCCGTCGCCTTCCGCATCCACAGCACCAACGGCTATGACCTGACCGACGCCAAGTTCGGCCCCGACGGCCGCCTCTACGTGCTTGAGCGGCTGTTCTCGCTGTCGGCCGGCGTCTGGGCTCGCCTGCGCCGCTTCGACGTCGCCGGACTCGCCGACGGCGCGTTGCTCGACGGCGAGACGCTGTTCGAGGCCAGCCTCGCCCACCAGATCGACAACATGGAAGGCCTGGCGCTGTGGACCGACGCCGCCGGCGCCACGCGGGTGTCGATGATCTCCGACAACAACCGGCTGATCCTGCAGCGCACGCTCTATCTCGAATTCCGGCTGAAGGACTAGGCGATGGACGTCTCGCTGCCCGCCGCACTCGCCGAAGCGGTCGCCGGCCTGTCCGCCGGCCGCACTGGCCTGGCGACCGAAGCCCGCCGCCTGTCCGAAGGCTATCGTCGCGAGCAGAACTCCGCCGATCTGGTGCTGTCGGACACCGACGCCGTCGCCTACGCCCTGTCGCGCATGCCGGCCACCTACGCCGCCAGCCTGTCGGCGCTGACCGCGCTCGCCACGGCACGCCCCGATTTCCGGCCCGATCGTCTGCTCGACCTCGGCGCCGGCCCCGGCACGGCCGCCTGGGCGGCCACCGCCGTCTGGCCCGACGTCGCCGCCATCACCCTCGTCGAGCGCAATCGCCGCTTCCTCGATCTGTCGGCCCAGCTTGCCGCGGTCGCCGGCGGCGCTCTCGCTCAGGCTGAGCGGCTCGAGCGCGATCTTGCCACCACCGGTCCGTTCACCGACCCGCCCGCCGACCTCGCCGTCCTCTCCTACGCCTTGACCGAACTGTCGGCCGACGTCGCCCGCCGGCTGGTGGTCGGACTGATCGAGGCCGGCACGCGCCATGTCGTCATCATCGAGCCCGGCACGCCGCGCGACCACGACCGGCTGCTGGACTGGCGCCGTCACGCCATCGCCGCCGGCGCCCGGCCGGTGGCCCCCTGCCCGCATGCCGCCCCCTGCCCGCTGGCCACCGGCGACTGGTGCCATTTCTCGGTGCGTCTGCCGCGAAGCCGCCAGCACCTGCGCCTCAAGGGGGCCGTCGTGCCGTTCGAGGACGAGCCTTACGCTTATCTGGTGCTGGAAGGAGCGGGCGCGCCGATCGTCGCATCGCCTGCCCGCGTGCTGCGCCGGCCGCAGGCGAGCAAGCACGACATGAACTTCCGCCTGTGCCGCGCCGATGGCCAGCTGGCCGAGGTCAGGATAGAGCGGCGCGAGGCCGCCCGCTGGCGGGCGGTGCGCAAGCTCGGCTGGGGCGACGATTTTCCCGATGCGATCGGCTGAAGCCGGTCAGCCGCGCGCCGGCAGGGCGTAGGGCTTCACCCAGTTCATCAGGCTGGCGTAGGGCAGAAGCGACAGCACCGCCACCGTCATCTTCACCGAGAAATCGCCGAGGGCCAGCGTCGGCCACGGCACGTCGGTGCCGGCAAAGGCGATCGAGAAGAACACCACCGTGTCGAGGCACGAGCCGATGGTCGACGAGGTGAGCGGCGCCCGCCACCAGGAGCCGGCGCGCAGGCGGTTGAACACGGTGATGTCGAGCAGCTGGGCGGTCAGGAAAGCCGAACCCGAGGCAACGGCGATGCGCGGCTCCGACAGCCAGAACGACAGCGCCACCGCCACGGCGAAGCCGACGTAGACGACGCGGCGCGTCCGCACCGGCCCGAACCAGCGGTTGGTCAGGTCGGTGACCAGGAAGGCAAAGGGATAGGTGAAGGCGCCCCAGGTGAGGATGTCGCCCAATCCCCAATGGTCGAAGGTGTATTGCACCAGGATGTTCGAGGCTACGACGATCACCGTCATGGCGACGGCGGACGGAATCAGGCGGAAATCGAACATGCTGGGGCTCCTTCTGGTGTTCATAACCGTCGCAGACAGGGCCAAGGTCGACGGCCGTAGCAAAAACAGAAGCATCCTGCCGGGCGAAACCGGCAGGATGCTGAAAGATCATGAAGCGACCGGAGCGCGTCCGGTCCCTAGAGCGCTTTCCGACCTGATGCAATCATCAGGTCAACAAGAAATCGCTCCAGAATCAATAAGTTAAGCAGCCGCTTATCGATCATATTGTTTCAATATGGTCAGCGGATGCTCTGGTCAGGCAGCGGCGGCAGCGGCCTCGGCGGCCTTCTTGGCGATCTGCTTCTTGAGCAGGCGCGCGCGCACCGACAGCTCGCAATCGGCAGCCTTGGCAAGGAAGGCATCGAGGCCACCGCGATGCTCGACCGAACGCAGGGCGTTGGCGGAGATGCGCAGGCGCACCGACTGGCCGAGCGTGTCCGAGAGCAGCGTCACGGCCAGCAGATTCGGCAGGAAGCGGCGCTTGGTCCTGTTGTTGGCGTGGCTGACGTTATTGCCCGTCAGGACAGCCTTGCCGGTAAGTTCGCAACGCCGGGACATCGGCATACCCTCTTCTGTTCTAGCGCGCTGGAACCGACTCCGAAGCCCTTCCGCGCGACCAATAACCAACATACCGTCAGCCTCACGCGGACGGCATGAAATTCAAGTCGGGTTGCTATAGTGTAGGGAGGCGCCGGCCGTCAACCCCTCAGAACACCGGCGGCGCGGAATCCCGCCGCTGTCGGCGCGGTGAGGCTTGGCTGCCATGCCGGGCAGCAATCATCATGAGGGTTGGCGCGCGTTAACCTTACGGTTACCATGATTGCCGGAACATTGGCCGGCCCGCCGCCGGTTGGTTCGTGGCGGCCTTGCCGGCGCCGTCGGACGTCGACGTATACAAGGGGATCCATACTGGCAGCCGCCCGGTCGGCACGCCGGCGATCCCCAGCCCTTGAAGGAGGCTTTCGCGGTGGCTTGTGTCAAATTCCCTCTCTCCCGTTGCCGGACGTTCATCGGCGGATTGGCGATGATGACCGCCGTCGCTGTCGCGACCGTCGGGGGAGCCCGGGCGGCGCAGTCCGATGAGGTCAAGGCGCTCTATGGCGTCTCGTTCATGGGCTTCCCGATCGCCAAGGGATCGTTGGCGATGAAGGTCGATCGCGGCGCCTATGCCGTCAAGCTGCACATCTCCACCGCCGGTCTCGCGCGCGTCGTCAGCTCGGAAGAGAGTTACGTCAACGCCAAGGGCTATTTCGGCCGCACGCTGGTGCCCGCGTCCTACGAGCTGATGAGCCGTGGCGACAAGGTGACGCAGGTCGACATGGCCCTGTCGGCCGGCAGCGTCCGCAGCCTCAAGGCCATCCCCGAACTCGTGCCCTACGACGACCGCGTGCCGGTCACCACCACCGCCAAGCGCCACGTCGTCGACCCGCTGTCGGCCGTGCTCATCCCGGTACAGGGCACCAAGGACGCCAAGGACGTCTGCGATCGCACGCTGCCGGTGTTCGACGGCTGGACGCGCTACGACATCGCCCTCAGCTATTCGGGTACCGACAACGTCGAGTTCCCCGGCTACAAGGGCGAGGCGACCCACTGCTCGGCCCGCTGGGTGCCGGTGGCCGGCCATCGCGAAGGTTCGAAGGCCACCGCCTTCATGCGCGACAACCGCGACCTCAATGTCTGGTTCATCAACGCGCCCGGCTCGCACATCATGGTACCCTACAAGGTGTCGGTACAGACCATGCGCGGTCTGCTGCTGGTGGTGGCCACCCGGTTCGGCGATGACAATCTCGCCGATGTCACCCAGGCCGCCGCTGCCGCCAACTGACGCCAGCCGTCCATCCCGTTCCGCGAAGGGGCGTCGTGCCAAGGGCACGGCGCCCCTTTTTTTGCGATGACCGTGCCATTTCGAAACGCAGCCGTTAACACGATGGTCACCGCTTATCGTGCAGGAAGGGGCGCCGGCGGCCCGGCCTTGTGGCCATCCGGTGCGAGGACAACGATATCTGGTTGGGGCAAAGCAGGAACATCGGTCGATCCGCGATTCGTCCCATGTTTGTTGCCGCTTCGTTGAAATGGTTAATTCACGTCAGCAAAATCTGGCGCAATGAAGTAATCATTCGTTTACCATATTTCTTGTCGAGTCTTCCCAAGAAAATCTCTTGACACCGATTCCACCTCGGAATCGATCGACTCGACCATCAGAGTCTATTGATTCAACATGCAGGGGCCTAGACTCGAACATTGCCATAGGTAGTATGGAACGAAGCAGGAATCTCTTTGCAGAAGCGATTCGCCCCCTGTTCGTTCCTGTTTGATTCCTTTGTGCCGTCACCCTGTTGTGCTCGACGCCGGAAGGCCCTACGAAAAGAGCAACGGCGTTGCCACCGCCGTCCGACTTTCGCCACAGGTCTGGGGGATAGGGCACCCCGCCACGACAAGGACCCGACGACACAGGCATGAACATCCTCGGCCGCCCCCTCGCCTATCAGGTCAACCGGACGAGCCCGGTCACGGCTTTGCTTGGTCCGACCAATACGGGCAAGACGCATTTCGCCATCGAGCGCCTGCTGGCCCAGGGGTCGGGCGCCATCGGCCTGCCGCTGCGCCTGCTGGCGCGCGAGGTCTACGGCCGCATCGTCGCCCGCGCCGGTGTCGGTGCCGTGGCGCTGGTCACCGGCGAGGAAAAGATCGTGCCGAGCGGCGCCCGCTACTGGGTGGCCACCGTCGAGGCCATGCCGCGCGATCTCGACGTCGCCTTCATCGCCATCGACGAAGTGCAATTGTGCGGCGACACCGAGCGCGGCCACGTCTTCACCGACCGCGTTCTCAACGTCCGCGGCCGCAACGAGACGCTGCTGCTCGGCTCGGCCAGCGCCCGGCCGCTCATCGAGCGGCTCATTCCCGGCGTCACCGTCACGACGCGGCCGCGCCTGTCGACCCTCACCTACACCGGCCAGCGCAAGATCACCCGCCTGCCCGAGCGTTCGGCCATCGTCGCCTTCTCGGCCGAGGAGGTCTACGCCGTCGCCGAATTGATCCGCCGCCAGCGCGGCGGCGCCGCCGTAGTGATGGGCGCCCTGTCGCCGCGCACCCGCAACGCCCAGGTGGCCCTGTTCCAGAACGGCGACGTCGATTTCCTCGTCGCCACCGACGCCATCGGCATGGGCCTCAACCTCGACGTCGACCACGTCGCCTTCGCCCAGGCCCGCAAGTTCGACGGCTATCAATATCGCGGCCTCACCGCCGCCGAGCTGGCCCAGATCGCCGGCCGGGCCGGCCGCTACATGAACGACGGCACGTTCGGCGTCACCGGCCAGGTGCGACCTTTCGACGTCGACATCGTCGAAGCCATCGAATCCCATGATTTCGAACCGATCCGGGTGTTTCAGTGGCGCAACGGCAACCTGGATTTCTCCTCGGTGGCCCGCCTCAGGGAATCGCTCGACACCTCGCCCAACCGCGACGGTCTGACGCGCGCCCTGCCCTCCGACGATCAGCGCGCGCTCGAATATGCCTTGCGTGACCGGGACATAGCCGATGCCGCCACCTCGCGTGACCGGGTGGAACTGCTGTGGGATGTCTGCCAGATTCCCGACTTCCGCAAGATATCTCCGGCCCAGCACGGTGATCTCATCGTCGCGCTCTATCGATTCCTCATTGCAAAAGGCGTGATTCCGGATGATTGGTTTGCCCGCCAGGTCGCCTTGTCTGATCGCGTCGACGGCGATATCGATATGTTGTCGCGACGTTTGGCGGACATCCGCACCTGGACCTTTGTCGCCAACAGGCCGAACTGGCTTTTTGCGCCGGTCCATTGGCAAGAGCGTACGCGCGCGATAGAGGATCGTCTGTCGGATGCGCTGCATGATCGGTTGACCCAGCGTTTCGTGGATCGCCGTACATCGGTACTTATGAAGAGACTGAGAGAGAACGCCATGCTCGAAGCTGAAATCACCGGGGCCGGTGCCGTGCTTGTCGAAGGCCAGCCCGTCGGGGATGTGAACGGGTTCCGCTTCGTGTCGGATCAGTCGGTCTCCGCCGAAAGTGCCGACGCCAAGGCCATCCGTGCCGCCGCCCTGCCCGCCGTCGCCCTCGAGTTCGAGAAGCGCGCCGACAAGCTGTCCAAGGCACCCAACGAGGAAATCGTCCAGTCGTCCGACGGCACGCTGCGCTGGCTCGGCCAGCCCATCGGCCGCCTCGTCGCCGGCGAGGACGCCCTGTCGCCGCGCGTCGTGCTGCTGGCCGACGACCAGTTGGCCGGCCCGGCCCGCGACAAGGTGCAGGACCGCCTCGATCTCTGGATCGGCGCCCACATCTCGACGCTGCTGAAGCCGCTGCTCGACCTCAAAACCGCCACCGACCTCGAAGGCCTCGCCCGCGGCGTCGCCTTCCGCATGGTCGAGGCGCTGGGTACGCTGGAGCGCTCCGAAGTGGCCGAGGACGTCAAGGCCCTTGACCAGACGCAGCGCGCCGTCATGCGCAAGTACGGCGTCCGCTTCGGCGCCTACCACATCTATGTTCCCTCGCTGCTCAAGCCGGCGCCGGCCAGCCTTGTCGCCCAGCTCTGGGCCCTCAAGCACGGCAGCCTCGACATGCCGGGCCTGGCCGAACTGCCGCAGCTCTCGGCCTCGGGCCGGACGTCGATCAAGGTCGATCCGGCCTTCGACAAGACGCTTTATCGCCTGGTCGGCTTCCGCGTCGCCGGCGAGCGGGCCGTCCGCCTCGACATCCTCGAGCGCCTTGCCGACATCATCCGCCCGCTGATCGCCTGGAAGGCCGTCGACGCCGCTGCCGTTCCGCCGGAAGGCGCCCTGCTCCAGGGCGGCGCCTTCACCGTCACCGTCGCCATGACGTCGCTGCTCGGCTGTTCGGGCGAGGACTTCGCCTCCATCCTGCGCGGTCTCGGCTACCGTTCGGAAAAGCGCACCGTCAAGGTGGCCGTGAAGCCGGCCAAGCCGGAAGGCGAGGCGGTTGCCGCCAGCGAAGCCGCCAAGCCGGAAGGCGAGGCGGTTGCCGCCAGCGAAGCCGCCATGCCGGTGGCCGCCGAGTCCGACGCCGTCGCGACGCCGGCGGCCGTCGAACCGGTCGTCGAAGTCGCTGCCGAGCCAATCATCGAAGCCGCCGAGCCGGTTGCCGAGGTCGTCGAAGCGGCGGGTGCCGAAGTCGCCGCCGAGCCGGTTGCCGAGCTCGAAGACAAGGAAATCGAAATCTGGCGGCCCGGCCGTGCCGATCGCAACCGCAGCCACGACCATCGCGGCGAGCACAACAAGCCGGATCATCGCAGCCGTGGTCGCGGTCATGGCCACGGTGCGCCGCACGGCGACGCCGGCCGGCCCGACCGGCCGCCGCGCCAGGATCGTCCGGCCGACGCTGAGGGCGGCGAGCGCGGCAACCGTCCGCGGCCGCCGCGCGACGACCGGCGCCCGGCCCCGCCGCAGGGCGAGCGGCCGCCCCGCCGCGACAAGCCCGTCGACCCGACCTCGCCGTTCGCCGCCCTCGCCGCCCTCAAGGCCAGCCTGGAGCAGAACAAGAAGAAGTAGGAGACGCCGGCCTCCGTGTCCGAGAAGCAGCGCATCGACAAGTGGCTGGTCTACGCCCGCGTCGTCAAGACGCGGACGCTGGGCCAGGAGCTGGCCGCCTCGGGGCACGTGCGCCTCAACGGCCGCAAGGTCGACGACCCGGCCCAGCCGGTCAAGGCGGGCGACGTCCTGACCATCGGCCTCAACGGCCAGGTCAAGGTGCTGCGCGTGCTGGAGTTTGCCGAACGGCGCGGTTCGTTCGCCGTCGCCTCGCAGCTCTACGAGGACATGAGCCCGCCACCGCTGCCGCGCGCCGAGCGCTCGGCCGAGGCGCACCACGGCGAGGGGCGTCCGACCAAGCGCGATCGCCGCCGCTTCGACCGGCTGGACGACGGCGGCTGATGCCGTCATGCCGCAGGGGAGAACCCTCGGGGGAAGTGCGTAAGCGCCCCTTGCGCCCTCGGGCGAACTCCGCTACGGAGCCAGACAGAGGATTTTCAGCCGGACGACGATTGCCCCATGGTGATCAGTCGCCCGCGAGAAGAAGCCGCACCAGAGCCCGCCCGGCGTTGTTGCCGGTCGGCCGCCAGCCTGTCCACCGGGATCATTGGCCATGACCTACGTCGTTACCGACAACTGCATCCGCTGCAAGTACACCGATTGCGTGGAAGTCTGCCCCGTCGATTGCTTCTATGAGGGCGAGAACATGCTGGTGATCCATCCGGACGAGTGTATCGATTGCGGCGTCTGCGAGCCGGAGTGCCCGGCCGAGGCCATCAAGCCGGATACCGAGCCCGGCCTCGACAAGTGGCTGGCCCTCAACGCCGAGTATGCCGCCCAGTGGCCCAACCTCACCAGCCGCCGCGACGCGCCGGCCGACGCCAAGGATTTTGACGGTATGGAAGACAAGCTCAAGAGCCTGTTTTCCCCCAAGCCCGGCAAGGGCGACTGACGGAGGAATGCCACGGCGGCCCTCTGGCTGCTTGCGGCAATCGTTCCCCGACGAGGGCGGACCGGCGAGGCCGGTTCTTCCCTCCAAGCAGCGCAGGTCTGCCATGCCGGTACGGCAAATTGCTGTACCCGGTGCGTAATTGTTTTGTTTTTTGGGCTTTTTGTGTTATATACGTAGTCGGCAGTCGACAATTCCCCTGGTCGTACAAAGGGCCCTGAACGGGGTCTTTTTTATGGTCGGTGTTGAAGGTTCCCCCTTGAGCGCCGGTCCGTTGCACGTTTTCGGTCGCCTTTGACCAGAGGCATCACCCGGATCGACTGGTAACAACGCGAAAGCGTGTCGGCGGAGCGAGCCTGAATGGCTCGCAGATCAAAAGGTACGACAGACAGTTCGATGCCCCGTTGGTGGGGAACGAAGCAGCGTCGTCTTTGCTCTCGCCGGCACCAGGAGTGGATGGACTGAATGGCCACTGCGAAGAAGCCCACCGTACGCAATGGGTTCAAGACCAACGAGCACATCGTCTATCCGGCCCACGGGGTCGGCCAAATCGTTGCCATTGAGGAGCAGGAAATCGCCGGCATGAAGCTGGAGCTCTACGTCATCGTGTTCGAGAAGGACAAGATGACCCTGCGCGTTCCCATGGCCAAGGCTGAGCAGGTCGGCATGCGCAAGCTGGCCGAGGATGATACGGTCGACAAGTCGCTTGAGATCATCAAGGGGCGGGCCCGCGTCAAGCGCACCATGTGGAGCCGTCGCGCTCAGGAATACGAAGCCAAGATCAATTCCGGCGATCTGATCGCCATTTCCGAGGTGGTACGGGACCTCCACCGTGCCTCCAGCCAGCCCGAGCAGTCGTATTCCGAACGTCAGCTTTACGAAGCCGCCCTTGACCGCATGGCGCGTGAGATTTCCGCCGTCTCCAAGATCACCGAGACGGAAGCCATCCGCCGCATCGAAGACAGCCTGAACAAGAGCCCGCGCCGCGTCGCCGCCCGTGGCGACAACCCCGAAGCGGTCGACGAGGTCGAAGTCGAAAGCGAAGACGAGGCCGAAGCCGCCTGATCGTCGCGCCGATCGATCCCACCCCTACGTCAAGCCCGGCCTCGCGCCGGGCTTTTCGTTTTTGGGCTGCTGCCTAGGCGCCGTGGGCGAACCTCACCCACGGCGACAAAGGCCGCGCCGCCAGCGCGCTTTCCGACCTGACGCTCCAGTCAGGTCGACAAGAAATCGCGCCAGAGTCAAAGGCTTGAGCCGCCGCTTGTCGATCATGTTGTTTCAACATGATCGACGGATGGTCTAGCTAGCGCGTCATGTCGAACAGCAGCACTTCGGCGTCGGCCGAGGCGCCGGTGAGCGTGATGTCGCCGCCATCGAAGGCCACGCCGTCACCACGCTCCACCGCGTCGCCGTTGACCACGACGCGGCCGTTAACCACCTGCAGCCAGCCGATGCGGCCCTTGGCCAGCGTATGGCTGACGCTCGCCCCTTCGGACGGCAGGCTGGCGTAGAGGTCGGCATCCTGATGGATGGTGACCGAGCCGTCGCGGCCATCGCGTGAGGCGACGAGGCGCAAGCGGTCGCGCTTGTCGGCCGCCTCGAACCGCCGCTGCTCGTAGCCCGGCGTCAGGCCGGCCGTTTCCGGCAGGATCCAGATCTGCAGGAAGCGGGTCGGCGTGTCGTCGCTGTCGTTGTACTCGCTGTGACGGATGCCGGTGCCGGCCGTCATGCGCTGCACGTCGCCCGGCACGATGACCGAGCCGTTGCCGAGGCTGTCGCGGTGCGCCAGCGCCCCTTCCACCACGTAGGAGATGATCTCCATGTTGGCGTGCGGATGGGTGGCGAAGCCGCCGCCGCCGGCGACGATGTCGTCGTTGATGACCCGCAGCGGTCCGAAGCCCATGAAGCGGGGATCGTAGTAATGGCCGAACGAGAAGCTGTGGTTGCTGTCGAGCCAATCGATGCGCGTATGGCCGCGATCGGCGGCCTTGCGGATGCTGTGCATTCTGAGGTCTCCTGCGGCGCCCCGCCCGGGCGGACAACCGCCCCGGCCGCGCCGTTTCATGGACCCAAGATAAGCATCGCGACGGCATCCGTCAGGACCGCCGGTGGCGACCGGACCGTGCTCTGAGCGTGAACAATCGCTACGGCAAGGCCGACACCGGCCGGCCATTGATCAGCGTTCGACGATCAGCTTGACGCGCGCGCCGACGCGCGGCTCCTCGTTGGCCCCGAGGCCGTTGAGGGCGCGGAACAGCACCACTGCCCGGTCGACCGAGGCCATCGAGCGCGCCATGGCCTCGGCGGTGTCGCCGGGACCGACGGTGGCCAGGCGCACGCGCAGCGGCGTCAGGTCCGACTTCTCCCGCTCGGTCAGCGCCCGGAACGACATGACCGTCGCCTGGAAGGCGGCGTCGAGCGCCGTGGCATCGCCCCGGGTGGCGAACAGGAAGCGGAAGGCCTGATCGCCGAAGCGCAGCACGGCGATGCGGTAGCTGAAGCCGCGCGCCTCGGCCGCCGCCGTCGCCGCCGGCAGGCCATTGAGCGAGGTGGTGCGGATCGACGACCGGTCGAGGCCATTGACCCAGCCCGACGTCAGATAGGAGACGAGATCGGACCCCGCGGCAACATCGGCGCCGTCGAATCGCATGGCGATGCCGTCGGGGTTGGTGGCCAGCACCGCCTTGGAGGTGTTGTCGATGACGAAACCGCCGGGAACGGCGAAGCCGAAGCCCAGCTTGGCGTGCAGGAACTCGCGGCCGCGCACATAGCCCTCGGCCGGATCATCGCCCCACATCAGCCCGTCGATGCGGGCGAGGTAGCCGTCGCGGTCGGTTTCGCCGCCGACGACGCCGGTGCTGGCGGCCACGGCCTGCGCCTGGGCCAGCCGTTCCGGCGTCGAGGGGTGCGAGGACAGGAAATCGGTACCGCCGGCGTCGTCCTCGGGCAGGCCGTTCTTCCAGGCAGCCAGGCGGGCCATCGACGTCAGGAAGCGCGGCGCCGCGAACGGATCGTAGCCGGCCTTGGCCAGCGTGGCGATGCCGATGCGGTCGGCTTCGAGCTCCTGGATCTGCGAGAAGCGGGCCAGCGACACCTGCGTCGAGGTCAGGGCCACGCGCTGGGCCGCCGGGTCCTGCACGACGTTCTGCACGGCCTGTTCGGCCACGGCCGCCGACTCGGCGCGCTGGGCGCGCAGATAGGCGTGGCGGGCCGTGACGTGCGCCATCTCGTGGGCGATCACCGCCGCCACTTCGGCGCTGTCGTCGGCCAGCGCCAGCAGGCCGCGCGTCACGTAGACGTAACCGCCGGGCAGCGCGAAGGCGTTGACGGCGGGCGAATTGAGAATGGTCAGGCGATAGCCGCGCCAGGGTTCCTGGCTGGCCGCCACCAGACGACCGACGATGCGGGCGACCGCCAGCTCGACGTCGCGGTTCTGATAGGTACCGCCAAAGGCGGCGACGATCTTGGGGTGCTCGCGCTCGGCGATCTCCACCTCGTGCGGGTCGACGCGCTGCTCGGCCGTGGCACTGCCGGCCGGCCGGATGGTCGGCTCGCTGCCGTCGAGCGAACCGGCGCAAGCCGCAAGTACCGCTGCCAGCGCCAATCCTGTCAGGCGCCAGAGACCCCGCCGTTGCGACCCGCCGCACTTTTCGACCACGACCATGCTACCTCGTCTCACCACCGACCATCGTCCCACAGCGCCAGCGCCGATGCCGCCGGCAGTTGCAGCAGCGGGCCATCACGATCCTCGACCCAGCCGCGCGCCTCGACCACCACCCCGACCAGACCGTCGGCGCGCCGCCCGCTGGCGGCAAGGTCGGCGGCAATCCGGTCATCGAGCCGCACCGTCATGTCCGTCCGCCGGTCGCGACCAAAGTTCAGATAGGTTGTCCGGCCCGACCGTCCAACCGACACTATGCGCCCGCGCAACACGAGAAAATCCGGCAATGACGGCGTTTCCGTGCCATCGTCGACAATGAGCCGGGTGGGCGTCGCCCAAATACCACGTTTTCCGCGCCGTGCGAGGGACTCGCTGGCGGAAAATGTCGAAGCGCAGGCTGCAAGCGTACCGTCGGAGACGGCAAGCCCCGCCTCCAGCAGCTCCTGTTGCAGCAGGCGGCCGTCCGGCAGGCCCACCAGGGCAACAAGGCGGCGGCGGCGATCGAGCTCGATCTTGTCGGCCATGAGACGCAATGCCGTGCCAACATGGGCGGCGGCCAGACGGTCGAAACCGCGCCGATCATCGACGCCGAGGCCGCGCGGCACGATGATGCCGGCCAGCCCGACGCCAGTTGCCGTCCCGACGGGCGCTGCCAGCCTCAGCCATGGCCGGCCGCTGCCGACCGGCACCGCCGCCGCCGCGATCACGCCGCGGCCAACGTCGGCGGCGCCACAGCCAGCCTCATCGGCGGTCACCGGCGGCGTGGCGCCAGCCAGCGCCCCAAGGGCGAGACCCAACAACCAGCGACAGCGACGGCACGGCGCCATGTCACCCCCTGAGGCCAGGCATCCCCGACAACCCGACGTCGCTGGCTTCGCCACCAGCCTTGGCCATCAGAGCGCCGCGTGCAAGCGAAAAAGACACCAGCGGGTGGTGTGACCACCACGCCCGGCCGCCGCCGCTGCCCCCGCTGTGGCGGCGCCGCATCGCCATCGCCCCCGGCAACCGCCATGACCAGACCGATGACCGCGAAAGGGGCTGTTCTTCCCCGGCGCGATTTGCTATCTGCCCCGGTAGGCCGCGCGACGGCCGCCGTGCGTCCCGGTAGCTCAGCAGGATAGAGCAACGGTTTCCTAAACCGTAGGTCAGGGGTTCGAATCCCTTCCGGGACGCCACCCTTCAAAAGCGATCAGTCGGCGGCGAGGATGGCGGCGAGCCGCCGGGTCCACTGCCGGGCACCGTTTTCATTGAGATGGGCGAAGTCGACAAACAGCGCATCGCCGAACTCGCCCGGCGGCGGCATTTCGACCAGTCGACACTGAGGTCGGACGCAGATGCCGGCAACGGCCTGCTGCCACGCCCGCACCTTGTCGCGTCCGAGCACGGGGACCACCGGCGCACGCATCGGCGTCTCGGCAACCACGAGCCGGATGCCGTCCGTGTCGGCCAGCCTGACCAGGTCGCCGAAGGCGCGTAGCGAGCCGTCGTTAATGCGTACCGAAGTGAACCGGTAGCCTTCCCAGCGGCGAACGTCGATCTGGAAGTGGTCCGCCGCCAGCATGACCGAACCGGCGGCGTCGAAATCCAGCGTCTGGTAGACCGATCGCCCCTTGCGTAGCCGCCCGCGCGCTTTGCCGTAGTCGTGGATCAGGTCGTAAGGATCGGTTTCGGCCAGATAGTCGAGCACCCCGCCCGCTTCCGGCCGAGCGAGATAGGCGGCAATGCCGGCGAAATCGATGTCGCTACCGGCGTCCGCGGGTTCGAAGTCGCCGAAATAGACGGGATAGATGATCGTTGTCGGCTTGCAGCGCGGCAGGATGGTCTCGAGCAGGCGCAACGTCTGCGGCACGCCGAGCGCCCAGGCACCGGCGTTCGTCACGTTCTTGAGGCCGATGGCTTCAAGCTCGCGGTAGTTGACGCTGTTGAGGGCCATCGACGATCCGATGACCAGCGTATCGCAATGTCCGTCGGCGAAACGCCGCTGCAGCCAGCGGACCTTCTCGTTGAGGGCAATGTTGACGGAAAAACGCAACGCCGGCAAGTGGTTGCGATTAACGATCACGAAGCCCAGAAACAGGCCGATCATGATGATATTGGCCAGGGCAAAGCCGCCGAGGAACTTGAGCCAGAGTCGTTTGCTGCCTGTCATCGCCTGTCGCCAATCCATTCGGGAGCCGCGTCCATGTCGAGGTCCGCCCGCTAAAACTGGAAATAGAGAAACTCCGCTTTGCGCCGCAGCAGCGTCAGGCAGACGAAGAACGCCAGCCCCAGGACCAGCCCGCCGAGCCCGAAGCCGGCGGCGACCAGACCGTCGCGCCGGAGCAGGCAGTCGAACCGGCCACCCGGTGCCGGCGGCACGCCCGTGGCCAGGCGCGACACGAAAGCGGCGATCTGTTGCGAGTTCGGCAAGGCGATCACCGCCAGCGCCATCGCCGCCATGCGCATGAACCGGCTCGGCGAGATCATGTCCTGTCCGGCCACCCGAAAGGCTGCGTCGCTGAACGCCACGCCGTGGACCGACACCCATTGTCCGACCGGACCGAGAGCGTCGCCCCAGGCAGTCGGCAGCACCCGGCCCGACACCCCCGCCATGGCCGACAGCACGGTGATCGCCTCCGACCAGTTGCGCGCCCGGAAGAATACCCAGGCGACCATAACCGCCAGGAAGGTCAGCACCCAGCCGAGCAGGCGTGCCGTTCGCGACGGCGGCGGCGGCCGCAGCCGCCGCCAGCCATGATTGACGACGAGATAGAGGCCGTGCAGACCACCCCAGACGACATAGGTCCAGTTGGCGCCATGCCAGAGGCCGCCGAGTACCATGGTCAGCATCAGATTGACATAGCGGCGCGTTTCGCCGCGGCGGTTGCCGCCCAACGCGAAATAGAGGTAGTCGCGCAGGAACTGCGACAGCGACATGTGCCAGCGGCGCCAGAAGTCGATGATGTTCGTGGCCTTGTAGGGCGAGTTGAAGTTGAACGGCAGGGTGATGCCGAACATCTTCGAAATGCCAACCGCCATGTCGGAATAGCCCGAAAAATCGAAATAGATCTGGAAGGTATAGGCCGCCGCCCCGATCCAGGCCGCCAGAATGGGCGGCGCATCGCCGGCGGTGACGCGATCGAACAGGCCGGCAGCAAACGGGGAGAAGGGATCGGCGATGACAATCTTCTTGAACAGGCCGATGACGAAGAACACCAGGCCGATGGCAAACGACTCGATGTTGAAGCGGTAGGTCGCCTTGTCGGCGAACTGCGGCATCATCTGCTTGTGGTGAAGCACCGGACCGGCGATCAGGTGCGGAAAATAGGTCACGAACAGCACGTAGCGGAAGAAGTTCCGCTCATCGGTGATCCGCCGCCAAGCGTCGACCAGAAAGGCAATCTGGGTGAACGTGAAGAACGAAATGCCGATGGGCAAGACGATGTTCAGGGCGGGCAGGCCTGGAAACAGCGTGTCGAGGTTCGCGGCAAAGAAGTTGTAGTACTTGAACCACCCGAGAACACCAAGGTCGGTGGCGATCGCGCCAATCAGTACCGCCTTGCCGCGCCACTCACCCTGCCAGCGCAAGATCAGCCGCGCGGCGGCATAGTTGCCAGCGATCGAACCGACTAGCAACGGCAGGAAGTCGATCTTCCAGTAGCCGTAGAACCCCAACGATGCGGCGATGAGGACCAGGATCGCCCCCTGGTGGCTGTACCGCCCTGCTGCAAAAAACAGTATCAGGACGCACGGCAGAAACACGGCAATGAACGGAAACGAATTGAAGAGCACAATGCGCCCTTTCACATATGGTATTGCTCAAGATCAGCTGCAGCATTGACTTGGGAACGGCAACCTGTTCTCCGACCCGTCCGGTCGGCGTGCCGCGCAAGATACCGTTCAGAAACAGGCGATCTGGATACGATGGATGGGGTCAAATCGCAACAGCCCCCCGGTCGTCCCCCACCAACCGTGCCTACGATCGGACCGGCCGGCGGTGTAGACTGGACGCGTCGGGACGAATCGCCCCAGACCGTGCCGGAGCCGAACATGCGCGCTACATCTGTCGTCTTTCCGCCCCATCCGCGTGAGCCCGGCGCCGCGCCGGAAACGGTGCGCGTTGAAGTCGAACCCACGACTGCCGGCGGCCGCCGCTATCGCCTTACCACCACGGCCCGCCAGCGCGCCGACGGTCCCCAGGCCCGCGCGCTCGAGGAAGCGGCCACCGATCTCCGCGCCCGCACCGACAATCCGCTGTTTGACGCCCTGCTTGCCGTCGCCGTCGACGACGCCCGCATCGACAGCGTCAGCGAGCTGCGCGACAGCGCCTACCGCTACGGCGCGCCGATCGCCTGCAACTGTTTCCAGGCCGGAGAAACCTGGACCTATGTCTGGACGCGCGACGTTGCCTACGCCATCGACCTCGGCCTGGCGGTCTTCGATCCGCCGCGCGCCGTGACGACGCTCGCCTTCAAGGTCAGCGACTTCCGCCCCGGCCTCACCCGGCCCGCCGAGCTGCCCGAGAACAGCCTGCAGATCGTCCAGGATACCGGTTCCGGCGGCTCGTGGCCGGTCAGTACCGACCGCGTCGCCTGGGCACTCGGCGCCGAGGCGCTGCTGGCCAGCCTCGACGGCCCGGCCCGCGCCGACTTCGCCGACCTCGCCTATCGCGCCCTGCGCGGCACGCTGGAGGCCGACCGCCTCGCCGCCTACGACGGCGCCGACGGGCTCTATCGTGGCGAACTGTCGTTCCTCGACTGGCGCGACCAAACCTATGCGCCGTGGATCGTCGACGATCTGGCCAAGCTGGCCAGCAGCAAGGCGCTGTCGACCAATGTCTGCCACTATCGCGCCCTGCGTCTGGCGGCAACGCTGGCCGGCGAGCGCGGCGAGACGGTCATCGCCGACCGCTACAGTAGTTGGGCGGGGGCGCTGAAGGCGGCGATCAACGACCGCCTGTGGCTCGAGGACGCTGGCCTCTACGCTGCCATCACGGCGCCGGAAAGCCCCGGCGAGCCGCTCGGCAAGTTCGACATGCTGGGCGAAGCGCTGGCCATCGTCTCGGGCGTCGCCGACCCGCGGCAGGCCCGCTCGATCCTGGCCCGCTATCCCCACAGTCGCTTCGGGCCTCCCGTCTACTATCCGCACCAGCCCGACGTCCGCGTCTACCACAATCGGGCGCTCTGGCCGTTCGTCACCGCCTACGAACTGATGGCCGCCGCCGCTGTCAAAGCGGTCGCCGCCGCCGACCATGCCTTCGACTCGCTGCTGCGCGCCAGCGCGCTGTCGCTCAACAACGCCGAGAACCACGAGTGGCTGACCGGCCGGACCGCGTTCGACGACGGCCCGGTCATCTCCTCGGTGCGGCAGCTGTGGTCGATCGGTGGCTATCTCGGCATGGTCGCGCACGTGCTGTTCGGTTACCGGCCGCGGCCGGGCGGCCTCGACATCGCCCCATTCCTGACCGCCCACATGCGCACCGTGCTCGGCGGCGACACGGCAACGCTGGCCGGGCTCGTTCATCACGGCCGCCCCCTGACCATCCGCCTGCGGCTGCCGCCCATCGCCACCGAGCCGGGCCATTACCCGCTGCGCGCGGTGCGGCTCAACGGCCGGCCGGCCGAAGCCGCCGTCAGCGATGCCGATCTTGGCGCCGACAATGTCCTCGAGCTGACGTTCGGTGCGCTTGTCGCCGATAGCGACGGACTGACCACGGTCGGCGACGACGTGCCGCTCACCTCGCACGACGATGCGGCCGTGTTCTCGCCGCGCGAGCCGGTCATTACCGACCTCGTGGTCAGCGACGGCCGGGTGCGACTCAACTTCGCCGGCCAGCCGCCGCTGTCGGGCCGGCAGGCGCCGCTGACCTTCTCCGTGCTGCGCGATGGCCGCTTGGCGGCCAGTGGCATCGACGGCGACGTCTGGTTCGATCCCGAGCCGCTGGTCGCCGGCCTCGCCCGCTCCTACCGCGTCATCGCCACCTTTTCGGCCTCCGGCAATGCCTCGCAACCGTCGCTGGCCGCCGTCCTCGACGAAGGCGCCGTCGCCTGGTTTGGCCAGGGCGGCGGGGCCGACCCGATCGCCATCTCCGTGCGCGCGGCCGGGCGCTACGCCCTCGGGCTCATCTACGCCAACCACCATTTCCACATCCAGACCGGCGTCACCAACTGCGTCAAGCGTCTGGTCCTCCGCCGCGCCGACGGTTCGGTGGTGGCAAAGGGCGTCGTGTCGATGCCGCACCTGACGCCGGTGACGCCGACGCGCCGGTCGACGGAGCTCGTCTGCGACCTCGCGGCCGGGCATTATCAACTCGCCGTCGACGACTTCTTCAACATGAGCTATCTGGCCGCCAACGCCAGCTACATCAGCCCGGGCGGCCTGACCGGGCCGCTCAACACCGCCGACATCCGCGCGGCGGAGCTGCGGCGTATCGGCTAGAGCGCTTTCCGACCTGATGGACTCATCAGGTCAACAAGAAATCGCTCCAGATTCAA
>CALMMQ010000100.1 GCA_937868725.1 uncultured Pleomorphomonas sp.
TTGGCCGGCTTCATCGGTGCTTCGCCCTGCGGCGCGCCTGGCGGGTTCATTTCACCCTGCGGCGGCTTGGGCTTGCCGGGCCGCGCCTTCAGGCACGCTTCGTCACCGGGCGGGCACTCGGCGGCCTGGGCGACGACCATCGGGCCGGCGCCGTCGGCGGCGAGGACCGGCAGGGACGACAGGGTCCAGAGAGGCGTCATGGCACAAGCGAGCAGGGCGGTTCTTAACCCGTTCATCGGCAGCTTACCTCCAGATTGGCAGCTCTCGTGGCTGCCGCAATAACACGGACTATCATCGCCAAATGCGGCCATTCTCGGATGCATTCGACAGCATCGTTCGTCTTGGTGGTGGCAGCGGCGAACCTGACTTCCAGCCGTGTCGACGTCGGCGTCAGGCCCCTCCCTCCTGGCGGAACAAGCTGGGGGAACGCTGGGTCAATGCCCTGAAATCACGGCTGAAATGATAGGGGTCGGGGTAGCCGACCGCTTCGGCGACCGCCGCGATCGGGCGGTCGGGGCCGGTAAGCATCCGCTTGGCGGCATTGATGCGCTCGGCCCGCAGCCAGTTCATCGGCGTCAGGCCGAACTTGCGACGGAACAGACGGTGCAGCTGGGATGGCGAAAGTTCGGCCAGCCTCGCCATGTCGCCGATTCGCCACGGCCGGGCCAGCCCCTCGCGCAGGGCCAGCACCACGCGTTCGACCGGGGCGAGGCCGGGCAGGGCGGCGAACTGGGCGCTTCGCTCGGTCAGGATCAGTGCCATCAGCCGCGCCACGTCGGCGCTGTTGGCGGCCGATTGGTCGGCCGGCCGGCTCTCCATGCGCCTGAGTACGGCTGCGAACAGCGCCTCTGCCGCCGCGCCGTCGCCGAGCCGCGTCACCGGTTCGCTGGCACAATCGGCGACACTGGCAAACACCTCGTCGAGCCCGAAGCCGTGAATGCCGAGCCAGGCATAGCGCCAGTCACCGGCGCGGGCGTCGCAGCGGTGGAAATAGTCGTGCGTGGTGTTGAGCCAGGCAATGGTGCCCGGCTCGGCGCCGCGCAGGCGGCCGTTGACCGCCACCTCGCCACGGCCGGACAATGTCAGGATCAGGACGTGCTGATTGTAACGCCGCCGGATCGGGGCCTCGTCGGGCCGGGCCACGGTTCGTCCCGCCGCCACCACGTGATAGGGGAAGACGGCATCGAGCGCGGTCGGCGTGTGAAAGCTGATGCGGGCAAAATCCTCTGACACGGCGGCCTCCGATCTCTGGCGACAACGATAGCGTATTAAACCGGATGATGAATGCGATTTTTGTCTATCCTCACGCCGTTCCGGCCCATGTTTCAGGCGTGAAATCGGGGCTATCATGCCAGCATGTTCGACCATTGTGCCGCGAGGATCCGCTATGTCCGAGATTGAAAGCCAGCTTCGCAAGATCGCTCAGGACCCGACGTTGAGCTTTCGCCAGAAAGAGCACGCGCTGGCGGTCGCCGCCGAGAACCTGCTGTCCTATCCGCTGATCGATGCCGAGACGCGTCAGGCGCTCGACGACCGCATCATCTGCGACATGTTCGAGGGCCACGCCCCCTACAAGCCGCGCTACGTGCTGCCGGACTACGCCGTGGTGCTCGAACACGGATCGGCCTACCTCGAGCTGCCCAAGCCGCAGACGCTCGACGAGGCGATCAACACGCTGCAGATCGCCTATCACCACGTGCCTTCGGTTACCGGGATGCCGGTGTTCATCGGCCATCTCGACGCGCTGTTGCTGCCGTTCTGCGACGGCGTCTCCGACGACGAGCTCTATCGCAAGATCAAGCTGTTCTGGCGCTACATCGACCGGGTGCTGCCCGACGCCTTCCTGCACGCCAACATCGGTCCGACCGACAACCGCGTTGCCCGCGCCATTCTGCGCGTCGATGCCGAGCTGAAGCAGATCGCCCCCAACCTGACCTTCCTCTACGATCCCGCCATCTCCGGCGAGGCCATGCTGCGCCTTTGCACCGATAACATCATCGCCTGTTCCAAGCCGCACATCGCCAACCACCCGATCCACGCTGCCGTGTTCGACGCGCCGGGCTACGCCATCGTCAGCTGCTATAACGCCTTGCCGCTGCGCGGCGGTGCCGCCAGCCTCGGCCGCATCAACTTGCGCAAGGTGGCCGAAGCGAGCCGCGACGAGGCTGACTTCCTCGACGTAGAGCTGCCCCGCTACGCCCGTCTGCTGGCCAGGCTGATGCGGGCCCGCATCAACCATCTTCATGAGAAGTCCGGCTTCTTCGAGGGCTCGTTCCTGGTCGAGGAGGGCTGGATCGACAAGGACCGCTTCACCGCCATGTTCGGCATCTTCGCCATGGCCGAGGCGGTCAATCACCTGCAGGATCTGGCCGGTCGCTCTGGCCGTTACGGTCTCGACCCCGAGGCCAACGCCCTCGGCTTGCGCATTTCCGCCCGTCTCACCGAACTGGTTGCCGCCGAGCCGATGGCGCACGTCTGGCGCGGCTTTGCCATGCTGCACGCCCAGGCGGGCCTGTCCAGCGACGCCGATACGACGCCCGGCATCCGCATTCCCTATGGTAGCGAGCCGGATCCGGTGAGCCACGTCCGCGCGCTCCTGCCGCAACACGCCTATTATCTCTCCGGCGTGTCGGAGATCCTGACCCTCGATGAGACGGTACGGGCCAACCCCGAAGCGGTGTTCCAGCTGGCCAAGGGCGCCTTGGGCATGGGCTTCCGCGAGTTCACCGCCAACGTCGCCGGCAACGATCTGGTGCGCGTCACCGGCTACATGATCCGGCTGTCCGACGTGAAGCTCTACAACGAGGGCAAGGGTTCGCGTACCAACACCACCGGCCTCGGCGCCGAGGCGGCGGCCGTGACGCCCATCCTCAAGCGGGCGCCGCGCGTCGTCGGACTGGAATCGCTGGCCGGCGCGGTCGCCTGACATGACCGGGCCGGCGGCGCTGCCGCACGCTCCGCCGCCATCGGCCAGCGTCAGCAAGATTCTGACCTGGTCGGTGGTCGACGGGCCCGGCAACCGGTTCGTCCTGTTCCTGCAGGGCTGCAACTTCGCGTGCCTCACCTGCCACAATCCCCACACCATCGGGCGCTGCGATCATTGTGGCACCTGCGTGCCCGGCTGTCCGTCCGGTGCGCTGCGGCAGGTCGACGGCAAGGTCGTCCACGATGCCGCCGTCTGCATCAACTGCGACGCTTGCCTGCGCACCTGTCCGATCAATGCCAACCCGATGGTGCGCCAGCTGTCGGTGGCGGCGGTGCTCGACCTCATCGGTCAGAACGCGGCGTTCCTCACCGGTGTCACCGTGTCGGGCGGTGAAGCAACCACCCAGCTCGGCTTCGTCGCGGCGCTGTTTGCCGCCATCAAAGCGACGCCGGCGCTCCGCCATCTCACGTGCTTCATCGACAGCAACGGCCACCTTGGCTCCAAGGGCTGGGCATCGGTGCTGCCGGTGACCGACGGCGTCATGGCCGACGTCAAGGCTTTCGATCCCGAGCGCCATCGCCGCCTGACCGGCCGCGACAACGCCCTGTCGCTCGCCTCGGCCCGGCTGCTGGCCGCCGCCGGCAAGCTCCACGAACTGCGTTTCCTGCTGATCCCGGGCGAGACCGACCAGCCGGACGAACTGGCCTCGCTTGCCGCTTTCGCCCTTGAACTCGGTGCCGACCCGGCGATCCGTCTCAATGCCTTCCAGCACCACGGCGTGCGCGGGGTCGCGACCGCGTGGCCCAGGATGGAGCGCGATGGCGTCGAGCGCGCCGCCGCCGCCTTGCGCGCCGCCGGGCTGCGCCGGGTCAGCATGCCCTCGGTCTGGCTGCCGTAGCCGGCGACGGCTTGCCTTGCCCTGCTGCCGACTGATACCTTTTTGCCGTCATCGGTCGGGTTGCAGCGGCGCGGTCTTCCATGCGGATCATCTTCGAAAAGGTGCGTGAAAGCGACGGCTCGTCTTTCGCCTGCCGCTCCATCGCCGAGACCGGCTTCCTGTCGCCGCTGCACGTCCACCCCGAGGTGGAGATCCTGCAGATCGCCGAGGGCTCCGGCCATCTCGTGGTCGGCGACCACATCGGCCGCTTCGAGGCCGGCGATCTCATGCTGTTCGGCAGCGATCTGCCGCACATGGTCTATAGCGACGTCTCGCTCGGCGGCGACTGCCAGCCGACCCGTCTACGCTATGTGCAGCTGCGGCCGGCCGCCTTCGGCACCGACGTCTGGGCCATGCCGGAAATGCGGGCCATGGCCGACCTGTTGCGCGATAGCCGGCGCGGCCTGCGCTTCAGCCGACAAACGTCGGCGGCGGCGGTGCCGCTGTTCGACGGACTGCTCGCCACCGTTGGGCTGACCCGGCTGGCCGAACTGTTCCGCCTGTTCGACCTGCTGACCGGCGACACCAGCCGGCAGGAGATGGCCAGCATCGGCTATGCCGGTAGCGGCGGCCATCAGGGCTCGGAGCGGCTCGACCGCGCCATCCGCTTCATCAACGAGCATCTGGCCGAGGACATC
This sequence comes from uncultured Pleomorphomonas sp., assembly GCA_937868725.1. Lineage (GTDB taxonomy): Bacteria > Pseudomonadota > Alphaproteobacteria > Rhizobiales > Pleomorphomonadaceae > Pleomorphomonas. The sequence goes on from CALMMQ010000100.1 coordinate 4,502, forward strand.
GGCGTCGAAGCGGTGGCCAGTATCGCCGGCCTGTCGCCGCAAACCTTCAGTCGCGTCTTTCACAAGACGGTGGGGGTGTCGTGTATCGGCTACATCGTGGCGCTGCGCATCGGCCTTGCCTGCCGCCACCTGCTGGAGACCGACGACACCATCACCGCCATCGCCTTCAAGGTCGGCTTCAACAACCTCTCCAACTTCAACCGGCTGTTCCGCAAGTATCGCCACATGACGCCGGCCGACTACCGCCGGCACGCCACCCAAGGGCAGGTGGGACGGCAACCGGCGGAAGCATGAAGGCGCCGCCGTCAGTCGCGGGCCTGCGGATACTCGTTGCACAGCAGCCGGTAGGGCGCCTCGTCTTCTTCGATCTTGGGAAAGCGCGGGAAGCGGTCGAGAAAGCGGTTGTCGGTGTTGTCGTCGTTGCACATCGACACTTCGCCGAGCAGCGCCGTGCCCGTGCCCGGGGCGATCGTCGCCTCGTGGTAGTACTTGGGATAGAGCGTGATGCTCTCGCCGGCCCTGAGTACGATCGGCTGGCCCGCCGCCACCGTGTAGCGGCGGCCGTCGCTGTCGATCGCCACCTCGGCGTCCGACAGGCTGCCGTCGTCGGCGGCGGTATACAGGCGGAACACCAGATCGCCGCCGCCGCGATTGATGATGTCTTCCATCTTGTGCCAATGGAAGTGCATCGGCAGTCGCTGGCCTTCCTCGATCATCAGCAGCTTCTCGGCGTAGGTCTTGGTGTACCTGGCGTTTTTCGGGTTGCCGTTGCGCAGCGTGATCAACGTCAGACCGAGTTCGCCAAAACGGCCCATGCCGAAGTCGGTGACGTCCCAGCCCAGCATGTTGTCGCGGATCTCGTCGTATTCGTGTCCGGCCGCGGCCCACTCGGCCGGCGTCCAGTGCAGGAAGGGCGGCAGGGCAAAGCGGTAATCGGCGATGAGCTTTTCCATGCGCCGGATGGCGCCGTTGATGTCCGAGCGTTTCATGTTGGCGTTTCCTCGATTGGGGTTCCTGGCCGCGCGGTCGCTCAGCGGGCCGCTTCGGCCGCGCAGATGAAGGCCTTGAGATCGGCGAGACCCACGGCGCCATCGGTGGCCGAGGCGGCGAACAGGTTGAAGCGAGCCAGCGCCGATCCGAGCTTCAGGCAGGTGGCAAGGTCATAGTTCTCGTGCAGACCGTAGAGCACACCGGCGCAGAACGCGTCGCCCGCCCCGAGGGCGCTGACCACCTTGTCCTTGGGAACGAGATAGCTCTTCTGCCTGAGACGCTGCCCATCGCGCGTCGCCGCCACGGCGCCTTCGGGAAAGTGGATGATCACCAGCGCACTGCCGCCAAGCCCGAGCAGCCGCTCCGCCTGGGCCAGCGCGGCATCCCAATCGACCTTGCCGTCCTCGGTCGCCGACCGCGTTTCGGTGAGGTTGGCCGCCTCGACGTCGTTGATGATCAGATAGTCGACGTATTTCAGCGCCGGCAGCACGAACTGGCGGTAGCGCCCGGGGTTGCTGTCCGACACCAGATCGAGCGAGGTGCGGAAACCCTTCTGCTGCAGGATGGCCAGCGCCTCGGCGCCGTCGCTGCCATAGCGGGTGTTGAGCCGCTCAAGCCCGTGCAACAGCAACAGATAGGCGAGGTGGACGATGCGCGCCGTGCCGTCGATCTTGCGAATGAAGTCGAGATCGAGGCGGGAGTTGGCACCATGCGAATGGAAGAACGTTCGCGTGGCGTTGCTGGCGCTGATCATCACGTGGGTGAACGACGTCGGCTGGTCCGCCACCCGGCCGACGAGACGGGCGTCGACGTTGTGCCGGGCGAACTCGCCAGCCAGGAAGCGGGCCTCGTCGTCGTTGCCGGTCAAGCCGGCAATCGACAACGACAAACCGGGATCGACACGCGCCAGATCGAACAGCACGTTGATGGCACCGCCGCCGGGGCTGGAGGCACTTGAGCGGATGGTCTCCAGCATCGATTCGGCCGGGTATCGGTCGATGTGGTGCGTCTTGTCGACAATCAGATTGCCGATGGCCAGAATGCCGCGCCGTTCGCTGTTCTGGCGGGTGTCAGTTGTCATAGCTCGCTGCCTTGCCGACCGAACCGAATATCTCGATCTGCTCCGCAACAGCCTTGGCGATGTCCTGTCGTGCCCGCTGCATCAGGAACAGATAGTGGTCATATTTGGCCGCAATGGTGGTGTCGGCAATGCCGTCTTTCAGCGCAGCCAGCACGGCCTGCGACATGCCGGTGAAGAAGTTGATCTTGGCGATGCCGAGCTTGATCGTGTGGCGGAAGTCGTCCGGCGACAGGCCCGAGCCGCCGTGCAGCACCAGCGGCACCGACACGGTGTCGCGCAGCGTGGCCAGGCGGTCGAAGTCGAGCTTGGGCACGCCCTTGTATTTGCCGTGCGAGTTGCCGATGGCCACCGCCAGCGCGTCGATGCCGGTGCGGCGCACGTAGTCGTCGGCCTGGGCCGGATCGGTGTAGAGCGCCGTCGAGGCGGCGCCTTCGAGATTGCCGCCCTCGTCGCCGCCGACGGCGCCGAGTTCGCCTTCCACCGAGATGCCGCGGGCATGGCAGAGGCCGACGACCTCGGCCGTGGTGGCGACGTTGTCCTCGTAGGAGAGGTGCGAACCATCGAACATCACCGAGGTGAAGCCGGCGGCGATCGCCCGCTTGACGGTCGGCAGCGTCACGCCGTGGTCGAGGTTCAGCGTCACCGGCAGGCCGGTCGAGGCTGCCTTGTACTTGACGTAGGCGGCGATGTCCTCAAGCTCGAAAAACTTGAGGTGCACCTCGGCGACGTTGATGATCACCGGTGCCGACAGACGTTTGGCCGCGTCGAAAATGGCGTCGATGAAGTGGCTGTCGACACCGTTGAACGCACCAACGGCGAAGTGGTTGGCCTGGGCCGTGGCGAGCATGCGGGCGAGCGGGATGAGCGGCATTCTGGTCCTCGTTGGCAAGACCGTCGCCGGCGGCAAGCGCTGCGGGCGGTCGTGGCGGTTGGGCGGCTAACGGTGCAAGCACGCGGTGCAGCTGGCGCTTGTCGTTGTTTTTTCAGGTGGATAGTGGTCTTCGTGCGCGGGACGATAGTCGCATTCGGGGCTGGCCTCTATCACTTTGACCGCAAAAACCGATACTTTTTTGCGCTTGATGGCCGGTGCCGACGGCAAGGGCGTTGCGGTGGACGCATGGCGGTTCTGCCGCGATGCCGGGGCATGGCGGCGTCAAGCCTCTGCTAAGCTCGGCCATCGGCTGCTCGCGTCATCCGCAAAGGGAAACTGACATGAAGATCACGGTCATCGGCATGGGTGCGGTTGGCACCGAAGTGGTGGGGCACCTGCTCAACAGTGGCGTTGCCACCGAAATCGTCGTCGTCGATCAGGCTCACGCCAAGGCGCAGGCGGAAATCTGGGATTTCTCCCACATCACCTCGTTCATCTACGCCCAGAATCCCCGGCTGATCGCCGGCGATTACGACGACGCGGCCGGCAGCGACATCGTGGTGATTACCGCCGGTGCCCAGATCAAGACCGGCCAGTCGCGCGATGCGCTGGTGCAGATCAACAGCGCCATCATGCGCCAGATCATCGCCGAGGTGGAGCGGACCTCGCCGGGCGCCATCGTGCTGATGGTCACCAACCCGGTCGACATCCTGGTGCAGGTGGTGCTGCGCCATTCCGCCTTCCCCAAGGAGCGCGTCATCAGCCTCGGCACCATCATCGACACGGCGCGCTTCATGCGCATCGTCAGCGAGCACGTGGCCATCGATCCCAAGAACATCTTCGGCTGGGTGCTGGGCGACCACAGCGAAACCGGCTTCATTCCGTGGAGCCTGTGCAACGTCTGCGGCCTCGACATCGACAGCTACTGCGCCCTCAACGGCGTGCCGCTCATCGACCGCGCCGAGGTGCGGCGCAAGGTGCTGCAGGTCGGGCTCGACATCTTCGCCGGCAAGGGCAACACCAACCACGGCATCGCCGCCTCGGTGTTCCGCATCATCCGCGCCATCGCCGGCAACGAGCGCTCGGTGCTGCCGGTCGGCACGCTGCTTGAGGGCGAATACGGCGTTGCCGACGTGGTGATGAGCGTGCCGTGCGTGATCGGCGCCAAGGGTCGCGAATCCGTCGTCGCCTGCCGCTTCACGCCGGAAGAACAGGCGGCCTTCGACGCTTCGCACGCCCACGTCCTGGAACTGCTCGGACGCGCCGAACTGCCGGCCGGCCGGTGAAGGCGCCGCGGCGCTGGATCGCTATCTGCTTGATTTCTTTGGTGAGCGCGATGGGACTCGAACCCATGACCCCATGATTAAAAGTCACGTGCTCTACCAACTGAGCTACGCGCTCCCAAAAGCAGCACCGGTCGGTCTCGTGGGACGAAACGGTGCGAACGGCTTTCACATACTCGACTGCCATGCCGAAGGCAACCGAGGCACGGCGTCGATGATGCTAATTTCGTCCACCGTTCCGACCTTGGCAAGAGCGCGGGCGGTCGCAAACGTTTGCGACGGCAGGTGATGCAGGAATGTCAATGCCGGACAACAATTTGCGGCAGGGGATTGTCGACCCTGCTTGAATCGTTTTACAGTTCTTGGGTCCCGTCTTCATGTTTCGTTTCAACAGGGCGGGGCAACCTCATGATTTGTCGTGTTTTCGTGCCGGTCACGCTTGGCTCTGTTCCGCCGCTTGGCCCGGCCGCTCCGGTCTGAAAGCCCCTCTCGTCTCTCCGTGGTGCCATCTTGTTCATCGCCTTGCGCATCGGTCTGCTGTTCTTCATCGCTTCCTTCGCCATTTCGAGCTGGGCAACGCGCATGCCTGACGTGCTGGCGCAGCTCGGTGTCAACAAGGCAACGATGGGTCTGACGCTGTTCGCCGGTCCCGTCGGCGCACTGGTGGCGGCGCTGTTCGCGGCGCCGCTGATGGCGCGGCTGTCGGCTGGCCGGGTAGGGGCGCTCGGCGTTGCCGTCATCTCGGCCATGCTCTACGGCATTGCCCTGTCGCACCACTGGCTGGTGATGGCCAGCGTCGTCTTCATCGCCGGCGCCGGCGGCAGCTGCCTCGACATCGGCGCCAACGCTGCCACGCAGCGCCTCGAAACGCTGCACGGCCGCAAGTACATGGCCCAATGCCACGCCTTCTGGAGCCTGGGATTCATGGCCGGTGCCCTGGCCGCCGGCCTGTTCGGCCAACTCGGGTTCAGTCTGCCCGTCCATCTGGCGATCGTGGCCTCGGCCAGCCTCGCCGCGGTGACGGCGACCTACTTCATCCTGCCGCGTCAGTTCTACCTGCCGGTGCCCGCCGCCGCCAATGGCGAGAAGCCGCCGACCTTCGCCATGCCCAACCGCCACATCCTCGGCGTCTGCCTGATGACGCTCGGCGTGACGCTGGCCGAATGCTCGATCTACGACTGGGCCACCGTCTACATGCACGAGGGGCAGCCGGCGAGCCCGTTCTGGGTCTCGGCCGCCTATGCCTCGTTCACCCTGACCATGGCCTTCGGCCGTCTGGTCGGCGACCGCTTCCGCGAGCGCTTCTCTGGCTCGTCGATCGTCCGCGTCTGTGCGCTGATGACCGGTGTCGGCCTCGCCGGCTTCATCCTGGCGCCGTCGACGCTGATTTCCGGCCTGTCGCTGGCCGTCATGGGGCTCGGTGTGTCGCTGGTCTATCCCATCGGCATCGCCGCCGCCGGTGAGAAAGAGGGCAACTCGGCTCATAACGTCGCCGCCACTTCGATGCTGATGACCGCCGCCTTTCTCGCCGCTCCGCCGGGCATCGGCTTCGTGGCCGAGCACGCCGGCCTGATGACGGCGTTCCTGATGATGGTGCCGCTGGTGATCATGTCGCTGCTGCTGGCCGGCGAAGCCGACCCGCCGTCCTGCCGCCGGCGCGAGGCTGCCATGCCGGCGGCATAGGGTTTTGCGGGATTGTCCGTGAGGCCGGGATCTGTAGGGTCCGCCGGCGGAATCAGCAATGGATTCCGTCCGATCGTATCCGTGGGCTGTTGGGGCGGCGCTTGGCATCGATCGCCTCCACAAGTCACACGGGAAAACCACGTTCATGAGCCAGGCCAGCCATTCCGACGCCACCGCCAATCCCGCCCCGCTGGGGCTGATGGGATTCGGCATGACCACCGTGCTGCTTAACTTCCACAACGCCGGCTTCTATCCGCTCGATTCGATGATCCTCGCCATGGGCATCTTCTACGGCGGCATCGCCCAGGTGATCGCCGGCATCATGGAATGGAAGAAGGGCAACACCTTCGCCGCCACCGCCTTCACCTCCTACGGCATGTTCTGGCTGTCGCTGGTGGCGCTCATCATGCTGCCGAAATCGGCCCTTGGCGTCGCCGCGCCCGGCCCGGACGCCGCCATGCCGGCCTATCTCGGCATGTGGGGTGTGTTCACCGCCGTGCTGTTCATCGCCACGCTGCGCCTCAACCGCGCCCTGCAGGTGGTGTTCGGCACGCTGACGCTGCTGTTCGTGCTGCTCGCCCTTGGCGATGCGACGCAGAACGAGGCCATCACCCATGTCGCCGGCTGGGAAGGGCTGCTGTGCGGTGCCTCCGCCATCTACGCCGGTCTCGCCCAGGTGCTGAACGAGGTCTACGGCCGCACCGTCTGGCCGATCGGCCCGGTGGCCCGGGGTTGACGTCGCCTGTCCGGGTTGACGCCGGACCGAGCCCGGGGGCATTGATCTCACGAGTGTCGCGGCGGCTTCCTCGCCGCGACCGCGTTCAGTGAGGAGAAGCTCATGGTCAAGGCGATCGTCATCCGGCAGACTGGCGGCCCGGAAGTCCTGCGACTCGAGGACGTCGAGATCGGCGCCCCCGGTCCGGGCGAAGTGCGCATCCGCCAGACCGTCATCGGCGTCAACTTCATCGATACCTACTATCGTTCCGGCCTCTATCCGGCCCCCGGCGGCCTGCCGTTCATCGCCGGTGCCGAAGCGGCTGGTGTTGTCGAAGCGGTGGGGCCGGGCGTGGTGCTGTTCCGGCCGGGCGATCGCGTCGCCTATGCCGGCGGTGTCGGGGCCTACACGGCAGCCCGCCTGGTCAAGGCGGCCAGTCTGGTCAAGCTGCCCGACGACATCGACGGCTACACCGCCGCCGCCAGCCTGCTCAAGGGTATGACGGCGCAGTACCTGCTGCGCCAGACCTTCGCGGTCAAGCGCGAGCACACCGTGCTGTTCCATGCCGGTGCCGGCGGTGTCGGCCAGATCGCCGGCCAATGGCTGAAGTCAATTGGCGCCACTTCGATCGCCACCGTCGGTTCTGACGAAAAGGCCGAGATCGCCAAGGCAATCGGCTACACCCACGTCATCAACTATTCCCGCGAGGATTTCGTCCAGCGCGTCGCCGACATTACCGGTGGCGAGAAGTGCGACGTGGTCTACGACGCCGTCGGCAAGAACACCTTCCCCGGTTCGCTTGATTGCCTGAAGCCGCGCGGCCTGTTCGTGTCGTTCGGCAACGCTTCGGGGCCGGTGGAGGCCTTCAATCTCGGCCTGCTGTCGCAGAAGGGCTCGCTCTACGCCACGCGCCCGACGCTCGGCCACTACACCGCCACGCGGCCGGCCCTCGACGCCTGCGCCGCCGATCTGTTCGAACAGATCCGCAACGAAGTCGTGAAGATCAGCGTCGGCCAGACGTTCCCGCTGGCCGAGGCGGCCGCCTGCCATCAGGCGCTGCACGCCCGGGCGACGGTCGGCTCGACGCTGCTCAAGGTGTGATGATCGCCGGGTCCGGGCGGCGGTCGCGCCGTCGCCCGGACGCGCCCGTCGTCAGGCCACGGGGTCGACCCAGCCGCCGTTCGGTTCGAAACCGGCCATGGCTTCGCGCGGTCCCCAGGTGCCGGGCTTGTAGAGCGTCGGCACGGCCGTGTTGTCCAGCACCGGCTCGACGATCTGCCAGGCCAGTTCCGCCATGTCCTCGCGGGTGAACAGCTGGCGACGGCCGTTCATGGCGTCGCCGATCAGCCGTTCGTAGGGCAGCATGCTGTCGACGCCATCGTCGACGGCGGTCAGTTCCACCGCCTCGCCTATCATCTGTTCGCCGGTGGCCTTGCGGCGGGCGCCGATGCCGATCGACATTTCCGGACCGAGGCGGAAGCGCAGGTAGTTGGCGTGACCGGGCCGGATGGTATCGAACACGTCGAGCGGCGGCCGCTTGAACCGGACCACCACCTCGGTGGCGCGCACCGGCAGGTTCTTGCCGGCGCGGATGTAGAACGGCACGCCCTGCCAGCGCCAGGTGTCGATGAACAGCCGCACGGCGGCGAAGGTCTCGACGCGCGAGGTCGGCGCTACGCCCGGTTCGCTGCGGTAGCCTTCGAACTGGCCACGGATGATGTCGTCGGGACCGAGCGGCCGGATGGCTTTCAGCACCTGTACCTTTTCATCGATGAGATCGTCCGTCAGCGCGTTGACCGGCGGTTCGGTGGCGAGCAGCAGCAGCACGTTGACGAGGTGGTTCTGCACCACGTCGCGCAGGGCGCCGACCTCGTCGTAGAAGCGGCCGCGCCCCTCGACGCCGAAGTTCTCGGCCATGGTGATCTGGACGCTGTCGATGTAGTTGCGGTTCCACAGCGGCTCAAGGAATGAGTTGGCGAAGCGGAAGTACAGGAGGTTCTGGATTGCTTCCTTGCCGAGATAGTGGTCGATGCGGAAGAGATCGTCTTCCTTGAACACCGTGTGCAGCACGCGGTTAAGGTCGCGCGCCGACTGGAGGTCGCGGCCGAACGGCTTCTCGACCATCAGCCGGGCGCCGCTCGACAGGTTGGCCTGTTTGAGACCGGCCGTCACCGAGGCGAACATCGATGGCGGAATGGCCAGATAATGCAGCACGTGCCGGTGTCCGGCCAAGGCTTCGCCGAGCCGGGCGAAGGTGGCCGCGTCCTGATAGTCGCCGGGCACGAAGCGTATCAGCTGACGCAGACGGTCAAAAATGGCCTCGTCGATGCCGCCGCAACTGGCGGCGATGCTGTCACGCGCCCGTTCGACCAGCCGCTCGACCGTCCAGTCGTCGCGGGCGACGCCGATGATCGGCTCGGACAGCCGGTCGTGCCGCACCATCTGGTACAGCGCCGGAAAGATCATCTTGCGGGCGAGGTCGCCGGTGGCCCCGAAGATGACCAGGGCGTCGGAGCGGGCCGGGCCGGCGGTTTCCCGTGCGGGTCTGGGCATGTCAGTTGGTCTCCCGGTGCTTTTCGACGTGGCCGCCAAAGGCCTGGCGCATGGCCGACAGCAGCTTGTTGGCAAAGTCGGCGTTGCCGCGCGAGGTGAAGCGATCATAGAGCGCCGACGACAGCACCGGTGCCGGCACGCCGGTGTCGATGGCCGCCTTCACCGTCCAGCGGCCTTCGCCCGAGTCGGCGACGTTGCCCTTGTAGCCGGCCAGTTCCGGATCGGCGACCAGCGCCGCGGCGGTCAGGTCGAGCAGCCAGGAGCTGACGACGGAGGCGTGCCGCCAGACTTCGGTGACGGCGGCGACGTCGATGTCGTAGCGGTAGTAGCGCGGTTCCTCGAGCGGGCTGGTCTCGGCGTCGGCCATACGCGTCGTGGCACCGGCGTTGGCCGCTTTCAGGATGTTGAGCCCTTCGGCGTAGGCGGCCATCATGCCGTACTCGATGCCGTTGTGGATCATCTTGACGAAATGGCCGGCTCCGGCCGGGCCGCAGTGGAGATAGCCGCGCTCGGCCGGCGGCCGGGCCGGATCGCCACCCGGCGCCAGCGCCGCGAAGATGGGATCGAGCCGGCTCACGGCACCGGCGTCGCCGCCGATCATCAGGCAGTAGCCGCGCTCCAGCCCCCAGACGCCGCCGGAGGTGCCGACGTCGACGAAGTCGATGCCGCGTGGCGCCAGTTCCTCGGCGAGGTCGACGGCATCGCGGTAGTTGGAGTTGCCGCCGTCGATGATCGTGTCGCCGGGCGCGAGCCGGCCGGCGAGGTCGCGCACCGCCTTGCCGGTGATGGCGGCCGGCAGCATCAGCCAAACGGCGCGCGGCGGCTTCAGTCTGGCAATCAGCTCGTCGAGCGAGGCGGCGCCGATGGCGCCCTCGCGCACCAGCGCCGCCACGTTGTCGGCATTGACGTCATGACCGACCACCTCGTGGCCGGCCGCCAGCAGCCGGCGTGCCATGTTGGCGCCCATCCGGCCCAGTCCGATCATTGCTATCTGCATGAGTCCTCTAGCGAGACGCGCAAGTGCCTGCCAGGTCGTCGGCGTCCGCGTCCACGTCGGCAGCAGGAATTGGCGGCGGCGTCCGGAACGGACGCCCGGTCACACCGAGAAGCTGGTGCCGCAGCCGCAGCTTGAGGTGGCGTTGGGATTGTTGATCTTGAAGCTCTGGCCCATCAGGTCGTCGACGAAGTCGATCTCGGCGCCGTCCATGAAGGGCAGCGACAGGGCGTCGATCAGCACCTTGGCGCCATCGCGGGTGATGATGGTGTCATCCTCGTTCTCGCCGGCCACCAGACCGAACTTGTAGGAGAAACCGGCGCAGCCGCCGCCTTCCACCGAGATGCGCAGCGCCGTCTTGTCCGGCTCCTTGTCCATGATCCTGGCGATGCGTTTTGCTGCCTTTTCCGTGAGCGTGATCGTTCCGGCCATGATATGCCCAAGCCTGTCTTGCAATGGTGATCCTGACTCACATAGGTAGGTTTCCGCATGGCAATGTCAATCGACCGTCAGCGTTGCAGTAAAGGGAGGTCGCGGTGAGCATTCTGGGATACGGTTCGGAGCCGCACGCCCCCTTTGCCGTCGATCCGGCGGAAAGTCGCGGTCGGCGCTTCGTCGAGGCTTCGAGCCCGACCCGCACGCCGTTCCAGCGTGACCGCGACCGCATCATCCACTCGACCGCCTTTCGCCGCCTCAAGCACAAGACGCAGGTGTTCGTCTATCACGAGGACGACCACTTCCGCACCCGGCTCACTCACACCATCGAGGTGGCGCAGATCGCCCGCGCGCTGGCCCGTGCCCTGCGCCTCAACGAAGACCTGGCCGAAGCGCTGGCGCTCGCCCACGACCTCGGCCACACGCCGTTCGGCCACACCGGCGAGGATGCGCTCGACGCCTGCCTCGCCGGCTTTGGCGGCTTCGACCACAACGCCCAGTCGCTGCGCATCGTCACCGAGCTCGAACACCGCTACGCCGAGTTCGACGGTCTCAATCTCGCCTGGGAAACGCTGGAAGGCCTCGTCAAGCACAACGGTCCGCTGACCGACGCCGCCGGCACGCCCATCGGCCGCTATGCCGGTCACGAACTGCCCTGGGGTCTGCGCGCCTATCCGCTGATCGGCGAACTGAAGCTCGACACCTACGCCAGCGCCGAGGCGCAGTGCGCCGCCGTTGCCGACGACATCGCCTATGACGCCCACGACATCGACGACGGCCTCCGGGCTGGACTGTTCACCATCGCCGACCTCCGCGACGTGCCGCTGATTGGCGGCTTCCTCGAGGTCATCGAGGCCAAGTACCCCGGCCTCGACGAGCACCGGACGATCAACGAGATCACCCGCCGGCTGATCACCGCCATGGTCGAGGACGTCATCGGCTTCGCCATCGCCAACTTCGAACGTATCGGCCCGCGCTCCTCCGACGAGGTGCGGGCTGCTGGCCAGACCATCGTCACCTTCAGCCCCGCCATGACGGCGGTCGACGCCGGCATCAAGGGCTTCCTGTTCCCGAAGATGTATCGTCATCCCCAGGTGGTGCGCGTTCGCCGCGACGCGGCGCGTGTCGTCAGCGACCTCTACGAACGCTACTTTGCCCATCCCGATATGATGCCGGCCGAGTGGCACGAAGGCCTGGCGGCCGGCGACGATTTCGCCCTGGCGCGCCGGGTGGCCGACTACATCGCCGGCATGACCGACCGGTTTGCCATCCGCGAGCACCAGCGCTGGTTTGACGATACGCCGGAATTGCGCTAGTCCGCTCGACAAATCACTGGGGTTTGACAATGAACGTTTTCCAGGTGTTCGGGGCCCGTATCCGGACCGCCATCGCCGGCCTTGCTCTCGGACTGACCGAAGCCGATCTCGCTCGCATCTCCATCGAGCCGCCGCGTGAGGCGAGCCATGGCGATCTCTCGACCAACGCCGCCATGGTGCTGTCCAAGGGGCTCGGCCTCAAGCCGCGCGATCTGGCCGAGCGCATTGCCGCGGCGCTGCGCGCCGACCCGGACGTCACCGCCGTGGAAGTGGCCGGACCCGGCTTCATCAACCTGCGTCTGGCCCCGGCCTTCTGGACCGGCTTTCTCAAGGCGGCGCTCAAGGCCGGCACCGGCTATGGCGCCAGCGACTTCGGCAACGGCCTGCCGGTCAACGTCGAATACGTCTCGGCCAACCCCACCGGGCCGATGCACGTCGGCCATTGCCGTGGCGCCGTCGTCGGCGACGCGCTGGCCCGCCTGCTGGCCAAGGCCGGTTTCAAGGTCACCAAGGAATACTACATCAACGATGCCGGTGGTCAGATCGAGGTGCTGGCCCGTTCCGCCTTCCTGCGCTACCGCGAGGCACTGGGCGAAACCATCGCCATTCCCGACGGCCTCTATCCCGGCGATTACCTGAAGCCGGTGGGCGAGGCGCTGAAGGCGGCCTACGGCGACAAGCTGCTGCCGGCGCCGGAAGCCGAGTGGCTGCCGATCGTCAAGCGCACCGCCGTCGATATGATGATGGAGATGATCCGCAGCGATCTGGCGCTGCTGGGCGTTCGCCACGACCTGTTCTTCTCGGAAAAGACGCTGCACGAGCCGCGCGCCAACGGCACCTCGGAAATCGCCGAGATGGTCGAGGAGTTCCGCGCCCGCGACCTTGTGTACGATGGCCGTCTGCCGCCACCCAAGGGTCAGCTGCCCGAGGACTGGGAAGACCGCGAGCAGGTGCTGTTCCGCTCCTCCAACTGGGGCGATGACGTCGATCGGCCGCTGATGAAGTCCGACGGCAGCTACACCTACTTCGCCGCCGACGTCGCCTACATGCGCTCGAAGTTCCTGCGCGGCTTCAAGCAGATGATCTTCATCCTCGGCGCCGATCATGGCGGCTACGTCAAGCGCCTCGAAGCGGTCGGCAACGCCATTTCCGGCGGCTCGATCGAGGTGATCGTCCGCCTGTGCCAGCTGGTCAAGCTCTATCGCAACGGCGAGCCGGTGCGCATGAGCAAGCGCTCGGGCGACTTCGTGACCCTGGCCGACGTGGTCGAGGAAGTCGGCTCCGACGCCGTGCGCTTCATGATGCTGATGCGCAAGAACGACGCTCCACTCGATTTCGACTTCGTCAAGGTGCGCGAGCAGTCCAAGGACAACCCGGTCTTTTATGTCCAGTATGCCAACGCCCGCTGCCACTCGATCTTCCGTCAGGCGCGCGAGCAGGTGCCCGATCTCGTCGATCTCGACGTCGCCGAGGCGCCCCTCGAAGCACTGGTCGAGCCGAGCGAACTTGTCTTGGTCAAGAAAATAGCTCAATTCCCGCGCATCGTTGACAGCGCGGCGGATGCTCACGAGCCGCACAGGATCGCTTTTTATCTGCACGAACTGGCCAGCGACTTCCATGCCCACTGGAACCTTGGCAAGGAAAATGCGAATTTGCGGTTTGTTAACCCTGAAGAACGAATCTCGACGCGAGCCCGCCTCGCGCTTGTTCGGGCGGTGATGAACACGTTGGCGTCGGGTCTCGACGTTCTGGGCGTGACGGCACCGGTCGAGATGCGGTGATCTGGTTCCGGGCGCGCCAGTCGGCGCGCGCGGCAAGGGCAGCGGGCCAGCGGCAGAAAGAACCGGCAACATGGTGACAGGCAACGCAGCTCGAGGCTACCCAACGCAGTACGGCGCCCCGACCGATCGGCAGGGCGGGACGGCGGCTGACGCTTCCGGCCCCGATCGGCGGGCAACACGCGACGTCGAAGACTTTGCCGACGCGCTGGCCGCCGAGCTCGACATGGAAATTGCCGCCATGGACCCGGTCAACCTGACGACCGGTCGGGTTGAACATCCGCGGGGCGCCGAGGGCAAGCCGGCCAGCTACGATGCCTGGGACGACGAGGCCCTCGATCAGTTCCTTGACGAATACGACCTCGACGGCGTCGATCCGGTGGCCATCGGGGCCATCGAACAGCAGGCAGAAGCCGAGGAAGAGGCGGCGGCCCAGGGGCGACGCTGGCGCGTTCTGGCCATGGCCGGTCTGGCGGTGCTGGTGCTGGCTGGGGCCGGCTACGGTGCCTGGACGCATTTCGCCCCGGCGCTCGGCGTCGGCGGCATCAAGCTGGTCAAGGCGCCGGAAGGCCCGTTCAAGGTTCAGCCCGATCCCAACGACAAGACCGTCACTGCCACCAGCGAGGGCGAGGCCGTGTTCGACTCGGTTGGTGGCGCCAAGGCGCCGACCACCGCCAAGGCCGAGGAGCGACTGGTCACGCGCAACGATCAGGTTCCCGAGCTGCCGGCGGTCAAGCCGCAGGTGTCGCGCGTCACCTTGCCCGACGGCAAGGAAGTGGAGGCCGAACTGCCCTCCGGCTTCGATCCCGCCGATGCCGGTCCGCGCCGCGTTCGCACCGTGCTGGTGCGTCCCGACGGCACGCTGATCGAAAACCCCAACTCCGCTCCGGGCGCCTCGACCGCCCAGACGACGCCGATGCCGCAGGATGGTCCGGGCCAGTTGATCGCCCAGGCCGAGGAGGCGGACGCCGACAGCAGCGTTGGTCTGCCACCGCTCGCGGCCACCGAACAAACGACGCCCGCCGACACGACGCCGAAGTCGCCGATCACCGGCGCCAAGACGTTGACCAGCGTCCCGGCCAATAGCCTGCCGGCCATGGCCGAAGCCGCTGCTGCGCCGTCACCGTCGACCGCCCCGTTGCCACCCTCGCGTCCGGCCGCCACCACCACCCGGCCGCCGCAGGTCACCGCGCCGGCCGCCAGTGCGCCGCTCGATCTGGCTGCCGCCGCGACACAGCCGGCCAAGCCGGCGCCGAGCGCGGCGCCGGCCGCCGTCGATGCGCCCGCCGTGACTACACCGCCGGCCAGCGGCGGCAGCGGTGGCTATGTCCAGCTGTCCTCGCAGCGCACCGAGGAAGCGGCGCTGGCCGCCTACCGGGCGCTGCAGAAGAAGTTCCCGTCCATCCTCGGCTCCATGGCGCCCGACGTCCAGAAGGCCGATCTCGGAGCCAAGGGCCTCTATTACCGCGTTCGCGTTGGCCAGCCGACCCGCGACAAGGCTGCTGCCCTGTGCGAACAGCTGCGGGCTGCCGGCGGCGATTGCCTGCTGGCCAAGTGACGACGGCCATCGCCGTATTGCATTGTCAGGCTCGTCGGATCGTCAGCGGTCCGGCGGTGCTGTTTCAAGAGCGG
Source organism: uncultured Pleomorphomonas sp. (assembly GCA_937868725.1). Classification (GTDB taxonomy): domain Bacteria; phylum Pseudomonadota; class Alphaproteobacteria; order Rhizobiales; family Pleomorphomonadaceae; genus Pleomorphomonas. Next base: position 19,833 of record CALMMQ010000100.1, read on the forward strand.
GGATCTGGATGACACGTGCCTTCGTCACCGGCGTCGAGGGGACGCTGCTTTCCGCCGATGAGCGGCGGTTTCTCGCCGATTGCGCGCCCTGGGGCCTCATCCTGTTCCGGCGCAACGTCGAATCGCCCGAGCAGCTGCGCCGGCTAACCGACGATTTCCGCGCCGCCGTCGGCTGGAACGCCCCGGTACTGGTCGATCAGGAAGGTGGCCGCGTGCAGCGCCTCGGTCCGCCGCACTGGCGCAAGTACCCTTCGGGCGCGCTGCTCGCCCGCGCCGCCGACGCCGCCGACGACGAACGGCTGATCGTCGACGTCGCCCGGCTGATGGCCGCCGATCTCACCGCGGTCGGTATCAACGTCGATTGCGCCCCCTGTCTCGATCTGGCCCGGCCGGAAACGACGCTGGCCATCGGTGATCGCAGCTACGGCGGCGTGCCGCTCGACGTCGTTACCGCCGGCCGCGCCTTCGCCGCCGGTCTGATGGCCGGGGGCGTGCTGCCGGTGATCAAGCACATTCCTGGCCACGGCCGCGCCACCGTCGACAGCCATCACGACCTGCCGGTGGTGACCGAGGACATCGAGACGCTGCGCCAGACCGATTTCGCGCCGTTCTACGCCCTGGCCGACCTGCCGGCCGCCATGACCGCCCACGTCGTCTATACCGCCATCGATCCCGATCTGCCGTCGACGCTGTCGCCCACCGTCATCGGCGACATCGTTCGCGATCACATCGGCTTCAACGGCTTGCTGTTCTCCGACGACCTGTCGATGAAGGCGCTCAAGGGCTCGCTGGGCGATCGCGCCAGCGCCGTGCTGGCCGCCGGCTGCGACATGCCGCTCTATTGCGCCGGCAACCTTGGCGAGATGATCGAGGTTGCCGCCGCCGTGCCCGACCTGCAGGGCGAGGGCAAGCGGCGGGCCGAGGCGGCTTTGGCCAGCATCGGAGCGCCCGAACCGTTCGACGCCGACGATGTTGTGGCCCGCCTCGATGAAGCGCTTGCAGCGGTGACCCGTTCGGCCGAAAGCTGATGTCATGACCGGCGGATCGACGATGGATGGCGACGGCGGCGATTGGGAGGCCGGCCCGACAACGGCGGCGCCCGATCAGCTGGCGTTCGTGGTCGATCTCGATGGTTTCGAAGGGCCGCTCGATCTGTTGCTGACGCTGGCCCGAGCCCAGAAGGTCGATCTGGCCAAGCTGTCGATCCTGGCGCTGGCCAACCAGTACCTCGCCTTCATCGAACATCTCCGCGACAAGCGGCTGGAGCTGGCCGCCGACTACCTCGTCATGGCTGCCTGGCTCGCCTATCTGAAGTCGCGACTGATGCTGCCGGCGCGCGAAACGGAGGAGGGCGAGCCCTCGGCCGAGGAGCTGGCTGGGCTGTTGGCCGAGCGCCTCAAGCGCCTTGAGGCCATCCGTCGCCTGTCGGCAGCCCTGGCCGACAGGCCGCGGCTCGGCCGCGAGGTGATGGCACGCGGCGCCCCCGAGCAGACACGGATTGTCCAGCGCACCGCCTGGGAGGCCAGCCTCTACGATCTTCTCGAAGCCTACGGCAGCCAGCGCCAGCGCGACATGGTGCGCGTCCATTTCGTCCGCCGCCGGCCGGTGTGGGCATTGGCCGACGCCCGCGACATCCTCGAACGACTGATCGGCCACGTCGCCGACTGGGCGCCCATCGACGTTTTTCTCGTCCGCTACATGACCGGCCCCGAGTCGCGGGCGACGGTGCGCGCCTCGGCGCTGGCCGCGGCGTTGGAACTGGCCCGCGACGGCCGCTTGGAACTGCGCCAGTCCGAACCCTTCGCGCCCATCTACATGCGCAAGGGGCAGGGCGCCCCCACCGACGGGGCGGAGGATGACACGTGAGCGACAGCGATCAGGAACGCCACGGCCAGCTGCGCCTGTTTTCGGGCGATCGGTCGCCGGAGGACTACGAGAAGTGGATGCGCTCGGTGCGGGCCGTCGAGGCCATGCTGTTCGCCAGCCGTGAACCGATCGGCGCCGACGAGTTGACCGCCCGCCTCGAGCCGGGCGTCGACGTCGGCCGCATCCTCGCCGATCTTCGCACTCTCTACGCCTCGCGCGGCGTCAACCTCGTCGAGGTCGCCGGCAAGTGGATGTTCCGCACCGCTCCCGATCTCGCCTACCTCCTGCGTCAGGAGGCGGTCGAGCCGAAGAAGCTGTCGCGCGCCGCCTTGGAAACGTTGGCCATCATCGCCTACCACCAGCCGGTGACGCGCGCCGAGATCGAGGAGATTCGCGGCGTCACCGCCAACAAGGGCACGCTCGACGTGTTGCTGGAAACCGGCTGGATTCGCATGCGTGGCCGCCGGCGCACCCCCGGCCGGCCGCTGACCTACGGCACCACCGAGGCCTTCCTCGTCCATTTCGGTCTCGATGCCATCTCCGATCTGCCGGGGGTCGAGGATCTCAAGGGCGCCGGCTTCCTCGAAGGCGCCATTCCCTCCGGCTTCACGATTCCCGTGCCGCGCGATGACGATGCGCTGATGGCCGACGAGGATCCATTGACCGAACTCGACTTTCAGGACTATTCCCCGCTCGGCGATGACGGCGAGTGACGGCCCTTCCGCTGGCGGGAATACCTTCCTTGCGAGAGTGGAAGTGTTGTGCAAGAGTGCCGGCCAAATCGGCCGACGGCCATTCGAGGAGACGGTATAATGGGTAGTCTGAGCATCTGGCACTGGCTGATCGTCCTGGCAGTGGTGCTGCTCCTGTTTGGCGGCAAGGGCAAGATTCCCGAGCTGATGGGCGATTTCGCCAAGGGCATCAAGAGCTTCAAGAAGGGGCTCGCCGACGAGGACACGGCCGCCGCCGACGACAAGAAGGCGATCGACGCCAAGGCTGAAACGCCGGTGGCTTCCAAGTCCGAGGACAACGCCAAGCTCTGAGTTGGGGCTGCAGCGGGGGCGTGACGCCTGATCGAGCCTGCCGACAAGGACGTCGGCGGCCCCGGTGGCGGACGGATCGAGCCGGATTGGATTGCGATGTTTGAAGTTGGCTGGTCGGAAATCCTGGTGATCGCCATCGTGGCGCTGATCGTCTTTCCAACCGAGGATCTGCCCAAGCTGTTGCGCACGGCGGGCCAGGTCGTCGGTCGCTTGCGCCGTATGGCCGGCGACTTCCAGGCGCAGATGAACACCGTCATCCGCGAGGCTGAACGGGAGATCGAGAACTCCGACGTCAAGGAAGGGCTCAGCATCGCCAACCCCTTGACCGATCTCAAGAAGACACTCGATCCCATCCGCTCCATCGGCGACGATCTCAAGCGCTCGGTGACCATGGCCGCCACGGCGCCGACCACCGATGCCGCGCCGCCGCGGCCGGCTGATCCGGCCCACACCGAACCGACGCCGGCGATCGAGCCTGCGCCGGTCGCGGAGCCCGTACCCGTGGTCGCCGCCGAAACGCCGGTCGAGCCGGTCGCCGCCCCGGCCGAGGTCAAGGACAAGGTGCCATGACGGACGACGACGAAATCGAGGCGTCCAAGGCGCCGCTCATCGAGCACCTCAAGGAGTTGCGCGCCCGGCTGATGAAGTCGCTGCTGGCGCTGGTCGTCTGCTTCCTGATCTGCTTCTATTTCGCCAACGACATCTTCAACATCCTGGTGGTGCCGTTCGAGCGGGCGGCCGGCGAGCATCAGCACGTTCAGCTCATCTACACGGCGCCGCAGGAGTACTTCTTCACCCAGCTGCGGCTCGCCCTGTTCGGCGCCTTCTTCATCGCCTTCCCGGTGATTGCCACGCAGGTCTACATGTTCGTCGCTCCGGGGCTCTATCGCCACGAGCGGCAGGCGTTCCTGCCCTATCTCATCGCCACGCCAGTGCTGTTCGTTCTTGGTGCGCTCCTGGTCTATTTCGCCGTCATGCCGGGCATTCTCATGTTCTTCATGGGCATGCAGCAGACCGGCGGCGACGGCAAGGCGGCCATTTCGCTGCTGCCCAAGGTGTCGGAATACCTGAGCCTGATCGAGACGCTGATCTTCGCCTTCGGCATCGTCTTCCAGCTGCCGATCGTGCTGACGCTGCTCGCCCGCATCGGCCTCGTCACCGAGGCCGACCTCAAGCGCTGGCGCCGCTACGCCATCTTGCTCGCCTTCGTGGCTGCCGCCATCCTGACGCCGCCCGACCCGATGAGCCAAATCCTGCTTGCGGTTCCGACCATGCTTCTCTACGAAGTGTCCATCGTCGCCGTCAGATTCATGAAAAAGCGCGACCAATCCAGGGACGTGACCCCATCCAGCGAAGCCTGAGGGCTTCGCTCGCCTGTTCGTCGTCCCCGGTCCGGCGCGCGGGGATAGTTCAATGCACGACATCAAGTGGATTCGCGACAATCAGGACGCGCTGGCCAGGGCGCTCGTGCGCCGCAACATGAGCGCCGACGCGGCCGCCGCCATCGTCGCCGACCTCATCGCCAAGGATGATGCGCGCCGCGCCCACATCAAGGACCTGCAGGAAGCGCAGGAGCGGCGCAATGTCGCCTCGCGCGAGATCGGCAAGGCCAAGGCGGCCAAGGACGAAGCCCGCGCCGCCGCCCTGATGGAAGAAGTGTCGGCCATCAAGTCGTCCATCCAGGAAGGCGAGACCAAGGAACGCGCCCTCGACGCCGCCCTTGAAGCCGCGCTGGCGGTGATCCCCAACGTGCCGCTCGATGAAGTGCCCGACGGCCCCGACGAGAGCGCCAACGTCGAGCACCACACCTTCGGCACGCCGCGCGTCATGGCCTGGGCCAAGGAGCACTTCGAGCTCGGCGAGGCGCTGGGCCTGATGGACTTCGAAGGCGCCGCCAAGCTGGCCGGCACCCGCTTCACGGTGATCAAAGGTCATCTCGCCCGGCTCGAACGGGCCATCGGCCAGTTCATGATCAACCTGCACACCATCGAACACGGCTACACGGAAGTCATTCCGCCGCTGCTGGTGCGCGACGAGGTGATGTACGGCACCGGCAACCTGCCGAAGTTCGCCGAGGATCTGTTCCGTACCACCGACGGCCGCTGGCTGATCCCCACCGCCGAGGTGCCGCTGACCAATCTCGTCCGCGAGGAGATCCTCGAGGAGAAGGACCTGCCGATCCGCATGACGGCGCTGACCCCGTGCTTCCGTTCGGAAGCCGGCTCCGCCGGCCGCGACGTGCGCGGCATGCTGCGTCAGCACCAGTTCAACAAGGTCGAGCTGGTGTCGATCACGGCGGCCGACAAGTCGATGGACGAGCACGAGCGCATGCTGGCCTGCGCCGAGGAGGTGCTGAAGCGCCTTGGTCTCAGCTACCGCGTCGTGACGCTGTGCACCGGCGACATGGGCTTCGGCAGCCGCAAGACCTACGACATCGAGGTCTGGTTGCCCGGTCAGAAGAAGTTCCGCGAGATCTCGTCCTGCTCAGTGTGCGGCGAGTTCCAGGGCCGGCGCATGAACGCTCGCTATCGCCCGGCCGGTGAGCCCAAGGGCACGCGCTTTGTTCACACGCTCAACGGTTCCGGCGTCGCTGTCGGCCGCGCCCTCATTGCCGTCATGGAGACGTGGCAGAACGAGGACGGCTCGATCACCGTGCCGCCCGTGCTGGTGCCGCTGATGAGCGGGCTCGATCGCATCGAACTCAAGCGTTGAACCCAAGGGAGCCGGAACCATGCGTATCCTGATTTCCAACGACGATGGCATTCTGGCTCCCGGTCTGCAGGCGCTCGAGCAGATCGCGCGGACCTTGACCGATGACGTCTGGGTGGTGGCACCGGAAACCGATCAGTCCGGCTTCGCCCATTCGCTGACGCTGCACGACCCGCTGCGGGCCCGCAAGCTCGGCGACAAGCGCTTCGCCGTGCGCGGCACGCCGACCGACTGCGTCATCATGGGGGTGCGGGAACTGTTGCCGCAGCAGCCCGATCTGGTGCTGTCCGGCGTCAATGCCGGCACCAACATGGCCGACGACGTCACCTATTCGGGGACCGTTGCCTGCGCCATCGAGGCAACCTTGATCGGCATTCCGGCGTTGGCTCTCAGCCAGGCCTATGAGGATGGCCAGCCGGCCATCCCCTTCGAGACGGCGCTGACCCACGCCCCTGCCGTCGTTGCCAAGCTGGTGGCCGACGGCATTGCGCGCGGCACCTTCATCAACCTCAACTTCCCGAGTTGCGCTCCCGACAAGGTGGCCGGCGTCGAGGTGACCCGCCAGGGCACGTTCGATCACGGCATCGGGGTGGAAAAGCGCGTCGACTGCCGTCAGCGCAACTACTACTGGCTGACGTACGGCCGCGGCGAAGTGGTGACCGTGCCCGGCACCGACGCCCACGCCATTGCCAACAATCGCGTGTCGGTGACCCCACTTGGGCTCGACCTCACCCACCACGCCGGTATTGCCCATCTGAAAACTCTGTTCTGATCAGCGGCTCAGTTTACAAAGTTTAAAATTCCACGGTCTAAATTTCGACACGGTGGTCCGGAAATCAGCAGTGCGATTGTCCGGAAAGTCACCGCGTATGAGTAGTATGGCGTCCATGAAACCTTTCGAGCCCGATCGCGTCGCCATGGCCGAACTGACCATGAAGCTGCGCGGTATCGGCATCACCGATACCCGCCTGCTGTCGGCCCTCGAGACGATTCCCCGACGCATGTTCATTTCGGCCTCCTACCGGGCCAGCGCCTACCTCGACCGCGCCGTTCCCATCGAGTGCGGCCAGATGATGAACGCCCCGTCGACGGTGGCGACGCAGGTCGCCATGCTTGACGTCCGGCCCGAACATCGCGTGCTGGAAGTGGGGTGCGGCTCCGGTTTTCAGGCGGCGGTCATTTCGCGCCTGGCCAGCCATGTCGTCTCCATCGACCGCTTTCACAGCCTGATCGACCTCGCGGACGATCGCCTGTCGGCCCTGAAGATCGTCAACGTCTCCACCATGCTCGGCGACGGCCTCGAAGGCTTCACCCGTCAGGCGCCTTACGATCGCATCCTGCTCGACGGCGCCGTCGAGAAGGTGCCGACGGCGCTGCTCGACCAGTTGAGCGATCGCGGCATTCTCGTCGCCCCGCTTGGCACCGGTCCGACTCAGATGCTGGTGCGCATTTCCCGCGATGGCCGGCTGTTCCACCGCACCGAGCTGATGCCGGTGCGCGCGCTGCCGCTGCGCGAGGGCGTAGCCCGTCGGCTCTGATCGAGTCGCTGCCGCCCATTTACCCTTGCGGCCTTTTCCAGCCCCGAAGGCGGAGTTTGGCTGTCGGCGAAAAACCGCTGAAAACCGGGATTTACCAGGCGCCCACGGCAACCTGTTGCTGCCCTTTAAGGCTTTATCAACGTTACTGATGCCTAATCATTCCCAGATGTGTTGAGCGTGGCGAGAAATCACACCATGAGTAATCTTGCGACTTATCGGGGCACCCGCTTTCTGGGGCAGGCAGCTGCCATAGCGATTGTGGCCGGAACCGTGGCTGGCTGCAGTGCCGATGTGGCGCGTTTTGGTGGCATGTTCGACGAGACCGACAATCAGGCCGCCATCGTCAATCATCCCCGACAGAGCCCGGACATGATGGCCACCGGTTCCATCCGTCCGTTGCAGCCGAGCCGTCCCGCTTCCGTGGTCACCGGCAACACGCTGCCGCCGGCCCCCGGCGCCGTCGCCTCCGATGCGCCGTTCGTCCGGCCGGCCGGAGCGCTGCCGGCACCGCCGGCCCTGCCGTCCACCAGCACGGCCAGCAACTGGTCGCCGCAGTCCGGCACCAGCATCACCGTCCGCGATGGCGACAGCATCAAGGTTCTGGCCCGCCGTTACGGCGTCTCCGAGCAGGCGCTGATGGCTGCCAATTCGCTGTCGGCCAATGCCCAGCTGGCGCCCGGTCAGACGCTCATCATCCCCGGTGCCGCCAACGCCGCCACGACCGTCGCCAACAATGTGCGCGCCGCCGCGCCGACCCTGCCGGTTGCCCCGACCCTGCCGGCGACGCCCGCCCTCAATGCCGCCAACGCTGCTTCGACCCTGGCGCCGGGACCGGCCATTCTCGGCCAGTTGCCGCCGACCAAGCCGGCCATGCCGCGCATGACCGACATGGCCGCCGCCGCTCCGGCCGTCGCCATGCCCGGTAGCTACACCGTCAAGCCGGGCGACAGCCTCGGCAAGATCGCCGCCGCCCATGGCGTCAGGTCGACCGACCTCTTGAAGGCCAACGGCATGCAGCCCGAGCAGTCGGTGCGCATCGGTCAGGTGCTGCGCATTCCCGCCGCGGCCGCGCCGGTCGCCACCTCGCAGGTGGCCGCTGCCTTCCCCGGCACGGCCAGCGATGCCGCGCCCGACGCCGTCATGCCGCCGATCGCCGCGGCCAAGCCGGCAAATCCGGCCCCGGCCCAGCAGGTGGCCGCCGCCGCTCCGCCGGCCGCTGCCGTTGCTAAGCCGAGCGTGCCCGCCACCCAGGTGTCGGCGCCCGTGCAGGCCGCCGCCGATGGCTCCTTCCGCTGGCCGGTGCGCGGTCGCGTCATCTCCGGCTTCGGCGTCAAGCCGGACGGCGATCGCAACGACGGCATCAACATCGAAGTGCCCGAGGGCACGCCCATCAAGGCGGCCGAAGGCGGCGAAGTGATCTACGCCGGCAACGAGCTCAAGGGCTTCGGCAATCTGGTGCTGGTCAAGCACAGCAACGGTTTCGTCTCCGCCTATGCCCACGCCAGCGAAATCCTGGTCCGCCGAGGCGACCAGATTTCCCGTGGCCAGACCATCGCCAAGGTCGGCACCACCGGCAACGTGTCGCGGCCGCAGCTGCACTTCGAGCTGCGCGAAGGCAACCGGCCGGTCGATCCGATGCCGCTCCTGAGCGGCTGATCGGCGCCGCCAAGTCCGACGATCATGACCGCCCCGGAGGCCAGGCTTCCGGGGTGTTTTCGTCTTTGGTCCAGCGGCCGGGTCAGGGATCCAGGCGCTCGTCGCCGGCAACGCAGACCAGCGACTGTTCCGGCACCTCGGCGTCGCGCTGCGAGGCATAGGCGCGCTTGTCGGCCTCGCTGTCGCAGACGGGTCGGGTGATCAGCGTGAAGCCGCGCTCTCTGAGGCAGTTGCCGAAATACATGTTGCGCAGGTTCTCGTTGGCGTCCACCGACCGCCGCGACGACCGTGACCACGGCCCGCGCGAACAGCCGCCGGCAATGCCGTACATTGGTCCGCGGCAGAAGCGGGGACGGTCGAAAACATCGTCGTCGTCATCGACCAGCATCAGGCTCTGGGGAAACCGCTGGTAGGCGTCGGAGCGGCAGGCCGCGACGGCCGACTGGCGATCGAGAAACGACGAGCCCTCGCGATGGACCGTGGTCACCGGACCGGTGACGCAGCCGGCCAGCAGGCCGGCGCCGAGCACGAACAGATAGCGCACGCTCTCCTCCCTCGTACGAATCGTGGGCGTCAGGCGCCGGCGGCGACCCGGCCGGCCAGATCCTGGATGAACTGCCAGGCGACGCGGCCCGACCGGGCGCCGCGCGTCGTCGCCCATTCGAGCGCTTCGGCCCGCACGCGCTCGGCGGCGACGGCCAGGCCGAGGGCGGCGACATAGCCGTTGACCATGTCGAGATAATCATCCTGCGAGCAGTTGTGGAAGCCAATCCACAGGCCGAACCGGTCGCTGAGCGACACCTTTTCCTCGACCGCCTCGCCGGGGTTGATGGCCGTAGCGCGCTCGTTCTCCATCATGTCGCGCGGCAGCAGGTGGCGGCGGTTGGAGGTGGCGTAGAACAGCACGTTGTCCGGCCGCCCCTCGATGCCGCCTTCCAGTACCGCCTTCAGCGACTTGTAGGACGTGTCGCCATGATCGAACGACAGGTCGTCGCAGAACACCAGGAAGCGACAGTCCGAGGCGCCGAGCAGCGTCATGAGTTCGGGCAGGTCGTCGATGTCCTCGCGGTGGATTTCGATGAGCTTGAGCGGCGCCAGGGCAGTGAGGGCCAGACGGCGGTTGACCTCGGCCTGGGCCGCCTTGACCAGCGATGACTTGCCCATGCCGCGCGCGCCCCACAGCAACACGTTGTTGGCCGGCAGGCCGCGGGCGAAACGCTCGGTGTTGTCGACGATGATGTCGCGGTTGCGGTCGATGCCCTTGAGCAGGCCGATGTCGACGCGGTTGATGCGCTGCACCGGCTGCAGCGTGTGGCGACCACGCACCCAGACGAAGGCATCGGCCAGCGCGAAATCCGGAGCCGGCGGCCGCTGCGGCGCCAGACGCTCGAGCAGCGCCACGATTTCAGCCAGGCGGCCGTTCAGGACGTCGATCGGATTGTCGGACAAGCGTGCTCTCCTCCAGAGGGGCGGCCGGACCGCCAGCGCCCGGCCGGTCGTCGGCGGGACATCGGTTATTGCCCCGATTGGCGCGGATTTCAAACCTTCCGTTTGCAAACCGTGACTTCATGGGTATATTCCGGCGACTTTTGGTGTGGTCCCGCAGGGGCTATGCACCACGAAATCCCAAGTTCCGCGCCAGCGCGATTCGCTGGCGAGAAACAGACAGTTGGAGCTCAGTTGATGTTCGTCACCCCGGCCTTCGCCCAGACCGCCGCCGCCACCGGCAGCAGCACCGAGATGCTCGTCCAGTTCGCGCCGTTCATCCTGATCTTCGTGATCATGTACTTCCTGCTCATCCGTCCGCAGCAGAAGCGCACCAAGGATCACCGCGAGATGCTGAAGAGCCTGCGTCGTGGCGACGTGGTGGTGATGAGCGGCGGCCTCATCGGCAAGATTGCCAAGGTCGTCGACGACAACGAACTGCTGCTCGACGTCGGCGACGGCACCGCCAAGGTGCAGGTCCGCGTGGCCACTGCCATGGTGCAGCAGCTCCGCGCCAAGGGCGAGCCGGTGAAGGACGCCAGCTGACCGGCAAAGGGCAGGGCGCGGCCTCCGACCGGCGCCCGCCGAGCCGACAACCGATCCGAGGCCGCGGAGGAGGGCAAGCCCTCTGAAATGCGCCGTCGGACGACAGGATCACCGGGATGGGTGGCCACGGCGGCCCCTTTCCAACCCGGATCTGGGGATATCGATGCTTTATTTCGCCCGCTGGAAAGTGACCGCGATTCTGTTGACGATCTTCGTCAGCCTCGTCGTCCTGATACCGAACTTCCTGTCGACCGACACGCTCAAGTCCAGCTGGCCATCGTGGTTGCCCGGCAAGCAGATCGTGCTCGGGCTCGACCTGCAGGGCGGCGTCTATCTGCTCTACCAGATCGATACCGAAGACTATAAGACCAAGCGGCTCACCGCGCTCGAAGGCGACATCCGCAATGCCCTGCGCGACGAGCCGCGCATCGGCTATACCGGCCTTGGCGTTCAGAACGGTGCCGTGCAGCTGCGCATCCGCGACGAGAACCGCTACGCTGAAGCCGCCACGCGCCTCGGCAAGCTGGTCAACCCGCTGACCGCCAGCGTGCTCGGCGGCGGCAGTGTCACCGAGTTCACCTTCGACCAGCAGGCCGATGGCCTGATGCGCTTCACCTTCTCCGACGCCGGCCTCAGCCAGCGCATGTCCAAGGTGGTCGAGCAGTCGATCGAAGTCATCCGGCGCCGTGTCGACCAGATGGGCGCTGTCGAACCGTCGATCCAGCGCGAAGGCTCCGATCGCATTCTGGTGGAAGCGCCGGGCGAAAAGGATCCGACCCGTCTCAAGAACATCATCGGCCGCACGGCCCAGATGACCTTCCACCTCGTCGACCTCAACGTGTCGGCTGTCGACGCCAAGAACGGCATGCTGCCTCCGGGCGAAGTCTACCTGCCGTCGCGCGAAGACGGCGAGCAGGGCTTCGTCGTTGATGAGACGCCGCTGATGACCGGCGAGGACCTGGTCGACGCTCAGGCTGCCTTCCAGCAGCAGACCAACGAGCCGATCGTCTCGTTCCGCCTGTCGACGTCGGGCGCCCGCAAGTTCGCTCAGGTCACCACCGAGAACGTCGGCCGGTTGTTCGCCATCGTTCTCGACGACCAGATCATCTCGGCGCCGCGCATCAACGAGCCGATCACCCAGGGGTCCGGCCAGATCTCCGGTCACTTCACCGTCGAAGGCGCCAACGACCTCGCCGTGCTGCTGCGCGCCGGCGCCCTGCCGGCCAAGCTGGCCGTGGCGGAAGAGCGCACAGTCGGTCCGGGCCTCGGCGCCGACTCGATCACCGCCGGCGAGCACGCCGCCGCCATCGGCACCTTCCTGGTCATCTGCTACATGCTCGCCGCCTACGGCCTGTTCGGCATCTTCGCCAACCTCGCCCTGCTGGTGAACATGGTGCTGATCTTCGGTATCATGACCGTGCTGCAGACGACGCTGACGCTGCCCGGCATCGCCGGCGTGGTGCTGACCATGGGCATGGCCGTCGACTCCAACGTGCTGATCTACGAGCGCATCCGCGAGGAGCAACGGGCCGGACGTTCGGCGGTGACCGCCATCGACATCGGCTTCCAGCGCGCCTTCGGCACCATCGTCGACGCCAACATCACGACGCTGATTGCCGCCGTGGTGCTGTTCCAGATGGGCTCCGGTCCGGTGAAGGGCTTCGCCGTCACGCACGTGATCGGCATTCTCACCACCATGTTCACCGCCATTTCGTTCACCCGTCTGGTTGTGGCCGCTTGGGTCCGTCGCGTGCGCCCGACGCACGTCCCGCTTTGATCGGGGAAAGAAGCACGAAAATGAAACTGTTCCGTCTGTTCCCCGACGACACCAAGATCCCGTTCATGAGGTGGAGGAAATATTCCTTCATGTTCTCGGGCGTGGTGTCGATTCTCTGCATCGTGTTCTTCTTCACGCACGGCATGAACACCGGCATCGACTTCCAGGGCGGCACGCTCATGGAAATCCATACCAAGGACGGGCCGGCCGACCTGCAGCACATCCGCAACACGCTCAACGGCCTCGGCATGGGCGACGTCGAAGTGCAGGACTTCGGCTCGGACAGCAACGTGCTGATCCGTGTCGTGCGCCAGGACGGCGGCGACGAAGCGCAGATGGCGGTGATCAACAAGATTCAGGGCGTGTTTGGCGACACCGTCGAATACCGCCGCACCGAAATGGTTGGGCCGCGTGTCTCCGGCGAACTGGCCGAGAACGGCATCATCGGCATCCTGACGGCCCTCGGCCTGATCATGGTCTACGTCTGGTTCCGCTTCGAATGGCAGTACTCGGTCGGCGCCATCATCGCCACGCTGCACGACGTGGTGATGACCATCGGTTTCTTCGCCATCGCCCAGCTCGAGTTCAACCTGTCGTCGATCGCCGCCATCCTGACCATCGTCGGCTATTCGCTGAACGACACCGTCGTCGTCTACGACCGTATTCGCGAGATGCGGCGCAAATACAAGCGCATGAACCTTCTGGTCATGCTCGACCTCGCCATCAACCAGACGCTGACGCGTACCGGCAACACCGCGCTCACCACCATTATCGCCCTGTCGGCGCTGGTGGTGTTCGGCGGCGAGGTCATCCGCTCGTTCACTTCGTCGATGTTGTTCGGCGTCGTGGTCGGCACCTACTCGTCGGTGTTCATCGCCGCTCCGATCCTGATCTTCCTTGATCCCAAGCTCGGCGACGGCAAGGACAAGGAAGCTGACGAGGAGGCTGGCGAGGGCGAAGACGAAGGCGTCGTCGAGCCGGCCTGACAGTCCGGAGAACGGTCGATGAAGCTATTCGAGCCGAGAGGCGGCCAGACCGGTGAGCGTCGCGAGCAGCATCTGCCCGATCGCGTGCCGGTCGACGCTTACGGCAACGGTGGCTTCCGTTTCGGTGGCATGTCGCACCGGGGATCCATCCTTTGCCTGCCCTCGGGGGTGCATGGTTGGCCGGTTGTCGACGCCGCTGGCATCACCGTTGACAGTCTGCGGCCGGTCTTTGCCGAGGCCGCCGGCTTCGATACGCTGCTGATCGGCACCGGCAACACGCTGGTACCGCCTGGGCCTGACGTCGTTGCCGCCCTGCGTATGGCCGGCATCCGCTTCGAACCGATGTCGACCGGCGCCGCGCTGCGCATCTTCAACATCATGCAGGGCGAGAACCGCAAGGTGGCCGCGGCCTTTCTCGCTGTCGACTGAAACGGGGAACGCCGATGGACGCCGCCCGCCTCGAGGCCGCCTACGCCCATTGCGACGCCGAGCTCAAGCGCCACGATCACGACCGCTGGCTGGCCGACCTGTTCCTGCCTGAAAGCTGCCGCCGCCACGCCCACGCCCTGCACGCTTTTTCCCATGAGGTGGCGCGGGTGCGCGAGAGCGTGCGCGACGCGCTGCCCGGCGAGGTGCGGCTGCAATGGTGGGTCGACGCCATCGAGGGCGAGACGCGCGGCGACGTCACCGCCCATCCGGTGGCGGCGGCGCTGCTCGACACCATCCGTCGCTTCTCCCTGCGCCGGTCGGGGCTGGTGGCCCTGGTCGAGGCCCGCCGCTTCGATCTCTACGACGACGCCATGCCGACGCTGACTGACCTTGAAGGCTATGCCGGCGAGACCGCCTCGGTGCTGTTCCAGCAGGTGGCGCTGCTGCTCGACGCTGATGCTGGCCGCGCCGCCGCCGACGCCTCGGGCCACGCCGGCGTCGCCTACGCGCTCACCGGTCTGATGCGCGCCCTGCCGCTGACCGCCCGCCGCAATCAGGTGTTTCTGCCGCTCGATCTCCTGGGCCAGCACGGACTGACGGCCGACGACGTGCGCGCCGGCCAGGCGGGCCCCGAGCTCGACGCCGTGCTCGCCGATGTCAGGGCCATCGCCACGCGCCATCTCGACACCGCCCGCCGCGAAGTGCAGGCATTGCCGCCGACGTTGCGGCCGGCGTTCGCCGGTCTCGGACTGGTGCGTCCGTATCTGAAGCGCCTTGCCCGCGCGGCGGCCTTTGGCCCGCCGGTCGATCTGCCGGCCTGGCGCAAGCCGATCCAGCTCTGGAGCTTCGCCCGTCGCTTCTGACAAGCTCAGCGGTCGCTGGCTTCGACCAACGAGATCAGGCCACGGATCAGCGCTGCCGGTTCGGGCGGACAGCCGGGAATGGTCAGGTCGACGGGGATGATATCGGATACCGCGCCGGCCACGGCATAGCTGCCCTTGAACACACCGCAATTGGCGCCACAGTCGCCCACCGCCACCACCCACTTGGGGGCCGGCGTGGCCGCGTAGGTGCGCTCCAGCCCCTCGCGCATGTTGGCCGTCACCGGGCCGGTGACCAGCAGCACGTCGGCATGGCGCGGCGAGGCGACAAAGCGCAGGCCGAAGCGCTCGACGTCGTAATAGCTGTTGTTGAGGGCGTGGATCTCCAGCTCGCAGCCATTGCACGAGCCGGCGTCGACCTCGCGGATCGACAGCGATCGACCGAGATGGCGCTTGGCCTTGGCCTCGAGTTCGGCCGTCAATGCCGCGATCTCGGCGTCGATGACCGGCGGTGCCTCGGTGACCGGGCGGCGGAAGAGGCCCTGGAGCAGCAGTCTGCGCATGTTCGGTCTACCCTAGAGATCGTGCCCGGAATAGGAGCAGTTGAACGACTTGTTGCAGAGCGGGAAGTCGGCCACGATGTTGTTCTCGATGACCGCTTCCAGAAGCGGCCACTGGAACACCGAGGGGTCGCGCAGGTGGCAGGCGTCGATCCGGCCTTCTTCGTCGAGACGGACCCAGGCCAGCACATCGCCGCGAAAGCCCTCGACCAGCGCGATGCCTTCGACGCAATGCTCGGCCGGTTCGTTGCGCAGACCGCCGGCCTGCGGCACCAGCCGATCGGTCGAGGAGACATTGACCGGATTGCGCAGGGTACCGGCCGGCAGATGCGCCAGGATCTGGTCGATGAGCCGCAGCGACTGGGTGATCTCGTCGATGCGGACCCAGATGCGGGCGTCGACATCGCCGTCCGTGCGGGTGACGACGTCGAACTCCAGTTCGCCATAAGGGGCGTAGCCGGGGTGGCGGCGGGCGTCGAACGCCCGGCCGGACGCCCGGCCGACCGGACCGCCGGCGCCGAAGCGCTGGGCCAGATCGGGGGCAAGCCAGCCGGTGCTGACGGTGCGGTTCTGCAGTGAGGCCGTTTCGTCGTAGAGCTCGACCAGTTGCGGGAAGCGGGCCCGGATCGAGGCCAGCACCGCCCGGATCGGCGCCGGATCGGCGAGGTCGGCGGTAACGCCGCCGGGCACGACGCGGTCCATCATCAGGCGATGGCCGAACGCGGCCTTGCTGGCCCGCAGCACCTCCTCGCGCAGCATGCCGGTGTGGGCCAGCATCAGCGAGAAGGCGGCGTCGTTGCAGATGGCGCCGAAATCGCCGAGATGATTGGCCAGCCGCTCAAGCTCGGCCATCAGGGCTCTGAGCCAGATGGCCCGCTGCGGCACGGCGACGCCCAGCGCCGCCTCGACGGCGCGGGCGAAGGCCAGCGAGTAGGCGACCGTGCTGTCGCCGGAGACGCGAGCGGCGAGGCGGGTGGCCTGCTCAAGCTCGGCGCCGGCCAACAGCGCGTCGATGCCCTTGTGGACATAGCCAAGGCGCTCTTCCAGCCGCACGACGATCTCGCCGTTGGCGCTGAAACGGAAATGGCCGGGCTCGATGATGCCGGCGTGCACCGGACCGACGGCGATCTGGTGCAGCGGCGGCCCTTCGGCGCGCAGGAACTCATACCTGTCGCCGCTCCGATCGTGCTTGGCCGCCTGACCAAGCGGCTCGCGCACCGGCCAGCGGCCGTGGTCGAGCCAGCGGCGTTCGTCGGGCGCGCCCTCGGCGACGAGGCCGTAGAGATCGCGGATGGTCCGTTCCGGCCGCTGCCCGGCGGCATGCGTCAGGCCAACCGACGGAAAGCGTCCTTCGGGGCAGGGTAGCGACAGCACCAGCAGCGAGCCGTCGGCTTCGGTGAGTGCCAGATGCACCGTCCGCCGCTCGGCCCAGAGCGCGGCGAGCGTCGCTTCGCCGGCGGCGATGCCGAGCACAGCCTGACGCCAGGTGTCGGCGTCGACGACGATGCGCGGCCAGGGCTGCTGCTGCTCGATCGAACGCGAGACGTTGAGGAGGGCAGATCGCAAGGACATGGTAAGCCTCTCAACCAAGCATGCTGGCGACGTTGCGGAACCACTCGACCAGCGGGCCGGGCAGGTAGGTGCCGGCGATCAGCACCAGCAGCAGATGCACGATCAGCGGCACCATCGACGGCTGATGGCCGGCGTTGACCACGCTGGGCGTCGGCTTGCCGAAGGCGATGTTGGTGACGTGCAGCAGCAGCGAGCCGAAGGCGATGATCAGGCCGAACACCAGCAGCACCGCCAGCAGCGGATTGCGGGCGAAGGTGGAGGAGACGATCAGGAACTCGCTCATGAACACGCCCATCGGCGGCAGGCCGGCGATGGCAGCGACGCCCACCACCAGCGACCAGCCGAGCAGCGGATGGCTTTCGGTGAGGCCGCGGATGTCCGACAGGCGCTGCGTGCCCTTGACTTGCGTCACCTGACCGACGGCGAAGAAGATCGCCGACTTGGTCAGCGAATGCATGGTCATGTGCAGGAGGCCGGCGAAGTTGGCCAGCGGACCGCCCATGCCAAAGGCAAAGGCGATGATGCCCATGTGTTCGATCGACGAATAGGCGAACAGCCGCTTGATGTCGCGCCTCAGGTACAACATGAAGCCGGCAAAGATCAGCGACAGCAGGCCGAGCGCCACCATCAGCGGCCCGGGGGCCACGGCCAGCGGATTGGCGGCCAGCAGCATCTTGAAGCGCAGCAGCGCGTAGAGCGCCACGTTGAGCAACAGGCCCGACAGCACTGCCGAAATCGGCGTCGGACCTTCGGCGTGGGCGTCCGGCAGCCAGGCGTGCAGCGGCGCCAGACCGACCTTGGTGCCGTAGCCGAGCATCAGGAACACGAAAGCGACGTTGAGCAGTTCCGGCGAGAACTTGGCGGCGTTGGCGATCAGCGTCGTCCACACCATGGCGTCGTGGCCCTCGCCGATCACCGGCCGGGCGGCCATGTAGATGAGGATGGTGCCGAACAGCGCCAGCGCGATGCCGACGGAGCCGAGGATGAAATATTTCCACGCCGCTTCCAGCGCCGCCTGGGTGCGATAGAGACCGACCATCAGCACGGTGGTCAGGGTGGCAAGCTCGACGGCCACCCACATCAGGCCGATGTTGTTGGCGGTGAGGCCAAGGTTCATGGCGAAGGCCAGCGCCTGATACATGCCGTGGTAGAAGCGGACGTAGTGCGGCTTCAGTTTGCCCACTTCCAGCTCGTGGCCGATGTAGCTCGACGAGAAGATCGAGGTGGTCAGGCTGACGAAGGTGCCGAGCACGATGAACACGACGTTGAGGTCATCGACGAACAGGTAGCCGGCGCTGGGATCGGGCCGGTCGATCAGCAGCGTCAGGGCGAACACGAAGGTCAGCGAGGTGGCGATGACGTTGATGTGGGCGCCGAGCTTGTAGCCCGGCAGCAGTGCCAGCAGCACCGCCGCCGTCGCCGGAATGACCAGAAGCGCGTCGACGGGCGCGAACGGCAGCATGGAAAGCAAGGCGCTCATTCGCGTCCCCCGCGGAAGTCGTCGAGAACTTGGGTGTCGATGGTGTCGAAGCGTTCGCGGATGCGGAACAGGAACACGCCGATGACGATGAACGCCACCAGCACCGAGAAGGCGACGGAAATCTCCACCACCAGCGGCATGCCCTTGGCGCCGGTAGCGGCGAGGATGAGGCCGTTTTCCAGGCTCATGAAGCCGATGATCTGGCTGATGGCGTTCTGCCGCGTCACCATCATCAGCAGGCCGAGCAGGATGACGGACAGCGCCAGCGCCAGGTCTTCGCGGGCGATCGGGTCGGCATCGGCGGCGGCCGGCAGCATCACCACCATCGACAAGGCCACCAGCATCATGCCCATCAGCATGGTCAGGCCGATGCCGCCCACCGTTTCGATGGTGCGGTGCACGCCGAGCCGCAGCACCATGCGGTGCAGCGCCAGCGGGATCAGCGCCGCCTTGAGGATCAGGGCCAGCGCGGCGGTGACGTAGAGGTGCGGCGCGTGCTGGATATAGGCCTGCCAGGCCACCGACAGTGCCAGCACCACGGCGTGGGCGGCGAAGACGTTGAGCAGGCCGAGAATGCGGTTCTGATAGAGCATCATGAAGCTGACCAGCACCATGCCGCCGGCCAGAAGATGCGCCGCGTCGAGGGAAAAGCGTTCCATCAGAAACTCCGCGAGACGAACAGCAGCAGCACGCCGAGCAGGCCGAGCATCAGCGCGCCGCCGACGAACTCCGGCACGCGAAACACGCGCATCTTGGCAATGGCCGTCTCGAACATCACCATCATGAAGGCGAACACGCCGAGCTTGACGAGATAGGTGGCGCCACCGATCAGCATGGCGAGCGGATCGTCGTTCACCCCGGCCATGCCCCAGGGCACGAAAATGCAGGCGATGATCGAGATGTAGAGCAGCAGCTTCAGCGCCGCTGCCAGCTCGATGACCGCCAGATGCCGGCCGGAATACTCGAGCACCATCGCCTCGTGCACCATGGTCAGCTCGAGGTGGGTGGCCGGGTTGTCGACGGGGATGCGGGCGTTTTCGGTGAGGGCGACGATGATGAGACCGATGAGCGCCAGCCCCAGCGACACGCGCAAGGTGGCGTGCGTCACCATGAAGGTCGCCACCGCCGACAGCTGCGTCGAACCGGCCACCAGCGACACGGTGAAGAACAGCATGATCATCGCCGGTTCGGCCAGCGTCGAGAACAGCATCTCGCGCGACGAGCCGATGCCGCCGAAGGCGGTGCCGATGTCCATGCCGGCCAGCGCCAGGAAGAAGCGGGCCGAGCCGAGCAGCGCCGTGATGGCGATGAGGTCGGCGGCCCAGGAGAAGTGCAGGCCGGAGGCGAACGTCGGCACCAGCGCCGCCGCCACCCAGGTGGTGGCGAAGATGAGGTAGGGGGCGTTGCGGAACAGCCAGGTGGCGTTATCGGCCAGCACCACTTCCTTGTGAACGAGGCGATAGAGGTCGCGATAGGGCTGGACGATCGGCGGCCCCTGGCGACGGTGCAGGCGGGCCCGCACCTTGCGCGTGAAGCCGAGGAGGCCCGGAGCCAGGACCAGCACCAGCACCATCTGGAGGCCCTGGATGAAGAGCGCGTAGATCAGGCCCATGTTGCCACCAGGAAAAGCAGGCCGACGAGCGCGGCGAAGACGAGGCTGAGATAGCTGCGGATGGTCAGGAACTGCAGCACGTTGAGCCGCTCGGCGGCGAACATCACCCAGTGCTGCAGCGGCGCGTAGACCGTCTCCCAGACGAGATCGCGCAGCGACAGCTTGAGGCGGGCCGGCCGGCTGTCGCCGGGAGGCGGCATGAAGGTCTCGATCTGGGCCGAGAAGGCAATGGGGCCGAACACCCGGCGGATCGGCTGAGCGAAACTGTCGGCGGTGTACTGGATGACCGGGCTCGGGTCGGGATAACCGCAGTCCCAGGCCGGGCCGCGCCGATGGGCGCGCGAGGCGAGGTTGTGGATGACGCGAATGGCCGCCCAACTGGCCATCATGATGAAGAAGAACACCAGGAAGCCGGAGTAGGACGAGCGGCTTTCGGAGATCGGAATGATCGACAGCGTCGGCAACAGCGGCTGCGGCGGCATCGACGAGCCGACCAGCACGTGCGCGGCCGGACCGAAGGCGTCGAGGAACACGCCGGGAAAGACGCCGGCCACCAGGCAGAGCAGCAGCAGCGCCATCATCGCCCGGAGGCTGACAGGCTCGGCCTCGACAGCCGTTTCAGCCACTGGCGAGCGCGGCCGCGACAGGAAGGTGATGCCGAAGGCGCGCACGAAGCAGGCGCCGGCCAGTGCCGCGGCGAAGGCCAGCATGGCCCCCGACGCCGGCACCAGGAAGCGCAGGCCCCATTGCGGCAGGTTGGGGCTGATGAGAATGGCCTGCAGCGTCAGCCATTCCGATACGAAACCGTTGAGTGGTGGCAGCGCCGAGATGGCCAGACACCCGCCAAGGAAGATGTAGGCGGTCCTCGGCATGCGATGGATGAGGCCGCCGAGCTTTTCGATGTCGCGTTCGCCGGTGCCGGTCAGCACGTTGCCGGCCCCGAAGAACAGCAGGCTCTTGAACAGCGAGTGGTTGAAGGCGTGGAACAGCGCCGCCGTGGCCGCCAGCGCCGCCGGCCCGGCCATGCCGTTGGTCTTGAAGGCCAGCGCCAGCCCGAGGCCGATGAAGATGATGCCGATGTTCTCGACCGTGGAATAGGCGAGCAGCCGCTTGAGGTCGCGTTGCAGCACCGCCTGCAGCACGCCGAGCACCGCCGACACCGACCCCATGATCAGCACCACCACCGCCCACCACCAGCTCGGCGGCCCGGCAAGGTCGAACACGACGCGGATGAAGCCGTAGACGGCCACCTTGGTCATGATGCCGCTCATCAGCGCCGACACGTGGCTCGGCGCCGCCGGATGGGCCAACGGCAGCCAGACGTGCAACGGCACCAGACCGGCCTTGGAACCGGCGCCCAGCGTCATCAGCACCAGCACCAGACCGGCGACCCACGGCAGATGGGCGCTGAGGCGCATCATCGAGAAGGCGTAATGGCCCTCGGTGCCGGCCAGCAGGCCGAAGGCCAAGAGCAGCATCATGGTGCCGAAGCTCGCCATCAGCATGTAGATGTAGCCGGCCCGGCGGTTGTCGCCATCATGATGGCTCGACAGCACCAGCGCCCACGACGACAGCGACATGAACTCCCACGAGACCAGGAAGCCGAAGGCGTCGGCAGCCAGCACCACCAGGTTCATCGCCGCCAGAAACGCCGGATAGAACGGCAGCACCCGTCCGGGATGGTGCTCGTGCTTGCCGTATCCGAGGGCATAGACGCTGGCGACGACGGCGCCGAGATCGACGAGAATGAGGAAGAAGGACGAGAGCGCGTCGAGGGCGAAGTGAATGCCGATCCAGGGCAGACCGAAGGGCAGCGTCAGCTCGCCGTGGCTGGCGTTGCCGCCAAGCAGACCGAACAGGCCAACGCCGAGAAGCGGCAGACACAGGGCGGCCGATGCGACATAGGCCACTTTCGTCGCCAGACCGGGACGGCTGACGAGAAACGGCATGGCTATGGCGACGCCAAACAGACCTGCGATGGACGCAAGCGCAACGACGATCGGCATTGTCTATACTCGTTTCCGGACGGGTCATGGCGGCGCGTCTCAGGAGGCGCTCCGACCATCCGGTCCAAATTGCTTTTCCTTGCCGGAAGGTGCTGCCCTTCCAGCCATCCCGTCGTCTTTGCCAGCGGCAGAGACCGCATGTTCATGGCAGCGGCGCGGCGCCATCCGACGCCGATTTCCGGAGCGCTGTCCCCGCGCTGAACACCATGAGACTCATGTATGTCAACAGCATAGTCCCTTGCGGGGCGGGACGAAAGCCGTGAGAACCCGCGTAAGTCATTCAAATGGTTCAGCTCATGGCGAGAGCCACCATCCGTTGCCATCGACCGCCGAAGCCGGCCCACTGTTCATGGTGACGAACAATGACTGGCGGAAGAGGGCAAAGAACGCGCATGACGACCGGATTGGCCTTCCGTCCGGCCCTATGCCAGGCGCGACTCAGGGATCAGCAGATGCGCGGCAACTGCTCGCCGGCCAGCCAGTCGACGATGCGGCCGCCACCGAAGCCGGTGGTCATCTGCACGAAGTGCTGATCGTCGGCGATGGCTTCGCCAATGATTGCCGCGTCGAGGCCGAGCGGATGGCCGCGCATCGCCGCCACCAGCGCTTCGGCCGCCTCGGCTGCCACCACGGCGATCAGCTTGCCTTCGTTGGCGACATTGAGCGGATCGAGGCCGAGCAGTTCGCAGGCTGCCGCCACCTGCGGCTTGATCGGGATGGCCCGTTCGACGATGCGGAAGCCGACGTCCGACTGGTGGGCCAGCTCGTTGAGCGTCGCCGCCAGACCGCCGCGCGTCGGATCGCGCATCAGCCGTAGCGACGGGCCGGCGCAGGCGACCATGACCTCGACGAGACCGTTGAGGGCGGCGCTGTCGGAGACGATCGCCGTTTCGAACTCCAGGTTTTCCCGGCTCGACATGATGGCGACGCCGTGGTCGCCCATCGAGCCGGAAACGATCACCTTGTCGCCGGGGCGGGCCTTGTCGCCGGAAAGGTCGATGCCGTCGGGCACGACGCCGACGCCCGCCGTCGCAATGAAGACGCCGTCGGCCTTGCCGCGCTCGACGACCTTGGTGTCGCCGGTCACCACCTTGACGCCGGCCTTGGCCGCCGCTTCGCCCATGGAATCGGCGATGCGCTTGAGATCGCCGAGCGGGAAGCCTTCCTCGATGATGAACGAGGCGGAGAGGTAGAGCGGCCTGGCACCGGCCATGGCGATGTCGTTGACCGTGCCGTGCACGGCCAGCGAGCCGATGTCGCCGCCGGGAAAGAAGATCGGCGATACGACGTAGCCGTCGGTGGTCATCACCATGCGACCGCCGGCCGGCGTCGGGAAGCAAGCCTGGTCGTTGCCCTGTTCGAGCAGCGGATTGGCCAGCGCTTCCTTGAAGATACCGGAGATCAGGTCGGCCATGGCACGGCCGCCGGCGCCGTGGCTCATGTCGACACGGCCGTTCTTGAGATCGAGCTTGCGGCGGAAAGTCTTGGGCGAGGTCATGACGGTATCCGGGCGGCCGGGCCGCTCTTCTGGTGCTGGCGGAAGCGGCCGTAGGTCCAGTGGGCGGCACAGGCGCCCTCGGAGGAGACCATGCAGGCGCCCATGGGGGTTTCGGGGGTGCAAACGGTGCCGAACAGGCGGCAGTCGGCCGGCCGCTTCTGGCCGCGCAGGATGGCGCCGCACTCGCAGGCCGGATTGTCGTCGGCGGCCACCGTCTCGACGCTGAAGCGTCGTTCGGCATCGAAACGGGCATAAGCCTCGCGCAGCTTCAGCGCGCTCAACGGTACGGCACCAAGACCACGCCATTCGAAGCTGTCGCGCAGCTCGAACACCTCGTCGCAGAGGGCGATGGCGTCGCGGTTGCCGGTCGGCGTCACGGCGCGGATGTACTGGTTTTCGACCTCGGCCCGCTGCTCGTTGACCTGACGCACCAGCATCAGGATGGCGTGCATGACGTCGAGCGGCTCGAAGCCGGCGATCACCACCGGCTTGCGGTACTGTTCGGCGAAGACGCGGTAGGGCTCCATGCCGATCACCGTCGACACGTGCGCCGGCCCGACGAAGCCCTCGATGGCGATCGGCGCTTCACCCGGCTCGGGCGGCATGTCGAGGATGGCCTTCATGGCCACCGGCGTCAGCACGTGGTTGCAGAAGATGGAGAAGTTGGCGAGGTGTTTCTCTTCGGCCAGCTTGAGGGCGACGGCGGTCGGCGGCGTCGTCGTCTCAAAACCGATGGCGAAGAACACCACCTGCCGGTCGGGGTTGGCCTCGGCGATGCGGATGGCATCGAGCGAGGAATAGACCATGCGGATGTCGCAGCCCTGGGCCTTGGCTTTCATCAGGCTGAGTCCGCCGGAGGCCGGCACGCGCATCAGATCGGCGTAGGTGCAGAGCGTCACCTCCGGCCGCCGGGCCAGACGGATGGCGTCATCGATGCGGCCGATCGGCAGCACGCACACCGGACAGCCGGGACCGTGGATCATGCGCACGTTGGCCGGCAGCAGATCCTCGATGCCGTAGCGCGAGATGGCGTGGGTATGGCCACCGCAGAACTCCATGAAGGCGTAGCTGCGGTCGGGTCGGACCTCGGCGGCGATAGCGGCGGCAAGGTCGCGCGCCACATCGCCGTCGCGGTATTCGTCGACGTATTTCATCGTGCGCCACCGGCGACGGCGCGGGCCGGGCCGCGCGCTTCATCCAGAAGTTCCAGCGTGCGCCGCGCTTCGTCGGGATCGACCTTGGACAGGGCGTAGCCGACGTGGACGATGACATAGTCGCCGACGGCAACGTTCTTGACCAGCGCGACCGAGATGGTCATGGCGACGCCGTCGAGGCTGATCTTGGCCATGTTGTCGGGCAGGATCTCGGTGACGAGGGCGGGAACGGCAAGGCACATGGGTCGGCACTCCTGAGGCGTCGCATCTGAAAGTGGATATCTGCCTTCATCAAATACGGCGCAAGACTGGAAACTACTGCAATTGGCGGGCTAGCGCGACCTGTCCATAGGACAGACCGCCATCATTAGGTGGCAGCCGTCTGGCCATCAGCGGCTTGAGGCCGAGCACGGCGAGGGCGGCGGTGAGACCTTCGGCGAGAACGCGGTTCATCATGCAGCCGCCGCCCAGTACCACGGTGGCCGTGCCGGTTCGGCTGGAGCCGTCGGCGGCGAGCGCCGCCAGACCATCGATCAGCGTGCCGTGGAACAGCGAGGCGCCGAGCCGGGCATCGGGACGGAAGCGGGCGATGTGGTTGAGGAGCGGCGCAAAGGACAGCACACCGTCCTCGAGCTTCCAGCCGCCATCGAGCACTTCCGGCCCGTCGACCAGCGCCTCAAGCTCCATGGCGGCCTGACCCTCGTAGTCCTGAACCTCGCGCACGCCCAGGAGGGCGGCGACGGCATCGAACAGCCGTCCGAGCGAGGTGGTGACCAGTGTCTCGTCGCCGCCGGCGATGCGGCGGGCGAGCGGCGTTGCCAGCGGCGCCTTGGGAAACAGCGCGGCGGCGAGATTGGCCCGGCCCACCGCCACCAGCGCGCCGACACCCATGCGCCAGGGCTCGCGGGCCGCCTTGTCGCCGCCGGGCAGCGGCAAGGGCGCGAGGTGTCCGAGGCGATCGACGCGGCCGCCGTCGAGGCGGAGCATTTCGCCGCCCCAGGCGCCGCCGTCGAGGCCGAGACCGTGGCCGTCGAGCGCCAGCCCGAGTGCCGGACCGGCGAGCCGATGTTCGGCGGCCACGGCGGCAAGGTGGGCCGCGTGATGCTGAACGCGGATGACCGGCAGGCCGAGGCTTTCGGCGAACTGCGTCGAGCGATAGTCGGGGTGGAGGTCGCAGACCACCGCTTCCGGCCGGACGTCGACGATGGTCATGAGGTGGTCGACCACCTCGCGAAAGAAGCGCACCGTTTCCGCTGTGTCGAGGTCGCCGATGTGCTGGGAGACGAAGGCCTCGCGGCCGCGCGTCAGCGTCACCGTCGACTTGAGGTGCGCCCCGACGGCCAGCAGCGGCGGCCCGTCGGCGGGCAGCTCGATCGGCTCGGGCACGAAGCCGCGCGCTCGCCGCAGATAGGACGGCGCGCCGGCGATCACCTGGGCGACGCTGTCGTCGGCGCGAACGACGATGGCGCGGTCATGAGTGACGATCAGGTCGGCGATGCCGCCGAGCCGGCGGGCGGCGTCGGCGTCGTCGATGACGAGGGGTTCACCACCGGGGTTGGCCGAGGTGGCAACCAGAATGGTGTCGTTGGCCGCCCGCCGGTCGTGATGGGCGAAATCATCGCCCCGGAGCGCGGCGAACAGCAGGTGGTGGACGGGAGCGTAGGCCAGCAGGACGCCGACGCGGCTGAGCCCCGGTGACACCGAGGGCGCCAGCACGCCGGCCCGCGCGGCCATCAGCACGATGGGACGGGCAACGGCGGCAACGAGGTCGAGCTCGGCCGCGCTCGCTTGGGCCACGGCCGCCACCGAGGCGCGGTTGGCCACCATAACGGCGAACGGCTTGTGTTCGCGCGCCTTGCGGCGACGCAAGGCATTGACAGCTGTTTCGTTACGGGCGTCGCAGACGAGATGGAAGCCGCCGATGCCCTTGAGCGCCACGATACCGCCGGCCCGGATGGTGGCGGCGATGTCGGCGATCGGGTGGCTGAGGCGCGGTCCGCAGACGGGACAGGCCACCGGCTCGGCGTGAAAGCGCCGGTCGGCAACATCGCCATAGGCGGCGGCACAATCCGGGCACATGGGAAATTCGGCCATCGACGTCTGCCGCCGGTCATAGGGCAGGCGACGGGTGATGGTGTAGCGCGGGCCGCAATGGGTGCAGTTGACGAAGGAGTAGGCGAAGTAGCGGCTTTCAGGGTCGAACAGCTCGTCGAGGCAGGCCTCGCAGGTGGCGGCGTCCGGCACGATGCGCGTCACCGTGCGCCCGCCCTCGCTGTCGCGAATGGCAAAGCCCGTTCCCCCCAGAGGCGGCACCTCTTCGACGGCCAGCGTATCGATGCGAGCAAGCGGCGGCGCCTCGGTCCTGAGGCGGGCGAGAAATTCGGCCGTCCGGCCGCCCTCGATTTCCACCGTGACGCCGTCGGCGCCGTTGTGGACGAACCCGGCCAGCCGGCAGTCGCTGGCCAGCCGGTGTATGAACGGCCGCATGCCCACCCCTTGCACGGCCCCGTTGAGCTTGAGGCGCAGGCGAGCCACGGCGTCGGGGGGGAAGGCGGCGTCTTTCACCTCGTTCAGCCCTCGGCAGCAGCCGTGGCGCGCGCCATGGCGGCGCGGGCTTCGATCCAGGCGTAGAAGGCGGCCATGCCTTCGCCCGTCTCGGCCGACACCACCAGCGTCTGCAGGTGCGGATTGACCTTGAGCGCGGCGGCGAGGCACTTGCCGACGTCGAACTTGAGGTGCGGCAGCAGGTCGGACTTGTTGAGCAGCAACAAGTCGGCGACGGCGAACATGTCGGGGTACTTGAGCGGCTTGTCCTCACCCTCGGTCACCGACAGCACCACCACCTTGTGGGCTTCGCCGAGGTCGAAGCCGGCCGGGCAGACGAGATTGCCGACGTTCTCGATGAACAGCAGCCCGCCCGGCTGCAGTTCGAGGGCGGCGACCGCCTGACCGACCATGTCGGCCTCGAGGTGGCAGCCCTTGCCGGTGTTGACCTGCACCGCCCTGGCACCGGCTTCGCGGATGCGGCGGGCGTCGTTGTCGGTCTGCTGGTCGCCTTCGACCACGGCGATCGGGAAGCGGCTGCCGAGGTCGGCGATGGCGCGGCAGAGCAGGGTGGTCTTGCCCGAACCCGGCGACGACATGACGTTCAGCGCCAGTGTGCCGGTGGCGGCGAGGCGCGACCGGTTTTGCCGGGCGAGGTCGTTGTTCTTGGCCAGGATGTCGCGCTCGACCCGGATTACCCGATCAGCGGCGACGTCGGGCTGGTGCACGGCGCCAAGCGGCGGCGCATCGTGATGATGGTCATGATCGTGGTGGTGATGGTGGTCATGATCATGATGGTGATGTTCATGATCATGGTCGTGGCTGTGCCCGTGGGCATGGACGTGCCGGTGGCTGGTCTCACCGTGGGCATGGTCGTGTTCGTGCACATGGTCGTGCGGGTGATCGTGATCATGGGGATGGTCGTGATCATGATCGTGGTCGTGGCCGCCGTGGAGTTCCGCCGGCGTCTTGCCGTTGATCCGGTAGCCGGTGCCACCCGAGCCGCAGCCGCAATCCTTGCACATCACTCCACCTCCAGTTCGCGAACCTTGAGTTCGTCGCCCGCCGTCATCTGCACATGGTGCTGGCCGCAGTCGGGGCAAGCCCCGAAGCGTTCGGTAAGCGGCACGGTCTTACCACAGTCGAGACACCATCCCGAGCCGGGAATTTGGTCGATGATCAGCTTTGCACCGTCTGCAATGGTGCCGTTGCTGACGGCCTCGAAACAGAACGCCATCGCTTCCGGCGCCACGTGGCCGAGCACGCCGATCTCCAGCGTCACCGATTTGACGCGGTGGAAGCCGTGCTGCCGCGCCTCGTCCTCGATCAGTCCGACCACCCCTTCGCAGAGCGACATCTCATGCATCGGCGCCGTCTCCCTCCTCGACCTCGACGGTGACGCAGGGACAGAAGTCCCGCGCCCGTCGCAACACCGCCGCGCGCCGGTCGCCAGCCGGACGCCAGCCGATCAGCGAGCGGATGAACGGTCCTGCCGGGTGAAAGTTCCACTCCGTCGGGGCCAGCACGCGGGCGTCGATAAGCCGACCGTCGTCGCCGATCCGGACGACATAGTACAGCCGGCCACGCGGGCTTTCCACCGCGGCAAAGCCGCCGTCGGTTGCCCACCGGCCTGCCGCGTACCAGAGCGGACCATCGGCCGCGGCAAGGGTGTCCAGCGCCATGACGATTTCCTGCCAGCGAGCCGCCTCGGTGGCGCCGCTGCCGGCCGCCGACCCGCCGAGCCGGGCGGCCGGGCCGACTTCCGGCTGGCGGTCGGTGATGGTCGGCAAGCGTTCGAACGCGGTGTCGGCGGCGAGCGCGGCGACCACGGTGGCGTCGTCGGCGGCCGTAAGCGCGTCGACGGCTGCGGCGGCAACGTCGATCGTCGTGGGCCGCAGCGCGGCGGTGAAGATGGCCGCCGCGCCGTCCTCCATCTGGCCGCTGCGGGCGATGGTCTGCGCCTGGGCGATCGCCGCGCGGGCGCGGTCGAGCCGGCCGGCGTCGGACTCGGTGCGGTAGAGTTCGCGCAGATGCTCGCCGATGCGCTCGGCGGCGAGGCGGATCGTCCAGGCCCGCCGCTCGTCAGCCGCTATCGTTTCGTCGCTGGCGGCGGCGGCGGCAAGGCGCAGGGCGGCGGCGTGCGATCGGCCGCAGACGGCGTGCAGCAGGCCGACGGCCTCGATGACCGTGCACACGGGACGGCCGACAAACCGGCTGGCCATGGCCAGCGGCCGTTGCGACCGGACATCGGCGCCGACGATGACGTCGGCATCGACGCTGAGGCGTAGGGTGATGCGACCGGGATCGATGAGCCCACTCACCGCCGGCTCCCACCCAGGCCGAAGCGGAACAGGCTGCGCCGGTCGACCGGCGTGGCCAGCGGTCCGCTCTCGGCCGGCTTCGGCGGCGTGCACAGTTGATCGAGACAGGCGACCGCCGTCGCCCAGGCCGTTTCGGCGTCGGTGAAATCGTCCATCGGCGAGAACAGCGAGGCGGCACCGTAGCGGCCGATGGCCGGCAGCGTGGCGACGACGAGTTCGACCGCTCCGGCCGGCAGATCGAGACTGAGCTTGGCGCCGTCGGCCGGCAGTTCGACGGTGGCGTCGGGCACGGCGACGACGTTCATGAACCACGGCGTGACCACGACGGCGATCCGCCAGTCACCGCGGCGGCGCACATCGGTCACCCGCACGTCGAGCGCCGGATTGTACACCGGCAGGTCGGCCATGCGGCTCGCCGCCTCGCTCCAGGCCGACAGCAGTGCTTGCCCGAGTTCGGCGTCGGCCAACGGCTCAGCGGTCATCGCCCAGCCTCAGATACTTGCTCTTCGGTCCGTCGCACACCGGGCAGCGCCAGTCCGCGTCGAGGGCGGGAAACGGCGTGCCGGGGGGCACCTGCGCCACTTCGTCGCCCTCGGCCGGGTCGTAGACGTGCCAGCACACGCCGCATTCATAACGCGCCGACGCCGTCTCGCTCATTTGAAATAGGCCTCCTCGATTTCCCGGAGGCGCACGGCGGCGTCGCGGAAATCCTCTTCGGCGGCGATCACCACCGTCGGCACGTCGCCGACCTCGATGGTGTCGAGCAGGATGGCATCGGCAACGTTGAAGAACTGCACCGACCAGACATTGCGCACGGCCGTCGCCTGGACGGCGCAGGTGCCGTAGCCGCGCGAGACGAGGCGAACCGGGCCGGTGCCCAGCGTCTCGGCCAGGAAGACGAGATCATCCGGCGACATCGGCAGCAGGCTGAGGGAGATGACGTGGTTGGCCGCGCCTTCGACGTGGCTGGCGGCGCGGCCGGCGATCTCGGTCAGCACCGGCAGCACGTTCATGGCCCCGGCCGGCGGCGTGCCGATCGCAAACGACGGCGTCGTCATGGCAGCGGCGCGGCGCACCGCCTGCGGCACGGCCGACACCTCGGCATAATCGGCGACGAGGCGGTTGTCGGCGTCGGTGAAGCGGACGCGCCAGAGGCCAGCGAACACACTCTCCTGAACATGGGCGACGACACCGTCGGGCAGCGCCACCGTGGCCGCCACCTCGCCCTCGCCGAGGAGTTCGTCCATGAGCCGCAGTTCTTCGGCCCCGAGCGCCTGGCCCAGGTCGAACAGGATGCCGGGGGCGTTCGCCGTCTGGCGGTCGAGCGCCTCGGCGATGGCCGGCAGCAGCCGGGCGACGCCGGGGCAGCGGGCGATCAGCGTGGCGGCGTCGGAAGTGGCAAGAAAGGTGAGGGCGCCGGTGCCGGTGTGGCGACTGCCGCTCTCCTCGTCGCGGCCGATCGGCAGCAGGGAAAGCGGCGTGTCCTCGCCCTCGGGAACGGTCCAGAATCCGGCTTTCATCAGTTGGCTTCCCCGCTGGAATGGGTGAACTCGACGCGCGGTCGGTCGGCGACGTCGAGTGCCGGCGCATCGGCGGCGAGCGCGGCGGCTATGGTCTCGAGATAGTCCGACCAATCGCGGATGCGCGGCATGACGGCAACGACGTCGGCCCCGCGTGTGGCGACCAGCGTCGGCAGCACCTTGACGCCGAAGCGCGCCTTGAGATCGGCTTCCGCCTCGCGGGCCACCACGGCGGCGCGCAACCGGCCGGGGAAGGCGGCAAGCAACTCCGGCAGCACCACGGCCACGTCGCCGCTGTCGGCGCGCTCGGCCGGGTCGCCGGTGAAGAACAGCAGCGCGTGCCGGCTTTCCCCTTCGGCCGGCGTCAGGAAGGCCTCCAGCGAGGCGGCGCTGACAGTTGGCAGGCCGTACCGGTTGGACAGGGCGGCGATCAATGCGGACATGGGCGTGAAACTTTCCTGTTGCGCCAGATGGGCGCGGCCGTGCCCTACTTGCGCAGGTGCTCCGGCAGTTCGGGTTCGCGATCGACGAGATCGGCGAACAGGTGCTCGAACGATTGGCCGGACATCGCCGCCGCCAGACCGTCAATGGCCCGGTCGATGGCCGCCGCTTCTGCCGGATCGAGCACGCGCACGGCGCTGTCGATGTGGACGAGCACATGCGCACCCACTGCCTGCTGGCCGACCAGCAACGTCGAAACGCGCCGCTGTTCGCTTCCCCGTTGGCACAGCGCCGAAAAGGCATCGGCTTCGACGACCGTCATGGGCAGTCCGAGACACATGGCAGACCTCAATGCACCGTGACGGCCGGCCGTTCGTAGGAGGCGCGGTCGATGTCGTTGCCGAGCAGCCCCTCATCGAGCGGTTCCTGCCGCGGCCGGACCTTGACGCCCCAACGGGCCAGCACGTCGACGGCCGCCTCGATGGCCGATGGCATGGCGGCGGCGACCGGCGCGGTCAACGGGCCGCCCCAGTCCTCAAGGTCGAGCGGCTGACAGCCGATCAGGGCCAGACGCTTGGGGTAGGACCCCATGAAGTCGGCCGCCGACAGCACTTCCTGGAAGCCGGTCTGATGCAGGCTCATCTTCTTGGCACCGGTGAATTTCGGCACCTCGTCGTTCTCGACGAGCTTGAGCGTCCCCGGTTCGAGGCCGTAGTCGATGGCATCGAACACCAAGAGGTAGTCGGCCTCGGCCACGGTGTTGACGAGATAGAGTCCCTGCGTGCCGCCGTCGAGGATGGTGACGCCGGCGGGGACTTCGCACAGGCGGTGGAAGGCTTCCACCGCCCGCACGCCGAAGCCCTCGTCGGCCCACAGGATGTTGCCGATGCCGAGCACGAGGATACGCAACGGTTCAACCGCCATCATCAACCCTCGCGCTCGTCGCGGAACTGCCGCTCGCCGGAGATCATGGTCGAGATCATGGTCTGACGGCTCATGATGTCCTCGCGCACGGCGGCGTAGATGTGGATGAAAGCGAAGATGACGATCACCCACATGCCCAGATGATGGATGGTGTGTACGTCCATCGAGTTCGGCCAGATGGCGAAAACCCAGCCGAACGCCTTGGCCCACAGGCTGTCCCGCCCGGCGCCTTCGGAATAGAGCGCCCCGCCGGTGATGATCATGCCGAGATTGAACAGCGTGAACATCAGGAACATGGCGGTATGGGCCAGCGGGTTGTGACCGATGTACTTGTACGGTTCGTGTTCGAGGAACAGGTACCAGCGCAGTTCACGCTTGACGCCACGCCACCACTTCGGATCCCAGACCGGCAGGTAGAAGATCTGACGCGAATACTTGTTGCCCCAGAACGACCAGAGAATGCGGGCCAGGAAGGCGACGGCCAGCACCTGGCCGGCGGCGAAATGGGCGAAGCGGATGTAGCCGAACACGAAACTGTCCGACGCCTCACCCGGCATGGAAGGTAGTGGCGAGCCGATCAGGTAGCCGGTCACCGCCAGAATGGTGATGCAGAGGGCGTTGCCCCAGTGCCAGAGGCGCACCGGTGCTTCGTAGACGTAGATGGACGGTCCGGAGATGATGACATCGTCGGTGGCGTCCATCACGCCAGTCAGCATCTGTGAATCCTTGGACATGGCGGGCCTCCTTGACTCCGGCGGACGCCGGTCAGCGGACGGTGACGGTGGCCATGTCCTGGCCATCGGGCGACATGACGTGCGTCGAGCAGGCGAGGCACGGATCGAAGGAGTGCAGCGTCCTCAGGATCTCCAGCGGCTTTTCCGGATCGGCCATGGGCGTATCGAGGAGCGAAGCCTCGAAGGCGCCGATGTTGCCGGCGGGATCGCGCGGCGAGCCGTTCCAGGTCGTCGGCACGACGGCCTGATAGTTGTCGATCTTGCCGTCCTTGACCTTGATCCAGTGGGCCAGCGCCCCGCGCGGCGCTTCGGTGAAGCCGACGCCCTTGGCCTCCTTGGGCCAGCTCTCCGGCTTCCACTTGTCGGTGTTGGCGGTCGCGAGGTCGCCGGCCTTGAGGTTGGCGACAAGCTTGTCCTGGAAGTAGCGCAGCTGATGGGCGGCCCACTGACACTCGAGGGCGCGGGCGGCGGTGCGGCCAAGCGTCGAGAACAGGGCGGTGAGCGGCAGGCCGAGGTCGGTCAGCAGCTTGTCGGCCGGTTCCTTGAACTCCGGCTTGCCCTGGGCGTAGCCGATGATGTAGCGGGCGAGCGGTCCGACTTCGACGGCGTGACCCTTCCAGCGCGGCGACTTGATGAACGAGTACTTGGCCGCCTCGTCGAGCGCTTCGATGTTGGTCTTGGTGCCCTTGGCGTTGGGGCCGAGTTCGAAGTGCGGCTCGGTGATGCCGTCCCAGGGGTGCAGCCCCTTGGTCTCGTCCGGGTACTTGTACCAGGAATGGGCGACGAACTCCTGCACCTCGTCGGCGGCCGTCAGGTCGATCTCGTGGATCTCGTCGAGCTTGCCGTCGAGGATGACGCCGCGCGGCATCTTCAGCGAGGCGGCGGTGTAGTCGTTGGCGTGCTCGGGAATGTCGCCGTAGCTCATCACCGACTTGGCCGACAGGCCGCCGCCGTAGAGCCAGTCCTTGTAGAACGAACCGATGGCCTGGAGATCGGGCAGATAGACCTGCTCGACGAAGGTGATCATGCGGTCGATGATCGACGAGACGAGGTTGAGCCGCTCCATGTTGACGGCGCCGACGGCACCGGTGCCGTCGAGGTTGATGGCGCAGGGCACACCGCCGACCAGCCAGTTGGGATGCGGGTTCTTGCCACCGTAAACGGTGTGGATCTTGACGATGTCCTTCTGGAAGTCCAGCGCCTCAAGATAGTGCGCCACGGCCATCAGGTTGGCCTCTGGCGGCAGCTTGTAGGCGGCATGGCCCCAGTAGCCGTTCTTGAACGGACCGAGCTGGCCGCTTTCGACGAACTTCTTCAGCCGGCCCTGCAGATCCTTGAAGTAGCCGGGCGAGGACATCGGCCAGTCGGAGATCGACTGGGCCAGCTGGCTGGTCGCCTTGGGATCGGCATTGAGCGCCGAGACGACGTCGACCCAGTCAAGGGCATGCAGATGGTAGAAATGAACGAGGTGGTCGTGCACCTGCAGCGTCAGCTGCATGATGTTGCGGATGGTGTTGGCGTTCTCGGGGATGAGGATGCCGAGCGCGTTTTCGACGGCGCGCACCGAGGTGAGGGCGTGCGTGCCGGTGCAGACGCCGCAGATGCGCTCGGTGAAGGCCCAGGCGTCGCGCGGGTCGCGGCCCTTGAGGATGACCTCGATGCCGCGCCACATGGTGCCGGTGGAGACGGCGTTGCGGATGACGTTCTGGCTGTCGACGTTGACCTCGACGCGCAGATGCCCCTCGATGCGCGTCACCGGATCGACGACGATGCGCTGGCCGGCGTTGTCGAGTTTGAAGCCGTTGGGGGTTTCGATGCCCATGGCGATGCTTTCCTATGTCTGATGGGCCGGCGGGGCGCGAGCCTTCGCACCCGCGCGCCGGCGGGAGGGTCACTGTTCGTTGCGGCGATGATGGTCGTGCTTGGAGGTCAGGCGCTTGACCGCCGTCGCGGCCGAGTGCACCGCCACGCCAGCCACCACGGCGCCAGCCGCCACCAGACCGATCTGGTCGGCCGTCGCCTCGACGCCGAACTGACGGATGGTGGTCAGCCGGTCGTAGAACGTACCCTTGTCCCAGAAGCCCTCTTCCGAGCAGCCGATGCA
Source organism: uncultured Pleomorphomonas sp. (assembly GCA_937868725.1). Lineage (GTDB taxonomy): Bacteria > Pseudomonadota > Alphaproteobacteria > Rhizobiales > Pleomorphomonadaceae > Pleomorphomonas. The sequence continues at coordinate 55,159 of CALMMQ010000100.1, forward strand.
GCCGTGGCCGGACTGGATCGGGAACGACACGCCGTCGTTCCAGCGCACCGTCGAGCAGGCGTTGTAGGTGGTCGGTCCCTTGCAGCCCATCTTGTAGAGGCAGTAGCCCTTGCG
>CALMMQ010000101.1 GCA_937868725.1 uncultured Pleomorphomonas sp.
ACCGATCAGTCGCCTCAACCTAACCAGAGACAACCTCTTGAGGCTTCACAGCTAGCCCTTGGCGCCGAGGCTGGCCCGCAGTCGCGCCTCCGCCTCGGCGTCGGCCGCTTCGAGCCGGATGGTCTTGAGCCGGGCCGTGGCGCCGCTCGCCACGGCGGCGCGCGAGCGCGGCAGCCCGGCCGCCCGCGCCAGCAATTCGCTCACCGCCGCGTTGGCCTTGCCGTCCTCGGGCACGGCGCGCACCCGCGCCAGCACCACCGGCCGGCCGTCCGACAGCGCCCCGACCCCGTCGATGGCGTCGCGGCCGCCGCGCGGCGTCAGGCGGACGTCGACCAGCAGGTCGGCGCCCTGGCGGCGAATGGCGTCGGCCATGGCCTCAGAACACGTACGGATAGACGTAGCGGATGATGATCTGCTCGAGGAGAATGATGCCGAACCACAGCACCAGGAACGACAGGTCGAGACCACCGGTGTTGGGCATGTAGCGGCGGATCGGCCGCAGCAACGGTTCGGTCATCGTGTAGAGGAAGCTGCCGATGACGCCGACCACCTGATTGCGCGGATTGACGATGTTGAAGGCAAACAGCCACGAGAAGATCGCCGAGGCGATCAGAATGTACATGTAGAGATCGAGAATCTGCAGCAAAACATAAAGAACGGCTTGCATGGGAAGCGCTTTCCTGAAGGTGGGCCGCTTGATGTAATCAAGCCCGTCCACGGCCGCAAGGGGCCACGACGAAAGCCGGCGACAAGACGCCTGCCAGGGAAAACCGGACGGGGAGAGAGACTGGTGCCGCATGACGGATTCGAACCGCCGACCCCATCATTACGAATGACGTGCTCTACCAGCTGAGCTAATGCGGCAACACCGGCACCGGCAGCAAGTCCCGGCAACCGCGGCGTTGATACCGGCATCGATCGGGAATTTCAAGCCGGCTCGACGCGATTTTTGCATCGAGCCGGCATTCCGGTCGGACAAACCGAGCGATCGGCGGGCGTCGGCGGCAATTGAGCCGCCTTACGAACGGAACGGCGACTCCGGTTCCAGCGACTGGCGCAGGCCGTGGCCGTGCGCTAGCCCCGGATCGTCGGGCGGCCGGCGCGGCACGACGACGTCCGCCGCCTCGACCGGGGACGACGGCGGTTCCGGCGCCGGGGTCGGCGGCGGCTCTTCGGCCGCAACAACCGGGGCCTCGGCGACCGGCGGTGGCGGACTGACCGGCCTTTCGTAGGCGATGATCGCCTGATCGGCGAGATCGCTGCCGTCGAGTTCCATCACGGCAGTATCGGTGGCCACCGGCACGCGCCATTCGACGGCGTCGAGCCGACCGGTGACCGGCGACGTCGGCTGCCAATGCTCCAGCACCCGGCCATCGGCCGTCCAGGCGGCATCGCGCGGCGCCCGCACCGCCCGGCCGAGCCACTCGCGCACCCGGCCCGGATCGCCGGTTTCCGCTTCTTCGAGCTCGGCCATCATCAGGCAGACGCGCTCGGTCGGCGCCTGTCGCAGCGCCTTGGCGAGTTCCTGCCGGGCGACGGTGAACTCGCGCGCGTCGATGGCGGCCCGGGCCACCGCCACGGCGCCCTCGACGTGGTGTGGCTTCAGCGCTTCCAGGAGACGGCCGCGCTTCAGCCGATCAAGCGCCGAATCACCGCTTCTGAGATGCAGATAGGCGTTGGCGAGTTCGGGATGCGGATTGGCCTTCCAGGCCGCCTCGATCACCTTGGCCGCCTTGCGCAAGTCGCCCTGCCGGGCCAGCACGCGGGCGGCGCAGGCGGCGGCCGGCGTGAATTCCGGGGCGGTCTTGTGCGCTTCGAGAGCGAAGGTGCGCGCCTTGTCCGGCTCGCCGTCCTCGGCTTCCAGCGCCCGGGCGGTCAGCAGCACGGCCCTGAGGCGCCGGCTTTCGTCGCGGCCGCGCAACCGGCCGGCGGCACCGGCGTCGAGCACTCGCAGCGCCCCTGCCCAGTCGCGATCGGCGCTGAGATGCTCCATCATCGCCGTTCCGGCCCAGGGAATGCCGGGGCTGAGCTTGTGCGCCTCGGCGGCGTATTGCCGCGCCGCCTCCGCTTCGCCGGCCCGGCTCGCCTCGATGTAGAGACCGCGCAGGCCGAGCAATCGCGTCGCCGGATCGCCGAGCATGCGCGTGAAGGCGTTGCGGGCGGCGTCGCTCCGGCCTTCGAGCTGCGCCGCCTGGGCGCCCAGCAGCATGACCAGGGGTTCGCCGGGAATGAGGCGGGCCGCTTCGCTCGCCTCGCTCTGGGCCAGACGGAAATCGCCGGAGCCGACGGCGATCATGCCGCGCGACAGCGCCCGGTAGCCGCGATCGCGCCGGCGGCCGACGAAATAGCCCTTGATGCCGCCCGGCGAGCGCAGCAGCAGCGACACGATCTTCCAGACGACGACGACGACCAGCGCGAACAGCAGCGCCGCGACGATGATGACGCGCAGGGGCGGATTGGCGGCGCCGCCAGGCCATTCGATCGCCACGCTGACCGGCACGCCGCCCAGCCAGTCGAAGACGAAGACGGCCGCGAACAGCAGGGCGATGGAGATGAAGATCCGGATCATCGGCGGGTTCCTTCCCCCTTCGGACACATTACCAAGGTCGATCACGAGGCAACCGGCCTCACGGCCGGGTAGCCGTGGCGTTGAGCCGGTCGACGAGCCGGCCCGTCAGCGTGGCGATGGCCTTGTCGGCGGCGACGCGGTCGCCGAGCCCGGCCAGCCAGTCGCCGGCCACGCCGCGCGCCCAGTCGGGCAACTGGCCGGCGGCAGTGAGCGCCGCGCCGGCGTCACCCGTCTTGAGCGCCGTCCGCATCGCCTCGATGGCCCGCGAGGCGGGATCGCCGCTGGCCGGATCGGTGTCGCGATAGTTGACCAGCGACTTGGCGCTCGACGTCAGGCCTTCGAGCCAGCCGGCCCGCACGTCCGGCGGCCGGTGCGCCATCATCGCTTCGACCGGCATGCCGGTGAGCAGTTGGTCGAGCGTCGGTACGCCCCGGGCGGCCAGCGGCCGCAGCGCCTCCAGCCCGTCGAGACCGGGGGCGGCGCTGTCGACAAGCTTGAGATCGACGGCGAACGGCAGACCGGCGTCGACCTTGCCGGCCAGGCTGGTGGCAGCCATGGCCAACGCGGCGATCTCGCCGCCCTTCGGCGCCGCGTTGAGGCGCTGTTCGATCTGGGTCAGGCGGTCGACGGCCTGACGATTGTCGGCGCCGAGCTGTTCGCGCGCCGCCATCAGCGCCGCCAGCGACGTCTCGATCGCCTTCTGTCGTTCGGCGAGGGTGGCCACCGTCGCCGCCGTCGCCTTGGCCGCGGCCGGATCAACGGTCGCCAGCGCCGAAACCTGGCGCGACAGCGCGCCGACCTCGTCGTTCAGCGCCGTCAACGCCGCGTCCGAGGCGCCGGGCGCGGCGGCACCGACGTCGCGCAGCACCGTCTCGATGGTGTCGACGCGGGCGGAGAGATCGCCGACATCGACCGGCGGCGGCAGCGCCGCCAGCTTGGTTGCGAGCCCGCTGACCTCGGTGCGCAGGGCGGCGATGGCGTCCGGGCCCGACGCTGCCGGCGCCACGGACAGCAGGCCGGTGTAATGCAGCACGCCGACGCCGCCGCCCAGCGCCACGACGCCGCCGAGCAGCGCCGCCGCCACCAGGGCGACGAAACCGTTGCCGGCCGCCGTCGCTTCGCCGCCGCCCTGACCGGAGGGCGGCACTTCCGACAAGAGCGCCGTGGTGTCCGCCTCGACGGCGCCATCGCTGGCCGCCGGCGCGGGCGCGGCTTCGTCCGCCGGCGCGTCAGCGGCCACTTCGGCCGTCGACGCGTCAGTGGCTGCGTTCTCCAAGGTCGAGGGTTCGGGCATGGCCACGTCGGGCGTCGGCGCCTCGGCCGCAGGCTCGTCTGCCGGCGTCTCGGCCTTCACCTCGCTGGCCTCGAGATCGATGATCGGGCCGCCGGCCTTGCCGCGCGCCCGTTGGGAGGTCGACCGCTTGCTGTCGCTGTCGGAAGTCATGGCTCTCGATCCCTCCTTCTGTCATCGCCATCGGGCACGCCCGCCAGCACGCTGTCAAGCAGCGCGTCGCCCGTCGGCCGATCGGCCACCACAGTCCGGCGACAATAGGGCGCCAGCGGGGCGGCGGCAGCCGTTGAAATGGCAAACAATACCAATTCGGCCAGTCGGTCGAGCCCCCCATTTGATGACATCAGCGCCGCGAACGCCGCCGCCGTCCGCGCCGATGCCACCACCAGGGCCGAAAACCGCCCCGCCGCCAACCCGTTGGCCAAACTGGCGTCGAGCGCACGCGTCGGTTCGGCGTGATAGATTTCGGCAATGCTGACGTGCTGGCCGGCGGCGTTGAGCCGCTCGGCCACCGCCCCGGTGCGATCGTGACCGGCGACATGGACGAGGCGGCGACGGCCGCTCGCAGCGAGCGCGGCGACGAGCGCGGCGGCGTCGCCATCGCTGCTGCTGACAGAGAGAAATCCAGCCGCCCGCGCCGCCGCCGCCGTGGCGGCCCCGACGGCGAACACCGGCAGGGCGAGCAGGTCGGCACGGCGATCGTCGGCGGCGATCAGCCGAGCCGCTTGCGCCGACGTGAAGATCAGCCCGTCGGCACCGGCGTCGGCCGCCCGGACCCGAGCCACGGGGTCGGCGACCCCGACGATATCCAGCATCGGCGCGGCCTCGGCCTCGACGCCCCGCGCCGCCAGCGCCGCCACCATGGCCGACGCCTGCGGCTCCGGTCGGAGAACGAGGAGGCGCCCCATGGCCGCCTCAGCCGCTCTGAAAGAAGTTGGGACCGCCAAGCGCCCGCAGCCGCTCGCCGAGCGCCCGACCGACCGCCACGGGATCGCTACCCGCCAGTCGGCCGTCGTGGGCGATGCGCCCGTCCGGCGTCAGAATCATACCGTAGAGCGTCACCCCCTCCGGCCCGAGGCTGGCGTGACCGGCGATCGGCGTCCGGCACGAACCGTCGAGCACCGCCAGGAACGCCCGTTCGGCCAGAACCGCCGTACGGGTGCCGGCGTCGTGGATCGGCGCCAGCAGGCGCGCCACCGTGGCGTCATCGGCCCGGCTTTCGATGCAGATGGCGCCCTGCCCCACCGCCGGCGGAAAGCTCTCGGCATCGAGAACCGCCGTGGCGAGATGGGCGAGGCCGAGCCGCTTGAGCCCGGCGAGCGCCAACAGCGTGGCGTCGGCGACGCCCTCTTCCAGCTTGCGCAGCCGGGTCTGGACGTTGCCGCGATAGGTGATGACCTCGACGTCGGGCCGCAGCCGGCGCACCAGCGCCTGTCGCCGCAGCGACGACGTGCCGACCACTGCCCCGGCCGGCAGTTCGGACAGCGACCGGTACTTCAGCGACAGGAAGGCGTCGCGCACGTCCTCGCGCGGCAGGAAATGGTCGAGCACCAGTCCGGCGGGCAGTTGCGTCGGCATGTCCTTGGTCGAATGGACGGCGATGTCGAGCCGACCGCTGGCCAGCGCCGCCTCGATCTCCTCGGTGAACAGGCCCTTGCCCCCCACCTCGGCCAGCGCCCGATCCTGGATGCGGTCGCCGGCCGTGGTGACGGCGACGATCTCGATGGCCGGCGCGGCTGCGCCCCACGCCGCCTCAAGACGCGCCTTGACTTCATTCGCCTGGGCGAGGGCGAGCGGGCTGCCACGGGTACCGAGGCGAATGGGTTTTGATTGCACCGGTTGCTGATCCGATGTTACAGCCGTTCCGGCGGCGGACACGTCCGTCACGCCGCCACAGCCGATGGCGATGAACTCATCGGCTCCTATACGACGGGCGGACAGGCATTGGAACCCCGCGTGGCGTGTCGGATGGTCCAAGGCCACCGCCGGCATGAGGCAGGGACTGGATCGATGGCGGACCTTCTGGTTCTCGGGCTTGAAAGCAGTTGCGATGAAACGGCCGCCGCCGTGGTGGCCCGCAGCCCCGACGGGCGCGGCCGCATCCTGTCCAACTGCGTCTTCTCGCAAATCGAGGAACACGCCGCTTTCGGCGGTGTCGTGCCGGAAATCGCCGCCCGCGCCCACGTCGAGGTCATGGACGGCCTCGTCCGCGCCGCCCTCGACGACGCCGGCGTCCGCCTCGCCGACCTCGACGCCATCGCCGCCACCGCCGGTCCCGGCCTGATCGGCGGCGTGCTGGTCGGCCTGATGACCGGCAAGGCCATCGCCTATGCCGCCGGCAAGCCGCTCGTCGCCGTCAACCACCTTGAAGGCCACGCCCTCACCGCCCGGCTGACCCACGAACTCGACTTTCCCTACCTGTTGCTGCTGGTCTCCGGCGGTCACAGCCAGCTGCTGCGCGTCGACGGCGTCGGCCGCTATCGCCGCGTCGGCACCACCATCGACGACGCCCTCGGCGAAGCCTTCGACAAGACGGCCAAGCTGCTGCAACTCGGCTATCCCGGGGGCCCGGCCGTCGAGCGGCAGGCCCTGAGCGGCCATCCCGACCGCTTCCATCTGCCCCGGCCGCTCATCGGCCGCAAGGAACCCAACTTCTCCTTCTCCGGTCTCAAGACGGCGGTCCGCCTCGAAGCCGAAGCCGCCGCCCCGCTCAGCCCGCAGGACGTTGCCGATCTCTGCGCCGCCTTCCAGGCCGCCGCCGCCGATGTGGTGGCCGACCGGGTCGGCATCGCCCTTGCCGGCTTCGAGGTGCCGGACGGCGTCACGCCGACGCTGGTGGTGGCCGGCGGTGTCGCCGCCAACCAGGCCATTCGCGCCCGTCTCGACGCGGCGCTGACCGCTCGCGGCGGCCGTCTTGTCGTGCCGCCGGGCAATCTGTGTACCGACAACGGCGCCATGATCGCCTGGGCCGGCGCCGAACGGTTGGCCCTCGGTCTGCTCGACGGGCTCGACGCCGTGGCCCGGCCGCGCTGGCCGCTCGATGCCAGCGCCGAACCACTGGTCGGTCACGGCCGCCTGGGAGCCAAGGTATGAGCAAGACCGACTTCTCCTCGACCGCCGTAGCGGTGGTCGGTGCCGGCGCCTGGGGCTCGGCCCTGGCCCTGACGGCGGCGCGCGGCGGCGCCCGCGTCCTGCTCTACGGCCGCGACAGCGCCGCCATCGCCGAGATCGGGCGAACACGCCGGCCGCCGGCCCTGCCGGAGGCGCTGTTGCCGGAGAACGTCGTCGCCACCGATCAGCCCGAACGCCTCAACGAGGCCGGCGTGGTGCTGCTGGCGGTGCCTGCCCAGGCGACGCGCGCCGCCCTCGGCACGCTGAGCCGCTTCTTCTCGCCCGACGCCGTGCTGGTCAGTTGCGCCAAGGGCATCGAGCGCGACACCGGCCTGCTGCTGTCGGAAGTGATCGGCGTCACCTGCCTCGGCGCCCCGCTGGCGGTGCTGTCGGGGCCGGGCTTCGCCGTCGATCTCGCCCGTGGCCTGCCCACCGCCGTCACCATTGCCGCCGCCGAACACGGTCTGGCCGAGGCGCTGTGCCGGCTGATGGCCGGCCCGAGCTTCCGCCCCTACGCCACCCATGACGTCACCGGCGTCGAACTCGGCGGCGCCCTCAAGAACGTCCTGGCCATTGCCGCCGGTCTGGTCAGCGGTCGCGGCCTCGGCGCCAGCGCTCAGGCGGCGGTGATCACCCGCGGCTTCGTCGAAATGCACCGTCTGGCCGCCGCCTTCGGTGCCCGCTCGGAAACGCTGATGGGCCTGTCCGGCTTCGGCGACCTCATCCTCACCTGTTCGTCGGCGCAGTCGCGCAACTATTCGCTCGGCCTCGCCATCGGTGCCGGCTCCGACCCGCGCAGCTTCGGCAAACTCGCCGAAGGCGCCGCCACCGCCGCCATCGCCGTCGCCCGCGCCAGCGCCTTCGGCGTCGACGTGCCGATCATGAGCGCGGTCGCCGACATCCTCGACGGCAAGGAGTCCATCCCCGACGTCGTCGACCGGCTGATGGCTCGACCGCTGAAGCGCGAAGACGCCCATTAGCGCAGCCGCCGATCCAACCACCTGATCGATAAGCGGCGGCTCGAACCGTTGAAGCCGGAGCGATTTCTTGTCGACCTGACGGATCGGTCAGGTCAGAAAGCGCTCTGAACGGGCGGAACGTCTCTGGACATCCGCTGGTCCGAAAAGTCTTGCAACTTTTCGGGCGGATGTCATCCGTCCTCCCCCTCGGCGCCCGTGTCGGCCGCCGCAGGTCCGTCGAGCGGAATGACGTCGACGCGCACCTCGATCGTGTGGTCGCCGTAAGCGAAGATCACGCCGTCCAGCGGCGACACGTCGGTATAATCGCGGCCGACGGCCAGCACGATGTGGTCGTCGCCGGCGTAGATGCCGTTGGTCGGGTCGAGGCCGATCCAGCCGGCAGCCGCACCGCACCACACTTCCACCCAGGCGTGGGTGGCATCCGCCCCCTCAAGGCGCGGGCAGCCCGGCGGCGGCTCGGTCCTGAGATAGCCCGAGACGTAGCGGGCCGGCAGCGACAGGCCGCGCAGGCCAGCGATCATCACGTGGGCGAAGTCCTGGCAGACGCCGGCCTTTTTGGCGAACGCCTCGGCCGGCCGTGTCGTGACGTCGGTCGCCCCCGGCTCGTAGGCAAAGTCGTCGCGGATGCGCGTCATCAGCTCGGCGGCGCCAGCCAGCACCGGCCGATCGGCGGCGAAGGAGGCGGCGGCATAACGGGTGATCGCCGGTGGCAGATCGATGGCCGGCGAGGCAAACAGCGCGTGGATCGGCGAGGCCGGCCCGAGGTCGGTGGAAGCGGCGGCGGCCGCCCGCACCAGTTCGAAAGCCGGCGTCGTCTCGGCCGGCGGTGGCGCGACGCGCGCCACGGCGATCTCGGCGTCGAGACGCACCGTCAGCCGGTCGTGCGAGCGATCGAGGGCAAAGTGGGTGACGCGATTGCCGAAGAAGTCGATGCTTTGGCGCCGCTCCGACGGCGCCGGGTCGATGGCCAGTGTCGCCGTCACCACCCGCTGGCCTGTCCGGCTGGTCGGCAGCATGCGGGCGATGTGACGCGAGAACGGCACCGGACCGGCATAGCTGTAGAGCGTTTCCTGGCACAGGCGGTAGATCATTCGAGCTCCTCCCGCGTTCGCGCCACCGCCTGCCGCTGGGCGAAGAAGCGCTCGGTGATCAGGCTCGACAGCTGGGCAAGCCGGCCCATCGTCCGGTCGAGGTCGCCGAGGTCCAGCTCCTCCACCGGCGTATTGGCAAGATCGACCGCAAGGCGCCGCGCCGCCCGCAGGAGCTCGGCCGGCCGGCCCTCGGAAACGGTACCCGGCAGCGCCTCGAGATGCTCGACGATGCGGCTCACCTGAAACGACAGCGCCCGCGGGTTGGCGTCGTCGAACAGGATGAGGTCGAGCACCGGCAGCCGCGCCGGCCGCATGACGTAGCGCCAGCGATAGGTGATCTGGCTGTCCGCCAGTTCCAGTGCCACGTCGAGGCGCTCGGCAGCGGCGTCGGGCGCGGCGGCGAAGAAGCGGGCCTGCCGTGTCGTCACCAGCGCCCGCTCGATGCGTCGCCCAAGCTCAAGGAAGCGCCAGCCCATCGACTGGTTCATGTTCTCCGCCGACAGACCGGCGAAGGTGGCGATGCGCTTGAGGGCGGCGTTGATGTCGTCGAGCGCCGAGGCGGCGGTGAGGCGGCGCGGCGTCGCCAGCGGGAACATCGAAGCGATGTCGGTCACCACCTGGAAGGCATCCGGCGACAGGCGGTCGCGGATGACGGCACCGGCGTTGCGGGCGGCACCGGTCAGGAACGGCAGGCCGGAGGTCGGCTCGAGCCGCGACAGCGCCGAGGCGGCGGCGGCCAGCGGCGCCACCGGGTCAGGATCGATGGCGTCGATGGCGCCGAGATAGTCGACGATGGCCGCCACCAGCGGGCTGGCCGCCGGTTCGCCGCTTTCGATGGTGCGCACCAGGAGCGCCCGCAAGGCTCGCAGCACCGCCTCGGCCCGTTCGAGATAGCGGGCGAGCCAGAACAGGTTGTCGGCCGAGCGCGACGGCAGCGTGCCGGTCGAGCGGCGGATCGACACGTGCTCGGGCTGGCGCAGCAGCGAGGCCGAGCTGACCGGCGCCTCCGACAGCACCCAGACGTCGGAGGTCGAAGCGCCATGCTGCAGCGACACGAAGCGGGCGTCGTCATCGCCCGACAGGCGGCAGAAGCCGCCCGGCATGACCATCCAGTCGTCGGTGCCGACGGCGGCGACGAACAGGCGCAGCACGAACGGCCGCGGCGCCAAGCGGTCGCCGTCCCAAACCGGCATGGTCGACAGCCGCACCGCCTCCTGACCGACAACGTCGAGGCCACGGCTGCGGATCATCGCTTCGATAGCCGCCCGCTGGTCGCGGCCGAGCGCGGCGCCGACAACGCTCTGCTGGTCGAGACCCGGCAGCCAGGTGGAGAAGGCCGAGGCGACGGCCAGCTCGTCGAGATGGTCGAGCACGTAGGCCCGCTCCTTGTCCTGGCCGCACCACCAGGTGGCGAGGTTGGGCAGGATCAGGTCTTCGCCGAGCACGTGCCGGGAGAGCGCCGGCATGAAGCCCATCAGCGCCCGCGCTTCGACGACGCCGGAGCCCAGCGTATTGGCGATATCGATGGAGCCGGCCCGCAAGGCCTGCGTCAGGCCGGGCACGCCGAGTTGCGAGGACGTCCGCAGCTCGAGCGGATCGGCGAAATCGCCGTCGAGACGGCGCCACAGCACGTCGATGCGCTTCAGCCCCGACACGGTGCGCACGAACAGGGCGTTGTCGCGCACCGTCAGGTCGCCGCCCTCCACCAGCAGAAAGCCGAGGTAGCGGGCGAGATAGGCGTGCTCGAAGTAGGTTTCGTTGAGCGGACCGGGCGTCAGCAGGCCGACCCGTGCCTCGGCCGAGGCGTTGAGGGCCGTCAGCTCGTCGCGGAAGGCCATGAAGAACGAGGCCAGCCGGTCGACGTTGAGCTGGCGCGACACGTCGGGCAGGGCGCGGGAGACGGCCAGCCGGTTCTCAAGCGCGTAGCCGGCGCCGGACGGCGCCTGAGCCCGATCGGACAGCACCCACCAGCGCCCCTGCGGGTCGCGGCCAATGTCGACAGCGAAGAAGCGCAGGTGGCGGCCGCCCTTGGGAGTGACGCCGACCAGCGGCCGCAGATAATTGGGACTGCCGGCGATCACCGCCGCCGGCAACACGCCGTCGCGGACGATGCGCCCCTCGCCGTAGACGTCGGCGAGCAGCGCCTCGGCGAGACGCGCCCGCTGGATGGCGCCGGCCGACAGCACGCGCCAGTCGTCCGGGCCGATAAGCAGCGGCACCGGCGTCAGCGGCCACGGCCGCTCGCCGCCCACCGGATCGTCGTAGGCGCGGAAGAACACGCCCGACTGGCGCAGATGCCGCGTCACGCCGTCGAAGGCCTCGCGCAGCGGACCGGCCCCCAGCGTGGCGACGCGGTCGATGAAGCCGTCCCACGGCGGCCGCAACTGGCCGTCGGGGCGCATCATTTCGTCCCAAACCCCGGGCAGCGGGGCATAGGACCGGAGAAGCGTGCCGATCCAGTCCTTGGTGGCGGCGGCGGACTTGCTGCGTCGTTCAGTCGGGCTCATAGGCTCAGCAAATTGCCCAAGACCGACCGACACGGCAAGCCGCTTTTCCGTTGGCGCGGCCGTTGGCCACGCGCGGGGCCGCGACTGTGCAAACCGGTCACACGATCACCGCCGGCCGCCGGAGATCGAGCGTCGTCGGGAAGGCGCCCGAGCGCTCCTCGTCCGGCACCCGCACCAGCCCGGCCGAGTGGCCGAAGTCCTGGAAGCGGGAGAGGCGGCGCGCCTCCGCCTCGTAGGAGTTGACCGGGTAAGTGTCGTAGTTGCGGCCGCCCGGATGGGCGACGTGGTAGATGCAGCCGCCGAGCGAGCGTTGCGACCAGCGGTCGACGATCTCGAAGGTCAGCGGCGCGTTGACCGGCAACACCGGATGGATGCCGCTGGCCGGCTGCCAGGCCTTGAAGCGGACGCCGGCGACGAAGCTGCCATTGACGCCGGTGGCGACCAGCGGCACGCGCCGGCCGTTGCAGGCCAGCACATGCCGGGCCGGGTCGAAGCCGCGCACCTTGGCCTGCAGCCGTTCCACCGAACTGTCGACGTAGCGCACGGTGCCGCCGGCGGCCCCCTCTTCGCCGGTGACGTGCCACGGCTCGAGCGCGCCGCGGATTTCGAGGGCGACGCCCTGCCGTTCCACCGTACCGAAATAGGGAAAGCGGAACTCGCGCTGGGCGTCGTACCACAGCGGATCCATGGCATAGCCGGCCCGTCCGAGGTCGGCCAGCACGTCAAGGAAGTCCTGCCAGACGAAGTGCTCCAGCATGAAGCGGTCGGCGAGGTCGGTGCCGTGGCGGCTGAACGCGCCGCTTTGCGGCTCGTTCCAGAACCAGGCGATCAGCGCCCGCAGCAGCAGCTGCTGGGCCAGCGACAAGCGAGCGTCGGGCGGCATCTCGAACGAGCGGAACTCGACGAGCCCCAGCCGGCCGGTCGGGCCGTCGGGCGAGAACAGCTTGTCGATGCAGATTTCCGACCGGTGGGTGTTGCCGGTGACGTCGGTGAGCAGATTGCGCAGCAGCCGGTCGGTCAGCCACGGCAGCGGCGGCAGGAAGCCGGTTGCCGGATGCGGAATCTGAGCGAGGGCGATCTCCATCTCATAGAGGGCGTCGTGGCGCGCTTCGTCGATGCGCGGCGCCTGGCTGGTCGGCCCGATGAACAGCCCTGAGAACAGGTAACTGAGGCTGGGATGCCGCTGCCAGTACAGGATCAGGCTCTTGAGCAGGTCCGGCCGGCGCAGGAACGGACTGTCGGCCGGCTGGGCGCCGCCCACCACCACGTGATTGCCGCCGCCGGTGCCGGTGTGGCGGCCATCGATCATGAACTTGTCGGTGCCAAGGCGGGTGAGGCGGGCCTCGGCGTAGACGCCGGTGGTGATATCGACGCACTGCCGCCACGAGCTGGCCGGATGGATGTTGACCTCGATGACGCCGGGATCGGGGGCGACGCGGATGACGTTGATGCGCGGATCGAACGGCGGTGCGTAGCCCTCGATGTGCACGGGCAGACCGAGCTCCTCGGCGGTGTTCTCCACCGCCGTCAGAATCTCCAGATAGTCCTCGATGCCGGTCACCGGCGGCATGAACACGCAGAGCCGGCCGTCGCGCGGCTCGACGCTCATCGCCGTGCGCACGGCGCCCGAACCGGTCATCCACTGCTGCACGCGCGGATCATCCGGCGAGACCTCGCGCGAACGCTGGTAGACGTTGTTGAGCTGGTCGGGATCGGGCAGGTCCTGCAGCTGCATGAAGGTGTCGCGCTCGACGTGGTAGGGATAGGCCGACGGCGGCACCCACGGCAGCGCGGCCAGCGGCAAGCGGTAGCCGACCGGCGAATCACCGGGGATGAGAAACAGCTTGCCGCGCCGGAAGGCCCACAGTTCCGACACCCAGCCCTGACCGGCCCGGGTCTGCCAGCGCTGGATCGGCAGCACGTAGCCCGTCGCCGTGCCGAGGCCTTGCGAGAACACCTTGGCGATGCGCGCCCGCTCCTCGGCACTCTCGAGCTTGCTGTCGTCGGTGGTGACGTTGTCCGGCAGCCCGGCTTCCTTGATGATCCACTGCGCCGGATCCTCGTAGGCCGGCTGGGCGAACCGGCCGGGAATGGCCAGGCGCTGGGCCACGCCGCGCAACAGCGCGCCGGCACTTTCGGCGTTGGCGCCGGTCAGGCTGCTTTCGCGCGCCACCAGATCGAGGTTGCGCCAGATCGGCTTGCCGTCCTTGCGCCAGTAGAGCGAGAACGTCCAGCGCGGCAGGCTCTCGCCGGGATACCACTTGCCCTGGCCGTAGTGCAGGAAGCCGCCGGGGGCGAAGCGATCGCTGAGCCGGCGAATCAGCTGGTCGGCAAGGCCGCGCTTGGTCGGGCCGACGGCGGCGGTGTTCCACTCTTCCGACTGGTAGTCGTCGACGGAGACGAACGTCGGCTCGCCGCCCATGGTCAGCCGCACGTCGCCGGCGGCGAGATCGGCGTCGACCTTGTCGCCGGTCTCCAGCAGCCGTTGCCACGCCTCGTCGGAAAACGGCCAGGTGACGCGCGGCCGCTCGTCGATGCGGGCGATCTTCATGTCGAAAAAGAAGTCGCTGTGAGTGTCGGGCTGGGCGACGAACGAACCGGAAATCGGCGCGGCGGCGCCGTAGTGCGGCGTGGCGGCCAGCGGAATATGCCCCTCGCCGGTCAGCAGGCCCGACGTCGGGTCGAGACCGATCCAGCCGGCGCCGGGAATGAACACCTCGCACCAGGCATGCAGGTCGGTGAAGTCGTGTTCGGTGCCCGACGGACCGTCGAGCGACTTGATGTCGGGCCGGAGCTGAATGAGATAGCCCGAGACGAAGCGGGCGGCGAGCCCCAGCCGGCGCAACAGCTGCACCAGCAGCCAGCCGGTGTCGCGGCAGGAACCGGAGCGCTTGGCCAGCGTCTCTTCGGGCGCCTGCACGCCCGGCTCGAGCCGGATCTCGTAACCGATGTGCTGCTGCAGCGCCTGGTTGACCGCCACGACGAAGTTGGTGGTCTGCATCCGCTCGCGCGGTATGGCGGCGAGATAGGCCTCGAACAGCGGTCCCTCGGCCTCGCACTCGAGGTAGGGCGCCAGTTCCTTGGCAAGCTCCGGCTTGTAGGTGAACGGGTAGTGCTCGGCGTAGTCCTCGATGAAGAAGTCGAACGGATTGATCACCGCCATCTCGGCCAGGAGATCGACCGTGACGGAAAATTCATGCGTCGGTTCGGGAAAGACGAAGCGAGCCAGCCAGTTGCCGTGCGGATCCTGCTGCCAGTTGACGAAGTGGGGCTCGGGCGTGACCTGGAGCGAATAGGCCGCGATCCTCGTGCGGCTGTGCGGGGCCGGTCGCAGCCGCACCACCTGGGGCGACAGCACCACCGGCTTGTCGTAGGTGTAGCGGGTGACGTGAGAGAGCTTGGTCAGTACGGCCAATCGGGTCTCCATGCAGCGGTTGTCGGCGACATCGGCCTACCCCGTGGCATGGCGATGGCCGCTCTGCGACGAGAGGCGGCGCAATGGCCCTCCATCGCGTCGCTGGTCACCGGCGGCATTAAACGGCAAGTCGCAGCCGGGGCAAAGCCCGGCTGTTGAGCGCATACTGGTTAAATTTTGCGCAATGGCCTCAATCGGCCCGACGCCGCGACAGCGGATCGATGATGATGTCGTAGAGGCGGAACGTCGACTGGTTGGCGATCTCGTCGTAAAGCGCACTGTCGGACGGCAGACCGGTGGCGGCGGCGTCGACCGGCGGCGGGATGACCCAGCGCAGCCGATCCCAGCCGCGGCTCTGGCCCTCGATCTTCAACGTGTCGACGAACTTGCGACCGATGCCGCGATTGCGGTAGTCGGGCAGCACGTAAATGTCTTCAAGGTGCCCGACCCGGTGACCGCTCATCGTGTCGGGCAGATCGAAGAAGACGGCGAAGCCCACCAGCACGTCGTCGATGAACGCACCCAGCACCTCGGCGATGCGGTCTTCCGACAAGAGTTCGGCGTAATATTCATCAGGACGGCGGGGGGCGCCGCGCTTCATCGCCTGGGCATAGCCGGCGATCAGTGGGGCGAGCTTGTGAGCGTCTTTCTGGGTAAGCGCACAGATGACCAACGACATGACATCTCCCCCTGGAGCGTGATCCACCCGCCGGCAACCCGAGCCGGTTCGGCATGGCGCCGAACCGCCGGAGTGGCGGCGGTCTCCCTAGTTCTAAGACCATGCCGGCGGCAAGTGCAACCGGCAAGCGGCGCCCGGCCCCCCGGACCGGCCGCCGCTCAGACGGTTATCCCTCAGGACGCGGCGATTGTCACGCCCAGTCGCGGACGTCGACGAAGTGGCCGGCGATGGCAGCGGCGGCGGCCATGGCCGGCGACACCAGATGCGTCCGGCCCATGTAGCCCTGCCGGCCCTCGAAGTTGCGATTCGAGGTCGAAGCGCAGCGCTCGCCGGGCGCCAGACGGTCGGGGTTCATGGCCAGGCACATCGAGCAGCCCGGTTCGCGCCACTCGAAGCCGGCGGCGACGAAGACCTTGTCGAGACCTTCCGCTTCCGCCTGCTCCTTGACCAGACCCGAGCCGGGCACGGCCAGCGCCAGCTTGATATTGGCGGCGATCTTCTTGCCCTTGACCACGGCGGCGGCGGCGCGGAAGTCCTCGATGCGACCGTTGGTGCACGAACCGATGAACACCTTGTCGACGGCGATGTCGGTCATCCGGGTACCGGCCTTGAGGCCCATGTACTCGAGGGCGCGGCGCTTGGAGGCGCGCTTGGTCTCGTCGGCGATCAACTCGGGATCGGGCACGAGCCCGGTGACGGCCACCACATCCTCGGGCGAGGAGCCCCAGGAGACGATGGGCGGCAGGTTGGCGGCGTCGAGCGTCACCACCTTGTCGAAGTGGGCGCCCTCGTCGGTGTAGAGCGTCTTCCAGTAGGCGAGCGCCGCCTCGAGCGCCGCGCCGGTGGGCGCCTTCGGCTTGCCGGCGATGTAGGCGAAGGTCTTCTCGTCCGGAGCGATCAGGCCGGCGCGGGCGCCGCCTTCGATCGACATGTTGCAGACGGTCATGCGGCCTTCCATCGACAGGGCGCGGATGGCCTCGCCGGCATATTCGATGACGTGGCCGGTGCCGCCGGCCGTACCGATCTCGCCGATGATGGCCAGCACGATGTCCTTGGCGGTGACGCCCTGCGGCAGCACGCCGTCGACGCGCACCAGCATGTTCTTGGCCCGCTTCTGGATCAGCGTCTGGGTGGCCAGCACATGCTCGACTTCCGACGTGCCGATGCCGTGGGCCAGCGCGCCGAAGGCGCCGTGGGTCGAGGTGTGGCTGTCGCCGCAGACGATGGTCATGCCCGGCAGCGTGAAGCCCTGCTCGGGGCCGACGACGTGGACGACGCCCTGACGCTTGTCGAGCTCGTTGTAGTACTCGACGCCGAACTCGGCAGCGTTGATGGCCAGCTGCGCCACCTGCTCGCGGCTCTCGGCGTCGGCGATGCCCTTGGAGCGATCGGTGGTCGGCACGTTGTGGTCGACAACGGCCAGCGTCTTCTGCGGCGCATGGACGCTGCGATGGGCGGTGCGCAGACCCTCGAAGGCCTGCGGGCTGGTCACCTCATGGATGAGGTGGCGGTCGATGTAGAGCAGCGACGTGCCGTCGGCCTGGGTCTCGATGGTGTGGTCGTCGAAGATCTTGTCGTAGAGGGTACGGGGCTTCGCAGTCATGGCAATCGCTTCCGATTGAGTTGGCGGCCGGTCGCCGTCGGCCGGCGGATCGATGAAAGGCAGGGAAATGCAGACGAGCCGTCAGAGTCGGCTATCGCCGGTCTCGCGCGCCAGGAAGCGCCACGGCAGGCGCGCGTGATCGTGCACCGGCGAGTATTCGACGGTCGAAAGCGGGCGCGGGCTCGGGCTGATCGTGACCATGGCCGGTCTATACTGAAAAAACCGCCGGCCGACAATCGGCGATGTGGCTCGCTCCGCCACGCCGCGCCACTGACACCGTCGCAATTTCATAAAGCAGCCCGCGCGACGAGCGCGGCTGCCGGCGTCGACCGACGCCGCGCGTAGCGAAAGCCAAGCGCCGGATGGCGCGCCGGCGACTGAGGCCAAACAAAGAGCAGCCAGCGCCCCGAGCGCGGCTGCCAGCGTCGACCGACGCCACGCGCAGCGAAAGCCAAGCGCCAGATGGCGCGCCGGCGACTGAGGCCAAGCAAAGAGCAGCCAGCGCCCCGAGGCGACAAAGAACCTCAACCCAGCCGGTCGAGCCGGCCACGCACCGTCATCAGGTCGGCCATGGTATCGGTGAGGCCGGCGGCGATGCGGCTGTGCAGGCTGCGGGCAATGTCCGGATACTCGTCGAGCATGCGGTGGAACAGCGACCGGCGGATCTGGATGTAGGTGACGGCGCCGTCGGCGACGGCCGTTTCCCCGCGCGCGCCCTCGACGATCAGCGCCAGCTCGCCCAGCATGTGGCCGGGCCCGACGACGGCCGCCGGCTTTTCCATGTCGCTGCCGGCGAAGACCTGCACCTTGCCGAGCGACACGACGAAGGCCGAATCGGCGCGATCGCCGGTGGCGTAGAGCCGTTGCCCGTCGCGGATGGTGCGCGTTTCCGACGAGAAGGCCAAGAGGCGCAGCTTGTCCTCGGTGAAGTCCGACAGCATCGGCACCTGGCTGAGCAGCTTCATGTCGGATTCAAGGCTCATCGAGGCGTCGGTCTCCCACGGCGCGGCCGCTCGCCGGCCCACGATCCGTCATGGTCGTAGCATGGGGCGGCGGCGGCGTTAACCCTCGCCGCCGGTCCCCGATCGCGGAAGCGGTTGATAACGGCGCCGCCGATCACGGCACCAGCTTGTAGCCGCCGCCCTCGGTGATCAGCAGCTGGGCGTTGGCCGGGTCCTTCTCGATCTTCTGGCGCAGCCGGTAGATGTGCGTTTCAAGCGTATGGGTGGTGATGCCGGCGTTGTAGCCCCACACCTCGTGCAGCAACACGTCGCGGGTGATCACCTTGTCGCCGGCCCGGTAGAGGAACTTCAGGATCGACGTTTCCTTCTCGGTGAGCCGCACCTTGCCGCCCTTGCCGTCGACCAGCAGCTTGGCCGAGGGCCGGAAGGTGTAGGGACCGATGGTGAACACCGCCTCTTCCGACTGCTCGTGCTGGCGGAGCTGGGCGCGCACGCGGGCCAGCAGCACGGCGAACTTGAACGGCTTGGCGACGTAGTCGTTGGCGCCGGCCTCGAGGCCGAGGATCTGGTCCGAATCGGTGTCGTGCCCGGTCAGCATGATGATCGGACCGGAAAAACCGCTCTTGCGCATGATCTTAACCGCTTCGCGGCCGTCCATGTCGGGCAGGCCGACGTCCATCAGCACCAGATCGATGTGACCCGTGCGGGCGGCCTGGACGCCCCGGGTCGCCGAATCGGCCTCCTGCGGTTCGAATTCCTCGAACAGCGACAGCTGCTCCACCAGCGCTTCGCGCAGGTCGGGGTCGTCATCGACAATCAGAATCTTGCGAGCGGTCATGTGTGTTCCCGTCGAGAAAGTTCGCCGGCGCGAGGCTTCCCCGCCTGATGGCGGCGGCGCTCCGTCGGCGAAGCACCATGGTCCCTTATATCGCCTCCCGCCGATTTGCGAAATCGGCGCGATGCGCGGATAGCGACTTGTTTTCGCGCCGTTTTCCAAGACGGAAAGCCGCCGAACCCGGTCGAAACGTTTCGGAGGGGCCGAAATGCCGGCAAGGCACATCGCCGGCCGGACCCGCCGCGCGCCCGCGAGGTCTTCAAAGGTCGCCGGCGCGCCGATATGATCGCCGCCGCCTTGGGCCGTTCCGTCCCCCGGTCGGTGCACGCCAGAAGGTCAATGCCACCCCTATCCCCCATTAACGGGAGTTCGTCCGCCGTGCAAAGCTCACACGACAAGTTGAACGGCCGGTCGGCCGGCCCGACGCTGGCCGTCCGGCTGCTATCGGCCAGCCGCCAGCGCGGCCGGCTGATCGGCGGCGGATTGTCGCTGGCCTGTGCCATCGGCCGCTCGGGCCTGACCGCCGACAAGCGCGAGGGCGACGGCGCCTCGCCGCGTGGCGTGCTGACCGTGCTCGGCGGCTTCTACCGGCCCGATCGCTTCGGCTGCCGACCGCCGGCGGCGCTGCCGCTCGCCCCGCTGCGCCCCAACGACGGCTGGTGCGACGCCCCCGGCCACGCGGCCTACAATCGCCACGTCCGCCTGCCGTTCGCCGCCAGCCACGAACGGCTGTGGCGCGACGACCACGTCTACGACATCGTGCTGATCACCGACTGGAACTACACCCATCGCCAACGCCAGCGCGGCAGCGCCATCTTCTTTCATCTGACGGAGACGGGCGAACGCCCCACCCAGGGCTGCATCGCCATCGCCCGCACCGACATGCTGAAGCTGCTGCCCCGCCTCACCCCCGGCACCCGTCTCGTCCTCGGCTGAGATCAGAGGCGCGTGCCGAGCGTCAGCTTCGGCGCCCGCCCGGCCGGTCCGGCGGCGGCGGTCATCAGCCAGCGCTTGAGCGGCGGCAACCGGTCAACGACGCCGAGGCCGACGTCGCGCAGCAGACGCAGCGCCAAGCGGTCGTTGGAGAACAGCCGCGTCAACGCATCGGCGGTGGCGCTGACCCGCAGGATATCGGCAAGCCGCCAGCGCTCGTAGTCGGCCAAGAGGTCGGCGGCGCCGGGATCGCGACCGAGACGCAGCCCGTCCGCCAAGACCTCGGCCAGCGCCGCCACGTCGTTGAGCCCGAGGTTGAGACCCTGGCCGGCGATCGGATGCATGGCGTGGGCGGCGTCGCCCACCAGCGCCAGCCGCGGCGCCACCAGGCGACGGGCCAGCGTCAGACCAAGCGGATGGGCGGCGCGACGGCCGACCGCCTCAAGCGTCCCGAAGCGCTGGCCGAGCCGGCGCGTCAGTTCGCTTTCGAACAGGAAATCGTCGCAACGCGCCAGCCGCTCGGCCACCGCCGGCGCTTCGGCCCAGACCAGCGACGAGCGGTGACGGCCGTCGGCGTCGTCGGCGAGCGGCAGCGTCGCCAGCGGTCCGCTCGGCAGAAAGTGCTCTTCGGCCCGGCCGTCGTGCGGCCGTTCGTGCCGGATGGTCGCCACCACCGCCGACTGGCCGTAGTCCCAGCGGTTGACGCCGATGCCGGCCAGACCGCGCAGCCGCGACCGGCCGCCGTCGGCCGCCACCAGCAGGCGGCTCGCCAGCCGGCCGCCAGCGGCGAGCGTCACCTCGACGGCACCGGCGCCACTCGTGAAGTCGGCGACGGCATCGGCAAGCAGCGCCACGCCGGCCGCCGCGGCTGCCCGCCGCAGCGCCGCCACCAGGGCACCGTTGCCGACCATATGGGCAAGCGGGCCGTCGCGTTCGGCCTCGAAGGTCAGAAACACCGGCCGGACGACGTCGGCGAGGCGCGAATCGGTGATCACCATCTCGACGACGGGGCTCGCCACGGCGGCCACCTCGTCCCAGACGCCCAGCGCCTCGAACAGGCGGCGGCCGGCGGCGGCGATGGCAAATGCCCGGCCGTCGGCGCCGAGTTCGTCGGGCCGGCGCGGTTCGATGACGGCCAGGCGCACGCCCGGCACGGCTTGGGCCAGAGCAAGCGCCAGCGCCAGACCGACGTAGTTGCCGCCGGCGATCATCACGTCGAAAGTCATGAGGTCATGGCGCATGGCGTTCTCCCGGGCGGCAGCATGGGGACAAATCCTAAGGTAAAGCAGTCTCGAACGCCAATGCCATCGCGGCGCCACCGCCCCTCGCGCCGTCCGCTGGAGCCTGCATAGACTTGAGGCATTCCAAATTCACCATTATGCCTATTTTGTTACCAATTGCGGCGAAATGCCGTCGTTTTGATCAGCCGTCCGGAAACAAGGCGACCTTGCCGTGACGCAAATGTGATGGATGCGTGTGGATTCCGATATTTTGCCTCAAGCCGAGTCACTTGGCACAAAGATTGATTCCCTACTGGGCATCGAGTTCCACAACGGGCGCCTTTTGGTGCTCGGAGGGGGGCGACGGGGCCTCGTCCCGGCTGTTCCCGACGTGATGCTCGCCTGCCGGCATGGGCCCTCTCTGGCCCGGGAACCAACTGATGGAAGGAACCCCATGAAAATCGTCATGGCCATTATCAAGCCGTTCAAGCTCGATGAGGTGCGCGATGCGTTGAACGCCCTCGGCGTGCATGGACTCACGGTCACGGAAGTGAAGGGCTACGGCCGCCAGAAGGGGCACACGGAGATCTATCGCGGCGCCGAATACGCCGTCAGTTTCCTGCCCAAGCTGAAGGTCGAAGTCGCCGTCGCCGCCGATCAGGTCGACAAGGTCGTTGACGCCATTTCCACGGCGGCCAAGACCGGTCAGATCGGCGACGGCAAGATTTTCGTCACCTCGATCGAGCATGCGGTCCGCATCCGCACCGGCGAGACCGACGGCGAGGCGCTCTGAGGCGCCCTGACCTGCCGAGGTCAGCCCAGCGAACACGTCCGGCGCGCCACCGTCGGACTTCCAGACGATAACCGTTCCAAGAGGATTTCGATGAAGTATCTCAAGCCACTCCTTGCCTCGGCGCCGCTTCTGGCGCTGTCGGCAGTCGCGGCCTTCGCCCAGGACGCTCCGGCCGTTGCCGACAAGGGCGACACGGCCTGGATGCTGGTATCCACCGTGCTGGTCATCCTGATGACCGTGCCGGCGCTGGCCCTGTTCTACGGCGGCCTCGTCCGCTCCAAGAACGTTCTGTCGATCCTGATGCAGTGCCTCACCGGCTTCGCGCTGATGGCCATTCTGTGGATCATCTACGGCTATTCCATCGCCTTCACCTCGCCGGCCGAGCCGACGGCGCTGTCGCCGTTCATCGGCACCTTCGACAAGGCCTTCCTGGCCGGCATCACGCCGGCGTCGGTTTCCGGCACCATCCCTGAAATCGTCTTCGTTGCCTTCCAGATGACCTTCGCCTGCATCACCCCGGCGCTGATCATCGGCGCCTCGGCCGAGCGCATCCGCTTCTCCGGCCTGATGCTGTTCCTGGTGCTGTGGTTCACCTTCGCCTACCTGCCGATGGCCCACATGGTCTGGGGCGGCGCCGGTTCCTACCTCGGCGGCTTCTGGGGCGCTCTCGACTTCGCCGGCGGCACCGTCGTGCACATCAACGCCGGTATCGCTGGCCTCGTCATCGCCATCATGAGCGGCAAGCGCGTCGGCCTCGGCCGCGACAACTTCGCCCCGCACAACCTGGTGCTGACCTACATCGGCGCCATGCTGCTGTGGGTGGGCTGGTTCGGCTTCAACGCCGGTTCGGAACTGGCCGCTGACGGCACCGCCGGCTACGCTCTGGTCAACACCATCGTCGCCACCGCCGCCGCTGGTCTCGCCTGGCCGTTCGCCGAATACCTGACCCGCGGTCACGCCTCGCTGCTCGGCGGCGCCTCGGGTGTCGTCGCCGGCCTCGTCGCCGTCACCCCGGCCTGCGGCACCGCCGGCCCGTTCGGTGCCCTGGTCATCGGCATCGCTGCCGGCGCCATCTGCTTCTGGGCCTCGACCTGGGTCAAGAGCAAGCTCGGCTACGATGACGCTCTCGACGTCTTCGGCGTGCACGGCGTTGGCGGCATCATCGGCGCCATCCTGACCGGCGTCTGCGCCAACCCGGCCCTCGGCGGCCTGATGGCCCCCGAGAAGTACGCCTTCGGTACTCAGGTTACCGCCCAGATCGTCGCCGTCATCGTCTGCATCGTCGTGTCGGCCATCGTCTCGGTGGTGGCACTGACCATCGTCAAGGCCGTCGTCGGCCTGCGCGTCACCGAAGCGGCCGAACGCGAGGGTCTCGACATCACGACCCACGGCGAGCGTGCCTACAACTGATACCTGTCCCGGAGCCGGCCCCCGGCTCCGGATACCCTTGCGACGGGCGGACCGGCAACGGCCCGCCCGTTTGCTATTGGATTGACCAAATAAGCATCAAGGCGAAGAGCTGCGCCGCCCTTCAGCACAATGAGGCCGCTGCTAAGATCATCCACGGTAGCGCAGCCCTCATTTTCGGCATGACCATAGAGTACGCAACGGCTTGCTTTATCGTTCACTTGGTCTTTTTTCTCTCTTGGCCCATCGCCGATCCGGGCTATGGTCATCGCCGTATCGCGCCGATGCGCCATTACGGATTTGTCCCGCCCGTCGCCCTTCGCAAGGCCGGTCCCGGGCTTGCAAGAGGAAGTTGCCATGAAGATCGTTACCGCCATCATCAAGCCCTTCAAGCTCGATGAAGTGCGCGATGCGCTGACCACGCTCGGCGTCCACGGCCTGACCGTCACCGAGGTCAAGGGCTACGGCCGCCAGAAGGGCCACACCGAGATCTACCGCGGCGCC
This sequence comes from uncultured Pleomorphomonas sp., assembly GCA_937868725.1. Taxonomy (GTDB): domain Bacteria; phylum Pseudomonadota; class Alphaproteobacteria; order Rhizobiales; family Pleomorphomonadaceae; genus Pleomorphomonas. Next base: position 23,901 of record CALMMQ010000101.1, read on the forward strand.
GAATACGCCGTCAGCTTCCTGCCCAAGCTGAAGATCGAAGTGGCCATTCCCACCATCGAGGTCGACAAGGTGGTGGAAGCCATCGCCACCGCCGCCAAGACCGGCCAGATCGGCGACGGCAAGATCTTCGTGTCCTCGATCGAACGGGCCCTGCGCATCCGTACCGGCGAACAGGACGAAGAAGCGCTCTGAGCCACGGCGCCATCGGAACCGATCGGCAGACGTCATGACGGGCCGGCCTCCCCCCAGCGGGGAGCGCCGGCTTGTTGCGTTCTGGAGCGCCGCCGCGGTCCCTGGCCGGCGCCAGCAAGGTTAAAGAGCACTTAACCTTGTCCGCTTATGGTTGCCGCAGTGGGCTTCGGCCGACCGGCGTCGCGGCCGGCTCGACGGAAGTCCCGAGCGTTACCCGTGGCCGGTCCCGCCTGCGCCACTCCAGAACAGCGTGTCGAGAGCCCATGTCCGCAGCCGCGTCTCCTGCTTCGCCCTTCCAGCGCCTCGGCCGGCTGATCGCCGGCGTCGAACCGGGCCTGCCACCGCTGGACCTGTCGGTGGGCGAGCCGAAACACGCCGTTCCCGCCTTTGTCGGCCCGACGCTGGCCGCCGCCGTCGCCGATTTCAACCGCTATCCGCCCATCAAGGGCATCCCCGCCTTCCGCGAAGCCGTCGCCGCCTGGGCCGAGCGTCGCTTTGCCCTCACCACCGCCATCGACCGCGATGACGGCGTGCTGCCGCTCAACGGTTCGCGCGAGGGCCTGTTCCACGCCGCCCTCACCGCCGTGCGCCTCGCCGCCGGCACCAAAGGGCCGCGACCGGTGGTGCTGCTGCCCAACCCGTTCTACGCCGTCTACGCCGCCGGCGCCGAGGCGGCCGGGGCCGAACCGGTCATGCTGCCGGCCGGACCGGAAACCGGCTTCCTGCCCGACCTCGCCGCCGTACCGACCGCCGTTCTCGACCGCACCGTCGCCGCCTATTTCTGTTCGCCGGCCAATCCGCAAGGCGCCGTCGCCAGCCTCGCAACCTGGACCGGGCTCATCGCCCTGGCCCGCCGCCACGACTTCCTGCTGTTCGCCGACGAGTGCTATTCGGAGATCTGGCGCGGCGACGAGCCGGCCGGCGTGCTGACCGCCGCCGACAGGAGCGGCAGCCTCGCCAACGTCGTCGCCTTCAACTCGCTCAGCAAGCGCTCCAACCTGCCCGGCGCCCGCTGCGGCTTCGCCATCGGCGACCCGGCCTTTCTCAAGGCCTGGGGCGCGGCCCGCAACGTCAGCGCCCCGCAGGTGCCTATCCCGATCCAGAAGGTGGCCATCGCCGCGCTGGCCGACGAAAGCCACGTCGTCGACAACCGCCGGCTTTACGACGACAAGTTCGCCGTGGCCGCCGACCGGCTGGCGAGTCGCTTCGGCGACGTGGTGCCGCCGGGCGGCTTCTTCCTCTGGCTCGACGTGTCACGCTGGGGCGGCGGCGAGGCGGTGGCCGCGCGCCTGTGGCGCCACGCCGGCCTCAAGGTCGTGCCGGGCGGCTATCTGGCCGCCGAATCACCGGCGTACGGCAATCCCGGTCGCCCCTACATCCGCATCGCCATGGTCGAGAGCCTGTCGGCGACGGAAGCAGCCATGGACCGTCTGGCGGAGACCCTGACATGAGAGCGCAAGCCCGCGTCCCCCGGCAAGAGCCGCGCTTCGCCGAGGCCGCCGAAGCCCGTCCGGCCAACGCCCGCCGCGCCGCCAATCTGCAGCAGCTCGACCGCGCCATGGCGCGCCAGACGGCCAGCAGCACGACGGCCGACCAGCGCCTGCGTCAGGCCCTGCTGCGCAACATCGCCGGTGCCTCCGGCCTGCTGTTGATCGCCGCCGTGGCGACACTGGCCGCCGCGCTGGCCACCTGGTCGGTCGACGATCCCAGCTGGAGCCACATCAGCGAGGGCAGCGTCCGCAACGTCCTCGGCACGCCCGGCGCCATCATCTCCGATCTGATCATGCAGCTGATCGGCCTCAACGCCGCGCTGTTCCTGGCGCCGGTGGCCATCTGGGGCTGGCAGCTGATGATCGGCCGCATCCCCCACGTGGCGCGCGGCCGCCTGCTGGCCTGGATCGCCGGCACCGCCTGCGGCGCCGCCTTCATGAGCGCCCTGCCGCCCACCGGCGGCTGGCCGCTGCCGAGCGGTCTCGGCGGCGCCATCGGCGACCTGCTGCTGCAGCTGCCGGCCGCCTTCAACAACGGCGTGCTCACCGATACCGGCCGCCTCGCCTGCCTCATCGTCTTCGGCCCCCTGGCGCTGGCCGCCATGATCTACGCCTCCGGCATTCCCGGCCATCGCATCGGCGCCGCCGCGCCGGTCGCCGCCGCCGACGACCTCGACGACGACGAGGACGACGAGGAAGGCCGCTTCTCGGCCCTGCGCGGCGCCCTCGCCCACCGCTGGCTGTCGCTGCGCACCGCCGTCGCCCGCCGGTTCGGCCGCCGGCCGGCCTTCGCCTACCCCGGCGAGGAAACCGAGGATGACGACGATTACGACGCGCCGCTGGCCCCGCCCGTGGCCGCTCCGCGCCCCGCGCCTGTCCGGGTCACCCTTCCCCTCTTTCTGCACGTT
>CALMMQ010000102.1 GCA_937868725.1 uncultured Pleomorphomonas sp.
GAACAGAATCACATCCTACTGAAATCGCTCAACTCTTTTTGGGTCGGGCTCTAAGAACACAAAGACACTATTTTGCGGTCTGGCAGTGGCGACGATGCTTGCCGGTTGGGCGACTGGCGCTTCCGCTGCCGATGCCGGCAAAGTTTACAAGGTGGCTTTTCTTCCGACAGACATGTCGGCGACGTTCGCGGCCTGGCTGTCCGATGAACTGAAGAACTCCTTCGGCAAGTACAAGGATATGGAGTTGACCGTCATCGACTCCAAGAATAGCTTGAATACGCAGATCAGCAATTTGGAAACCGTCGTCGCCCAGAAGTACGACTATGTCATCTTGCTGCCGATTCAGCCCGCTGCCGAAGATGATCGGGTTCGGGAGTTCATCGACAAGGGTACGCCGATGATGAATATCAACCTCGACTCGCTTCAGGTTGAAAAGGCCTCGAGTGTCATCGCCAAGCCCTATGACCTCGGTACGGTGGTGGCGCAGTATGCGAAATCCAACCTGCCCGACGATGCCAACGTTGTTGTTCTTCTCGGACCGTCGGGAAACGTTGATTCCATCGAACGTCGACGTGCCTATAACGATGTGATCTTCTCCAAGACCAAGATGAAGATCCTCGATGAGCAGATTGGCGACTGGTACAAGGACAAGGGTCTCAGTCTGATGGAAAACTGGGCGCAGAAGTTCGGACCGAAGATCGACGCCGTGTTCTCGATGAACGACGGAATGGCCCTCGGTGCCATCGAGGCTGCCAAGGAAGCGGGCCTGGCCGACAAGGTCCAGTTCTACGGGGTGGACGGACTGGCGGACGCGGCGGCATCCATTCAAGCCGGGGAGCTGAAGGCCACGGCGTTGCAGGATGCCCAGCTGATGGCCGAAGAAGGCGCTCGCATCGTTCACGATGTCCTGACCGGAAAGAACAAGGCGGGATTCGAGAAGGTGCAGATTCCGGTCACGCTGATCGACAAAGACAACGTTGCCACGTTTATCAAGCGCTACACCGACAACGGCATGCTCAACGCCCTGAAGAAGTAAGCAGTCCGTTGTATGGCGGGCAATAACGACCGACAAAACGGGTCTGGGATCGGAATTTTGGCGATCCCAGACCCAATATGCGTCTGATTTGATCCGTTAGGTTCTAACCTGAGCCCCTTGTTCCGCTCAGCGTTCGGATTGTCTATCTGGTTGTACTCAGATGGATGGTTCCAAAAGTCTCACCAGAACACGCCAGCCGCTGTTTCGACATCGGCACGACGACGCGGGCGGCAATCAGGCGGTGGATGACGACCGGCGATTTGCTCGCCGGTTCTGCCGGCCTGCGCTCGGCCGACAACGGCATCGCCGATGCGCCTCGCGCCGGTCGCCCCCGTCACTGGAATGATCGGGCTACCTGGCGCGAGCTTGCCGGGCAGCCGAGCCGGATGACGCCTGCGTTCTCTACGCCGACCTGATCGCCGGACCACTTCAATAGGCCGCCGGAACCCAAGCTCCCGGCGGCCGGATGGCGGACTGGTTGACCGGCACAGACCGTTTCGTGGGCGCCACTTGCGGGCGCGGGGCGCGGCCGATCCTGGCGTCAGTCCTCCGGCGACCAGGCGATCGGCACGCTGTCCTTGGGGTCGTAGGGGGCCTTGACGAACACGGCCTTCCACGGCGTTTCGCCGCGATTGACGACGTGGTGGCCTTCGCCGGGCTCGCAGCGCAGGAAATCGCCGACCCCCAGCACGTGCAGCTCGCCGTCGACGTACATGTGCACCTCGCCAGCGATGGTCAGGAAGTTTTCTTCGATGTGCTGGTGCTTGTGGGTGTTGAAGTGCTGGCCCGGCTGCAGCGTCACGACGCCAATATCGACCTGCGGGCCGCGCAGGAGGTATTTGGGACCATGATCGCCGAAGCGATACGCGTGCTTGTCTTCTTGGGTCTTGAACATGCTTTCTCCGTCGCCGCCCATGGCTGGGCCGCGGTCCTCACTTGACTGCAGACACTTCGTTTTCGCGGGGTCGACGCCGCAGATAGGCGACCTCAGAGACCGGGCGCCTTCCACATCGAGCGGGTGATCCCGGCATCGACCAGACGGCGCTGGGCGGCGTAGGCCTCGCGCCAGCGCCGCGTCACGTCGCCATAGAGGGCATGACGGTCGGCGTCGGGCTGATAATGGCGTTGCCAGCGCACGACGGCGTCGGCCGCCTCGGGCAGCGAGGCGTACTCGCCGATGCCGACCCAGGCCGCCAGGCCGGCGGCCAGCGCCGTCGCTTCGGTCACCTCGGGCACCTTGACCGGCAGGCCGGTGACGTCGGCCAGGATCTGGCCCCAAAGCCGGCCCTTGGAGGCGCCGCCGGCGAAGACGATGTCGTTGAGAGCAACGCCGGCCAGATCGGCTGCGAGGCGCAGGTTTTCGGCGGCGACGATGGCGGCGTTTTCCTGAATGGCGCGGAAGATCTGCGGCTTGCCGCAGAGGCTGGCGTCGAGCGACAGGTTGAGCAGCGACGGGGCGGCGTGATACCAGGCGCCGCAGTTCATCACGTCGGAGAAGATCGGCAGAATGCCGTTGGCGCCGGGCGCCACGCCGGCCGACATCTCTTCCAGCAAGGCGTAGACGTCGATGCCCCGCGCGGCGGCGAGGCGCCGTTCCTCATCGCAGAAAGCGTCGCGGAACCAGCGCGTCGTCATGCCGACCATGAAGGCGATGCCTTCGGCCTGACTGAGGCCGGGCACGACATGCGGATTGACGCGGACGCGCATGGCCGGATCGGCGGTCGGGCGCGGCATGTTGACCACTTCCTGCCAGAAGGTGCCGCCGAGCACGGCCGCCTCGCCGGCGCGGGCGAGCCCGAGGCCGAGGGCGCCGAGCTGGACGTCGCCGCCGCCGACCACCACCGGTGTGCCTTCGGTGAGGCCGGTGTCGGCCGCCGCCGCGGCGGTGACGCGGCCGATGGCCGTGCCGGTTTCATGGACGGGCGGCAGGATGGCCGGATCGACGCCGGCGCGCCGGGCGATGGTCGTGTCCCAGGTGCGGCTGTCGAGCGCCAGCAGGCCGGAGGTGCCGCCGTTGGAAGGGTCGCAGACGATCTCGCCCGACAGGCGCGCCACGATCCAGTCGGACAGCATGCTGAGGCGGGCGGTGCGGGCGTGGACCTCGGGCAGGTGCCGCTCGATCCACTTGAGGCGCGGGATGGCGCCGAGTGCCAGGGTCTGGCCGGTGACGGCGTAGGCGTCGCTCTCGAAGCCGGGCAGGCTGGCCTTGAACGCCTTCGTCTCGTCGGAGGCGCGGGAATCGACGTTGGCGCAGGCCCAGAGCTCGCGGCCGTGCTTGTCCCAGAGTACGATGCCTTCGCGCATCGATGTGGCACTGACCGCCCGGATGGCGGTGGCCGGCAGGCCGGACGCGGCGAGGGCCTCACGGACGCAGCGGGCGAGCAGCTGCCAGTTGGCGCGGCAGTCGAACTCCATCGAACCGGGGTGGCGCGGATCGCTGAGATGGGTCCATTCTTCCTGGGCCACGGCCACCTGATGGCCGGCGGCGTCGAAGATCACGGCCCGGCCGCTGCCGGTGCCGGCGTCGATGGCGAGAACGTGAGGGCGAGTCATGCCTGATCTCTTTCGATAATGGCCTGGGCGGTCGGTTCGTCGGTGATCAGCACGTCGATGTGGCCGCCACGGGCGGCGGCGCGGATGGCGTCGATCTTCTTGGCGCCGCCGGCGGCGGCGATCACCTGCGGGATGGCCGACAGGGCTTCGAAGTCGAGGCCGACCAGCATGCGGTGGAACGGCAGATCCAGGGGCTCGCCGTTCTGATCGTAGAAGATGCCGATGATGTCGCCGACGGCGCCCTGGCGGCGGAAGATCTCGAACTGCGACCGGCTGGCGTAGCCGGAGGAGATCAGCGTCGCCTCGTCGGCGACGGCGCCGATGCCGACCAGCGCATAGTTGGCCGTGCGGGCCATGCTCATCACCTCGACGACGTGGCGCTCGGCCCTGATCGCCTCGGCGGTGCTTTCCTGCGACACCACCAGCGGCGCCGGAATGAGATGGACGTTCTGTGACGACCGGCCGGAAGCGACGCCTTCGATATAGGCGGAAACGCCGCCGGTGAGACTGACCAGCGAGATGTCGCGATAGGACAGGGTGCGGGCGAGGCGCTGCAGCGTGCCCATGACGGTGGCCCCCCAGCCGACGGCCAGCATTTCCTGTTCCTTGAGCCGGCCCATCAGGTACTGGCTGGCCGCTTCGGCCAGGCGGTCGTTGACGTTGCCGGCCTCCTGGGCCGGAATGACGCGCGCCTCGTCGAGGCCATAGATCTCCTGCAGCCGCGCCTCCAGCGCGAAGCAGCCGCCGTAGCTCGAATTGATATGGACGTGGATGAGGCCCATCTTCCGGCCGCGGTCGAGCATGCGCGACACCTTGATGCGCGACAGATTGAGCCGCTCGCCGATTTCGCTCTGGGTCAGGCCGTCATGGTAATAATGCCAGGCCACCCGGCTCAGCAGTTCCTCTTCGTGCGGCTCGAATGCCATTTCGTCATTGGCTTCGTTCACGTCACTCACCTTCAAGACATTTGCGCAAGCGCCTCGGAGGCTGTCTTTGCGTCGGGGTTTCGGCGATCATATGATCACGAACAGCACATAAGCGCAAGCTGCGAAGCCCATGATCATCATTAAGTCGCAGCTATTGTCGCACGACGATTCGTCGATATCAATAAAATCAACAAGTTAAATCTTAACGCCCCAATTCAGCAAAATGCCGAGCCACATTCTTTTGGATCGAGATGCTGCTTATGTGCAGAATCCGGGTTGACGATATGAGGCGCCAAGCGAATAATCTGGCGTGCAATTGATAAGGCGGTGTTCATTTGAACGGTTGGAACTGCTGATTGCAGCCCACGCCGCCCACCTTTGGAGGACCTGATGGCCGACTTGGATGATGTGAAGGAAGGCAAGGATTTCGGACTGGACAAGCCGGTTGAGGTGCGGGCCTTTCCCGTGCGCGGTTCTGTTTCTCTCGACTGGGGCATGCAGGATCGTCTGGCGCGCATCTTCCAGGCCAAGAGCGGTCACACCGTCATGCTGGCGTTCGACCATGGCTACTTCCAGGGACCGGCGACCGGCCTCGAGCGGCTCGATCTCAGCATCCGGCCGCTGGTGCCCTACACGGACGTGCTGATGTGCACGCGCGGCGGTCTGCGCCAGACGATGCCGGCCGACAGCCGCAAGCCGGTGGTGCTGCGCTGCTCGGGCGGCATGAGCGTGCTCACGGAACTGTCGCGCGAGCTGGTGGCCGTCGACATCGAGGACGCTATCCGTCTCAACGCCTCGGCGATCACCACCAACGTCTACGTCGGTGCCGAATACGAACACCAGTCGCTCGGCAATCTGGTCAAGCTGATCGACACCGGCAACCGCTACGGCATTCCGACCATGGCGGTGACCGGCGTCGGCAAGGACATGGTGCGCGACGCCCGCTATTTCGGCCTCGCCACCCGCATCTGCGCCGAGCTCGGCGCCCATATCGTCAAGTCCTACTACATTGATCAGGGCTTCGAGAAGGTGGTGGCCGGCTGCCCGGTGCCGATCGTCATCGCCGGCGGCAAGAAGCTGCCGGAGCGCGACGCGCTCGAGATGGCCTGGCGCGCCATCGATCAGGGGGCGGCCGGCGTCGATATGGGACGCAACATCTTCCAGTCGGACTGCCCGGTGGCGATGATCGCCGCCGTTCGGGCCGTGGTCCACGACGGCGAAAGCGTCGAGCGGGCCTACGACATCTACCAGGCCGGCAAGGCCGCCTGACGCTCCTCTCTCCCTCGGACTGCAAACCGCTCTGCCGGGCAAGCCAATCAGGCCCGGCAGACTGCCCGGTGGAGACATATTCGAAGCGCGGACGGGGTGCCGTGTTTCCAAAAAGAATAACCTTGGGAGACTGTCGATATGGCGGGAACCTCGCAGACCGACCAGCTGACGCCGCTGGTCGAAGCCAGACAAGTCTGGAAGTTCTTCGGCTCTATCGCCGTGCTTCGTGGCGTCGATCTGACGCTGCGGCCGGGCGAGGTGCACGCGCTGCTTGGCGGCAACGGCGCCGGTAAGTCCACGCTCATGAAGATGATCGCCGGCCTCTATCGCCTTGACCGCGGCGAGCTCCTGGTGGGCGGCGAAGACGCCTCGGCCATGACGCCGGTGACGGCGCGGCAGGCCGGCATCCATCTGGTGCCACAGGAGCCGATGCTGTTCCCCAGCCTGACGGTCGAGGAGAACGTGCTGATGCACGTCCCCGGCAACCGGGCGGAACTGCGCGCCCGGCTGGAAACGATGATCACCGAGATCGGCGCCGGCATGACGCTGTCGACGCAGGCCGGACAGCTCGAGGTCGCCGACCAGCAGATGGTCGAGATCCTGCGCGGTCTCATCCGCGACGCGCGCATTCTCATTCTCGACGAGCCGACGTCGGCGCTGACGCCGCGCGAGGTCGGCAAGCTGTTCGGGCGCATCCGGGCGCTGACGGCGCAGGGCGTCGGCATCTTCTTCATCTCGCACAAGCTCGGCGAAATCCGCGAGATCGCCGATATCGTGTCGATCCTGCGCGACGGTCAGGTCGTGCTGGCCGGGCCGCCGAAGTCGTTCACCGACGCCGAGATCGTCTCGGCCATGACCCACGTCGAGGGGCGGGCGAACTTCACGCTCGGTCACGCCGTCGCCCCGGCGCAACGCGGTCCCGAACGGCTGCGCGTCGAGGGGTTGGCCGGCGAAGGGTTCGCCGACGTAACCTTCTCGCTGCACGGCGGTGAGATTCTGGGGCTGGCCGGCGTGGTCGGTTCGGGCCGCACCGAGCTCGCCGAAACCATCTATGGCATCCGTCCGGCGGCGCGCGGCCGCATCCTGGTCGACGGCAAGCCGCTCGCCGGCCATGGTCCGCGCCAGAGCCTCGATGCCGGCCTCGTCTATCTGCCCGAGGATCGGCAGGTGTCGGGCCTGTTCGTCAACGCGCCGCTCGTCTGGAATGCCTCGGCGCTGGTGCTGCATCGCGGCCAGGAATGGCTGCCGCTCGCCAAGGAACGCGCCGACTTCGCCGAACAGATCAAGCTGCTCGGCATCGTCTGCGCCAGCGGCGACCAGCCGGTGCGCACGCTGTCGGGCGGCAATCAGCAGAAAGTGCTGCTGGCCAAGTGCCTGGCCGCCGGCCCGCGCGTCCTGATCCTCGACGAGCCGACGCGTGGCGTCGACGTCGCCGTTCGCGCCGACATCTACCGCCTGATCGACCGCCTGGCCGGCCAAGGCCTCGCCATCCTGCTGATCTCTTCCGACCACGAGGAGATCGAGCGCCTCAGTCACCGCGTCGTGGTGATGAACCACGGCTACCCGGGCGGCGAGCTCGAAGGGGCCGACATCAACATCAATGCCATTGCCCGCCTCTCGTTCGGGGTCGGCACCGAAATGGACGCCGCGCAATGATCATCCGGTTCCTGCAGCGCCACCGCGAAGCTTCGGTCGCGCTGATCATCATCTTCCTGTTCGCGATCCTCGGTCTGGTCGATCGCAGTTACTTCTCCATCGACACGGTGCTGCTGGTCTACGGCAACAGTCTCATTCTGTTCGTGCTGGCCATCGGCGCCACCATGGTGATGGCGACGCACGGCCTCGACGTCTCGGTCGGCTCGATCATGGGCCTCGCGGCGGTGGTGGCCGGCCTGCTGATGAACGCCGGCTGGGCCATCCCGTCGGCGATCGGCGTCGCCCTGCTGATCGGCCTCGTCTGCGGCCTGTTCAACGGTGCGCTGGTGTCGTTGCTGAACGTCTCGGCCATCGTCGCCACGCTCGGTACGCTCGGTCTTTACCGCGGTCTGGTGCACCTGCTGTCCGGCGGCGCCTGGATCGAGGGCCTGCCCGAGGGCTTCAAGGCGCTGACCAAGGCCGGTTCGCTCGGCCTGTCGCCGGTGGCCTGGCTGGTGCTGGCGCTGCTGGTCGTCGCGCATTTCTGCCTGCGCTACACCGCCTTCGGTCGCTCGATGTTCGCCGTCGGCGACAACCGCGAGGGCGCCCGGCTGATCGGCATCCGCGTCAACGAGGTACAGATCGCCGCCTACGGCCTCAACGGCCTGCTGGCGGCGCTGGCCGGCGTCATCTTCGCCTCGCAGATCGGCTTCATTCCCAACACCGCCGGCACCGGCATGGAAATGCGGGCCATCGCCTCGAGCGTGCTGGGCGGCGTCAGCCTGCTGGGCGGCACCGGCACCGTGCTCGGCGCGGCGCTCGGCGCCTACTTCATGACCTCGATCGACAGCATCCTCGTGCTGCTGCGCCTGCAGGCCTACTGGAACGACATCATCGCCGGCGCCATCCTGCTGGTGGTGCTGATCACCGACGGCAAGATCCGCGAAGCCGTCGATCGTCTGCTCCGCTACCAGAAATACCGCAAGTTCATCGATCCGCAGGCTGCCGGGCAGCAGCCGGCCGGCAGCGTCAGGGTTGCCCGGTCGCGGCAGGCCGCTCTCGAGACCTCGGAGGTGAGCAAATGAGACTGCATCCTGCCCTCAAGCGCTGGGAGAGCGTGCTCGCTCTGCTGCTGATCGCCGAGATTCTGCTGTTCGGCGCCATCAACCCGGTATTCCTGCAGCCGGCGACGCTGCTCTATGCCACCTCCGACTTCATCCACGTCGGCATTACTGCCCTGGCGCTGACGCTGGTCATCATCACCGGTGGCATCGATCTGTCGCTCGGCTCGGTCATGGGGCTTTCCGCCATCACACTCGGCATTCTCTGGGTCGCCGGCATCGACATCTGGGTGGCGGCGGCGCTGGCCCTGGTGGTCGGCACGCTCGGCGGCGTCTTGAACGCCGTGGCCATCCATCTGTCGAAGGTCAACCCGCTGGTCATCACGCTTGGCACCGGCTTTCTCTACGGCGGCGCGGCGCTGGTGCTGTCCGGTCTCGCCGGCGCCACGGGCTACGAAGGCATCAGCAACTTCGATCCGGCCTTCGTCAATCTCGCCAACATCGAGGTGCTCGGCCTGCCGCTGCCGTTCGCCCTGTTCCTGGTGCTGACGGCCGCCTTCATGGCGCTGCTGCACCGCACGCGGTTCGGCCGCTATGTCTACCTGATCGGCCAGAACCCGCGCGCCGCCGCCTATGCCGGCACACCGGTGTTCCGCACGCTGGTGGTCGCCTACGCCCTGACCAGCCTGATGGCGGCGGTGTCCGGCCTGATCCTGGCCTCGTATTTCGGCTCCGCCCGCTCCGACTTCGGCTCGACGGCGCTGATGCCGGCGATCACCGCCGTGGTGCTGGGTGGCACGTCGATCTACGGCGGTTCGGGCACCATCCTCGGCACGGCGCTGGCCGCCCTGCTGGTCGGCTACCTGCAGACCGGTCTGCAGCTCGTCGGCGTGTCGAGCCATGTGTCGAGCGCCCTGTCGGGCGGCCTGCTGGTCATCGTGGTTGCCCTGCGCAGCCTCACGGAAATGGGACGCGTCTGGATCCAGCACCGGCGTGTTCTGAGAAACGTCGCTGCCGAATGACGCGTCGTTTGTGGAGGAACGGCCCAAAAGGTGAGGCGTCCAGCCTCGGGGCCATGCTTGGAAGGAGAGCAATAATGAAGCTTGGTACCGTTTCCCTCGCCCTCGCCGTGGTGGCCACCACGATGTGGGCTGCCCCCTCGGTCGCCGCCGACAGCGCCCGCATCGCCTTCATCCCGAAGCTGGTCGGCGTCGGCTTCTTCACCTCCGGCGGCAAGGGCGCCGTCGAAGCCGGCAAGAAGCTGGGCATCGAGGTGACCTATGACGGCCCGACCGAGCCGTCGGTGTCCGGTCAGGTGCAGTACATCAACACCTTCGCCAACCAGGGCTTCAACGCCATCGTCGTGTCGGCCGTCTCCCCCGACGGTCTCTGCCCGGCCCTGAAGCGCGCCATGGCGCGCGGCATCAAGGTTCTGACCTGGGACAGCGACGTCAATCCGGAGTGCCGCAGCTACTACATCGACCAGGGCACGCCGGCCCAGCTCGGCAAGCTGCTCGTCGACATGGCTGCCGAACAGCACCCGGCCGACAAGGCCAAGGTCGCCTTCTTCTACTCGAGCCCGACCGTCACCGACCAGAACCAGTGGGTCGAGCAGGCCAAGGCGATCATCGCCAAGGACAAGCCGGGCTGGGAAGTCGTCACCACGCAGTACGGCTACAACGATGCCCAGAAGTCGCTGCAGACCGGTGAAAGCATCCTGCAGGCCTACAAGGACGTCGACATCATCATCGCCCCCGACGCCAACGCACTGCCCGCCGCCGCCCAGGCCGCCGAGAACCTCGGTCGGGCTGGCAAGGTGAGCATCGTCGGCTTCTCGACGCCGAACGTCATGCGCCCCTACGTCAAGCGCGACACCGTCAAGGCCTTCGGGCTCTGGGACGTCACCAAGCAGGGCGCCATCTCCATCTATGTCGCCGAACACCTGATCAAGAACGGCGCCATGAAGGTCGGCGACAAGCTGGACATTCCTGAAGTCGGCACCGTCGAGGTCAGCCCGAACAGCGTCCAGGGCTACAAGTACGAGGCCGACGGCAACGGCATCATCCTGCTGCCGGAACGCCAGGTGTTCACCAAGGACAACATCGACAAGTTCGACTTCTGATCGGACCGGCGCGACGGCGGCTCCTCCCGCTGCCGTCCGCTCCTCCCCGCCGGCCGGCCTGCCTGCCGTTCGGGATACTGGAGAGCCGGCCGCCCCCGCTGCGGCGGCCGGTCTCTCTGTTCTTTATCCAGCCATCCGGAGGCCCTCGGCCATGCACGTCACCCTCGTCGAGATCAACGTCAAGCCCGACCGCATCGATGATTTCCTGCGCGTCTTCACCGCCAACCACGAGGGGACCATCGCCGAGCCTGGCTGCCGCCGCTTTGACGTGCTGCAGGACCCCGACGACCCCACGCGCTTCACCATCTACGAAGCGTTCGTCGACGCGGCGGCGGTGAAGGCCCACAAGACGACGCCGCATTACCTCAAGGTGAAGGCCGAGCTTGAGGACATCATGACCGGACCGCGCAGCCACAAGGTGCTCGTCGGCCTGCTGCCGCGCGATTGACGAGGGATCGATGCTCGCTTCAGCTGAAGATCTGGCCTCGCGCGCCGCGCTCAAGGCCTGCCTGCGCCGCTCGGCGCCGACGCTGAGCGTCGGTCTGCAGGCCGCCGACGCCATGGCTTACGGCGCCGCCATCGCCGCCCTCGAGGCGGCGGACAATGCGCTGCTGCATTTCGACGTCATGGACGGCGTGTTCTGTCCCGGCTTCACCGCCGGGCCGGCACTGATCGCGGCGTCGAGGACCAGGATGCTCAAGGATGTCCACCTGATGGTGGCCGATCCCATCGTCGTCATTCCGGCCGTGCTCAAGGCCGGCGCCGACATCGTCCATATCCACCCCGAGGGGCTCGTCCACCTCCACCGGGCGCTGGCCATGCTGGACGCCGAGGTGGCCGGGCAGACCGGCCGCCGCGTGCTGCGGGCAGTGGCGCTCAACCCGGCGACGCCGGTCGAAACGGTGGTGCCGGTGCTGGACGCGGTCGACATGGTGACGCTGCTGGCCGTCGATCCCGGTTGGAGCGGCGGCGCGCCCGACGCGGCGCTGGGGCGCAAGATCGCCCAGTTGCGGCAGCTCGCGGCGGCGAACGGCGCCGACCCGCTGATCGCCATCGACGGCGGCATCACCGAGGCGACCATCCCGGTGGCCGCCGGCTTCGGACCGCAGGTTATTGTCAGCGGCAGTGCCGTCTTCAAGGCCGGCGCCAGCATCGCTGACAACCTCGATGGCCTGCGCCGGGCGGCACTCTGACCGATCGTTCCCCGGACGGAGGCCGCGCGGCGACCGGGAACCAGAAAACGGCGTCTGGCCAGGCGGGAATTGCGCTGGCATCTCGGGAGCGGTTGACATATAGATGCGGCGAGGTCGTTGAGGGGCGAACAATCACGTTCGGCTTCCCGAAATGTGGTACCTGCCGTGGCTTGCCGACGCTGCGGAGTTCAGGCCAATCCTCGCCTCTTCACCGCGCGCCGCGTGGTGCTACCCCCTTTGTACCGGCAAGAGATCGGATAACCCGTGCAGGTTCTGGTTCGCGACAACAACATCGAGCAGGCACTGCGTGCCCTCAAGAAGAAACTCCAGCGTGAAGGCATCTTCAAGGAGATGAAGCAGCGCCGTGCCTTCGAGAAGCCCTCGGAGAAGCGCGTGCGCGAGAAGGCGGAGGCAGTGAGCCGCGCCCGCAAGCAGGCCAAGAAGCAGGCGCAGCGCGAAGGCCTGCTGCCGATGCCCAAGCGCAAGGTGATGACGCCCCGGCCGCGTCCGGCTGCCGCTCCGGTCATCTCCACGCCCTGATCCCGCCATCCTGATGGCGCCGAATGCCCGGCCGTGCCGGGGCGGCGGCGCCTGAGACGGAGGCCGCGATCATGGCCAAGAAGCCTTCGAGCAAGAGCGAGTTCGTGCTGTTCGACGTCGTCTATGAAGACGGCTCGCAGCGCTCCAACCGCCGTGTGCCGCGCGACGTGCTGGGCGGACCGGATGGCGACGAGCCGGCGCAGGCCGTGCTCGAAGCCCAGGATCTGGCCATCGCCGAACAGTCGGGCCGGCCGCCGATCGCCATCAAGTCGATTCGCCGGTCGAACTGATCGGCCTTGTGCCGTCATCGACACAAGAAAAAGGGACGCCAGAGCTGATCGCTCGGCGTCCCTCTTTCATTCATGCGTCAGGCTGGCGCTCAGGCGGCCTGCAGATTGTCGGCGGCGGACTTGCCGGTGCGACGATCCTTGACGACGTCGAACGACACCTTCTGGCCGTCCGCGAGCTGGCCGAGCGGCGAACGCTCGACGGCGGAGATGTGCACGAAGACGTCAGGCGAGCCATCTTCCGGAGCGATGAAGCCGTAACCCTTGGTGGAGTTGAACCACTTGACAGTACCGATAGCCATGAGACTTTCCCTTTCCTGAGAAGTCGGATGTGAAAAACACCTCCCCGTCATGACAACGTGGAGGCAAGTGATACCGATTTTGGAAGGAAGGTCAGAGGCGAGGGCTAACGCCCGAACATCCGAGGCCGATCGTCTGGCCAAAGTCGATGCCCTCTATTATGCCGTTTGCCGGGCGAAGGCAAGCACCTTTAGATTGAGAATTTTCGACCGGTGTCCGATGGCGCGTCATGCGGGCGGGCGGCGCGGCGGCGCCACGGAAGGGCTTGACAGCGCCGACTGCGATCCCATAAATGCGGCTCACCTGACGTCGTTGCTCTTCGTCCCATTGGAGAGCTACCGGTTGGCGGCTGGGGCTGTAGCTCAGATGGGAGAGCGCTGCAATCGCACTGCAGAGGTCAGGGGTTCGATTCCCCTCAGCTCCACCAAGTCTTCCCTGTCCTGTCCAGATGCATCGGCGGCGGTTGCGCGCGCCCCGACGAGCCATTGGCGCTGGTCTGGTCGGGCGGGTGTTGCGGACGGTGGGATGAGCTGGCGGCGGCGGAATCACGCGGCCGAGGAGCGGGGACCCATCCGCGAGGGCGGTGGTGACGGGGCCGCCACCATCTTGAAAAACATCAAGGATGACCCGGCGCCGCCGAGGCGGGCGCCGGGCGGTTGGGGCGATCAGCCCTGGCTGGAACCGGCAACGTCGATGCGCCGGCCGGCCTCGTCGAAGAGGTGGACGCAGGCGAGGTTCGGCTTGAGGTGGACGATGTCGCCGGGCCTGATCTCGATGCGGTCGCGCACCGCCACCACGGCGGCGGCACCGCCAAGGCGGACCATGACGTGGGTTTCCGCCCCCATGGGCTCGACGGTCTGGACCTCGGCCGGCAGACCGTCGTCGGCGAGCACGACGTGTTCGGGGCGGATGCCCCAGGTGCGGGCGCCAGCCGGCAGCGCCGGGCAGGGCAGGGCAAGGCCGGTGGCCGTGACGAAGCGTCCGGCGTCGACCCGGCCGTCGATCAGATTCATCGACGGCGAACCGATGAAGGTGGCGACGAAGGTGTTGGCCGGGCGGTCATAGAGTTCCAGCGGCCGGCCGATCTGCTCGACGGTGCCGGCGCGCATGACGACGATCTTGTCGGCCATGGTCATGGCTTCGACTTGGTCGTGGGTGACGTAGACGGTGGTGGTGCGCAGCTGCTGGTGCAGGTCCTTGATCTCGCTGCGCATCTGCACCCTCAGTTTGGCGTCGAGATTGCTGAGCGGTTCGTCGAACAGAAACACCTGCGGGTTGCGGACGATGGCCCGGCCCATGGCGACGCGCTGGCGCTGGCCACCGGACAGCTGCTTGGGCAGACGGTCAAGGTAGGGTTCGAGAGCCAGGATGGCGGCGGCATCGCGGACGCGGCGGTCGATCTCGGCCTTGTCGCGCTTCTTGAGCTTGAGGGCGAAGCCCATGTTCTCGGCCACCGTCATGTGCGGATAGAGGGCGTAGCTCTGGAACACCATGGCGATGTCGCGTTCCTTCGGCTGCACGTCGTCGACGATCCGGTCGCCGATGCGGATGTGCCCGCCGGAGATGTTCTCGAGGCCGGCGATCATGCGCAGCAGCGTCGACTTGCCGCAGCCGGACGGGCCGACCAGCGTGACGAACTCGCCGTCGGCGATGGTGATGTCGATGCCGTGGATGACTTTGTGGTTGCCGTAGGTTTTCTGCACCTTGTCGATGGTCACGCTGGCCATGGAAGTCTCCCGAAATGTGTCGATCCGGCTAGAGCGTCCGCCGATCAGGTTGCACCAACCTGATCGACAAGCGGCTGCTCAACTTATTGAATCTGGAGCGATTTCTTATCGACCT